>JAUSDQ010000019.1 GCA_030650525.1 Sulfuricaulis sp.
ATCGCCAGCGCTCTCCCGGCATCGGTGATATCGATTCCCAGTTCACGCGCGCGATCTTCATCCATGCGCAGACTGAGTTCCTCGTGTGAAGCCTGCAAGCTGTGCCTTGCTTCGCACCAATCCGGCACGGAACGCAGCCGCTGCGCGATGTCGTCGGCGAACCTGGCCAAGCGTTCGCGATCGGTTCCCTGAATGCGCGCCACCATGGCTCCGGTATCGTCGGTCAGCGGAGCTTCCTGTCTTTTAAGGGAAAACACCGTCAACATAAGGGTCACCAGGATAAATGCCAGCATCAGCGCTGCCACGGGTTTCCGCAGCAACCGGCGCAGCAGGTTATCGTACGATTGGCGTATTCCGGCGATCCCGTGACCGACGGACCCATTTCTCCGCTCCGACCCATGGCGACGGCGCTTGTCGAACGCCGGAACCAGCATCAGGGCGAGCCAAGCGGAGATCAGCCAGGCGGCGCCAAAAACGAGGACGAATTCCCGGAACAGCAGGTTTATCCCGCCGCCCACGAACAAAACCGGCAGCAGCGCGGCCGGAAGCGTGACAACCATGGCCATGACCGGACTAACCGTTATGGCACCGTGGTCCGCAGGGCGGCGGCCGTTTTCGAACAGCAGGATGGCGCTGCTACCGAAAAGACCCGCGCCCATCGCCAGCCCCCCGAGTGTCATCACATCGAGCGTGAACCTCGACAGCGCCATCAATACAAAAGCCGCTTGCAACGAGGCCGCGATGACGACCCCAAGTATTACGCTACGCCGTCCACTGCCCAGCAACAGCTGCCCCGTGAACAGCGCCAGCGCCACACCTGCCACGAGCGCCCAAGCGATACGCCCGAGCGATTGCCGCGCCTGAATAAGTCTCGGCGAGAGAGGGTGGATCTCAATGTCTTCGGGAATCAACCGGTTCGCGCGCATCCATTCCCCGTGCGCCTGAATCCGTTCGACTACCTCCGACATGACCACCCGCGGCTGCCGGTGGACAGTTATCTTAACGGCCTCCCTGCCGTCAAAACGGAAATGCTCGGGTATCGCCCCTTCGCCGAGCGTTACCGTGGCGATTTCGGAGAGAGAGATGCTTTCACCGCTGGGCAAAATTACCGGCAGCGCCGCCACGGCGGCGGCACCGCCCGATTGCATCGCCACGTGGCGACCGCGGCTCTTCGCCGGTGGACGCCGAACCGGGGTGTCCGTCGCGGGGCCCTTGCGGATCGCCTGCAACAGATCGCCAAACGAAAGTCCGAATCCCGCCAACCGCCGCTGATCCGGCATCACCAGGATTTCGCGCACCGCGCCGCCTTGCACGTCCACCGTGGACACGCCTGGCAACTCGCGGAGCTTTCTGGCGAACTCATCCTGGACCCAGTCACGCAATGCCAGCGGGTCGCGCAAGCGCGACGTCACGACAAATTCCGCCACGACGGACGATGCATCCACAATGGAAACGCCTGGCGGCTCCACCGAAGCGGGCCAGAATGATTTGGCCCGCTCGAGCCGTACAGTCATATCCTGCTGCGCGGCCTCGATATCGCGCCGGTGTTTCAACTGCAAATCAATGACGGCGGCGCCCGACACGGTAACCGACTCGATACTTGTCACTCCCGTGGTTCCGGTAAGCGACTGTTCCAGCCGGCGTGTAATTTTCTCCTCGATCACCGACGCGCTTACACCCGGCACCGAAACCCGCACCAGCAAGTGCGGCGCCTCATGCGCGGGCAACAGGTCGATCGGAAGACGGCCGAGCGCGAAAAACCCCAACAACAAAACAGTCAGCGTGGCGAGGACAACCAGAAAACGATGTCGCGAAGACGGGCGGACGGCGGCCGGGGGCATGCGCCGCGTATCCCTTAATCCTGCGCGCGTGCGAGGGTTAGGAGAGGCTCGAGCTCGGCGAGTGCGCGCTGGTACACTTCGCGCTTGAAACTGATGATGTGCTCAAGCGGTCTCCAGTACTCGATCCAGCACCACTCGTCGAATTCGGGCCGCTCGCACAGATCGAGCCGCACGTCATCATCGCACCCCAGATGACGCAACAGGAACCAGATCTGTTTCTGGCCCCGGAAGGCGCTGTTCGGGTTGCGGCGGCGATAATCGTCGGGAATATCGTAATGCAGCCAGTCGCGGGTTTGTCCCAGTATCTCGACATGCGACGCAACGAGGCCGACCTCTTCGCGCAGCTCGCGGTACATGGCGGCCTCAATGGCTTCCTTCGGGTGGATGCCGCCCTGCGGGAACTGCCAGCCGTCCTGACCGCAGCGCCGCGCCCAGAGAACCTGGTTGTGGCGGTTGCACAGAATAATGCCCACGTTGGGGCGATAACCGTGTTCGTCTATCATTACCATCCCGCCATCCAGCAAAGTGCTGCGAGAACTATTCTATGATTTTTTCACGAAGCTGTCGTGACAGCAATGCTCGCCAAGGCCTAGCGCGGCTCATCGGCATCGCGCTGGTGTCAGGCGCAATGGTCCTGGCTGGTTGCGCCTCGCCTGCCAGCATTCCGGCCAACGTCATCCTGCGTGACGTGCACAATAACGGTTACTCGCTCGCCTTCGATGAGCGCTCGGAAACGCTGGCCACGGGCGGCTCGGAGGGCCGCATCCGCCTGTGGCGCCTGCCGGACGGCCAGGAACTTTCCCATTGGCAAGCGCACACCGGTTCGCTCCAGGGCATGCAGTTTCTCAACCGGGACCAAGAACTGCTTTCCGCCGCTTATGACGGCACGCTCGCGCGCTGGACCAGAGCAGGTACATTGTTGAAACGCATCGTTACGCCGTCGCCGGTGACCGGCATGGCCGCCGATGAAACCGCGGCGACCGTTGTGACAGGGCACCAAGACGGACATGTGCGCCTGTGGCGGCTGGCGGATTTTTCCCTCATCGGTGACGTGCGCCCGCACCGGGGCGCGGTACGGGCGATCGCCTATCACGCCGCCACCCGACAAATAGCTTCGAGCGGAACCGACGGGCGCGTGTTCCACTGGCGCCTGGGCGAAGAACCGCAGCCACTGCCCGCGCCGCCCACCGATGCCCAGGATCTGGCCTTCGCGCCTGAAGGGAGTTACCTCATGGGTAGCGGCTGGTTCAAATTGTTCCGCTGGCGTCTTCCCGATGGCGGCCTGCAAATCCTGCGCACGCCACATCATGGCCTGGTCAAATCCATAAGCTTCCACCGCGATGGCCGGACACTCGCGAGCATCGGCCGCCAGACCGATAGCGCGGTGTACCTGCTCGATGCTGGGACCGGCGCCGTGGTAAAGCGTTTTCAGCCGCATGCACTGTGCGGAACCTTCGTGCGGCTTGCCCCCAGCGGGCGTTATCTTGCCTCGACATCCGACGATGCCAACGTGCATATCTGGGACCTGCAACACCCGCTCCCGGAACGAAACTTCTATTCTGAAAATAAAATAAGAGCCGCTAACAAAATGGAATAGACAGGATTAACAGGATTTTTCAGGATTTACAGGATTAAGGATTTTAGAGATAAGAAATCCTGTTAATCCTGTTTCTAATCCTGTGAATCCTGTCTATTTTTTGCTTTTTGTTAGGTTCTAACGTGTAAATCTTTAACCCTTTGTTATGTTAACCTTTGCGCCTATGCGGTGAATTTTTCATCAGAGGTTTAATGTGAGTCTCGCCATCTTCGATCTCGACAACACGCTGCTGCGCGGCGACAGCGACCACGCCTGGGGACGGTTTCTGATCGAGAGCCACATCGTCGATGGCGCGCAATACGAGCGCGAAAACGAGCGCTACTACGCACAGTATCAGGCGGGCACGCTCGATATCATGGAGTTTCTCGCGTTCGCGCTGAAACCGCTCGCCGCCCACGACCGCGCCACCCTCGACCGCTGGCACCGGCAGTACATGCAGACCAAGATTCTGCCCATAATCACGCCCGCCGCACGGGCGCTGGTGAACTTGCATCGGGCGCACGGCGACACGCTCGTCATCATCACCGCGACCAACCGCTTCGTCACCGCGCCGATCGCCGCGGAGTTCGATATCCCGCACCTGATCGCGACCGAGCCGGAAGAACTTAACGGCCGCTTCACGGGGAAAGTTGCGGGCACGCCGTGCTATCGTGAAGGCAAGGTCACGCGCCTGAAAAGCTGGATGCAGGATCACGGGGGGACATTGCAGGACAGCTGGTTCTACAGCGATTCGCACAACGATCTACCGCTGCTTGCCATCGTCGATCATCCGGTGGCCGTCAATCCCGACGATATCCTGCAGCGGGAAGCACAGAAGCGCGGCTGGCAAATCCTGCCATTACGCTGAAATGAACCGCCGCCTGGTCATTGTGCTGATCCTGCTGACGGCGGCGCCGTTAAGTCTGTGGTTGGCGCTGTCGCAGGGCAGCCTGAATATCAGCATGGCGGAACTGTGGCAAGCATTGAGCGACGGCCCCAACGATACGAGCTATCTGGTTATTCATGAATTGCGTCTCCCGCGCGCGTTATCGGCCTTCGCCGTCGGCGGATTGCTGGCGCTCTCCGGAGTCTTGCTACAAGTGTTACTGCGCAATCCGCTCGCCGATCCCTATGTGCTCGGTATCTCGGGAGGCGCGGCGGTCGCCGCACTGCTGTCCATGCTGGCGGGATTGGGCACAGGATGGATGCGCGGCAACGCCTTTCTCGGCGCGATCCTCTCCATGTTCGTGGTCTTTGGATTGAGTCGTGCCGGTTCTGTCTGGACACAGAATCGTCTGCTGCTCACCGGCGTCGTGGTCGCCGCCGGCTGGGGCGCCATGATCACGCTGATTCTGGCGTTAGCGCCCGCGGCGCAAGTGCAGGGAATGCTGTTCTGGCTGATAGGTGACTTGAGCACCGCGACACAACCCGGTTCGGCACTGCTGGCGCTGGTGGCGGGCCTGGCCGTGTCGCTGTGGTTCGCTCGTCCACTCAACCTGCTCATGCGCGGCGAAAACATTGCCGCCGCGCTCGGAGTGAACCCGGCGCGACTGCGACTTATCATCTATCTGCTGGCTTCATTGCTGACCGCCATGGCGGTCACTTTGGCGGGTAGCGTCGGATTCGTCGGCCTTGTCATTCCGCACATATTAAGGTTGGCGGCCGGCTCGGATCACCGTTTTCTGCTGCCGGCGAGCGTGCTGCTCGGCGGAGCATTCCTGACAGTGGCCGACACGCTCGCACGCAGCTGGATCGCTCCCATGCAATTGCCGGTCGGTGTGCTCACGGCGCTGCTGGGTGTGCCGGTGTTCCTGTTGCTCCTGGCCCGGGCGCGCTGACATGGCCATGCTGCAAGCCCGCGATGTATCGCTCAAGGTAGCCGGCCGAACTTTATGCGCGGACTTGACCGTCGGCTTCGAGGCCGGCCAGAACTGGGTGATCCTGGGCGCGAACGGCAGCGGAAAAACGACATTACTGCACGCATTCGCCGGCCTGCGTCCCGTGGATCAGGGCAGCATCGGCCTCGACGGCACGGACATCCGCGGTGTCCCGCATCGCCAGCGTGCCCGGCGGCTGGGCCTGCTGTTTCAGGATTTCGAATCGGCGTTTCCCGCCACGGTCCTCGAAACCGTGCTGACCGGCCGGTATCCACGCCTGCCACGGTGGCAATGGGAAAGCGCGGAGGATTATCGCGCGGCCGAAGCGGCACTTGAGACTGTCGGACTAACCGGCTTGGCGCAGCGCTCGCTCGCGACACTATCCGGCGGCGAGCGGCGGCGGGTCGATATTGCGGCGCTGCTGGCACAGGATGCGCCTATCTGCCTGCTGGACGAGCCGACCAACCACCTCGACCTACGTCACCAGGTCCAGATCCTGGAACGGCTGGCTGAGCGCGCGCGCCGCCCGGGACACTTCAATATCTTTGTGCTGCATGACATCAATCTGGCGGCGCGTTTCGGCACCCATGGCATTCTGCTGTTCGATAAGGGTGAGTGCCTCCATGGACCGCTGTCCGGCATGCTGCAACGTCCGAACCTTGAGCGCTTGTACCAATGCCGACTGCGCGAAATCCGCGCCGACGGCACTCGCTGGTTTCTGCCGGATTAGCCGCCCAAGTGGATTAATGAAGGCCCGGCCGTTATACTTTCAACCACTCGCAGCGGCACTATAAAGGATGGAGTACGCGCATTGGTATTAAGTCGCCTGCTTAAAACCGCGCCGGAGCATAGGCTCCCTGTTCGCCCTTTTATTCTGCTTTTTTCGGCGGCGGATAGATGAAGCGCCTGCGGCTCGTTCCCCGAACTCTCCGCACCCGAATTGCCGCTGTCTTCTGCCTGCTGCTGTTACTCACCGCCACCGCCGTCATCGTCGTCTTCGCGCGCCAAGCGGCTCGCGCCCATGTCGAGGCGCAACAGCAACTGGCACAGAACCTGATGATGTTCGTTGAACCCGCGGTCCGCGGCATGGTGGCAACCTACGACACCGCCGGATTGGACGATTACATGCGCAAGATCGCCGCCGATCCCGCCATTGCCTCGATCCGCGTCATCGATGAAAGCGGTGGCACGCTACTCTACGATCACCAGGGGAACACCGAACCGGCGAGCTGGCTGACATGGTTGCTCACGGGCACGGCCGGAACATCCCGGCTGCTGATCTCGGATGTGACCGTCGAAGGAAAAAAAGTCGGCCGGATCGAAGCGGCGCTTTCGCATGCCCCGCTTAACCGGAACATCCAGCGCGTGGTCGCGGTGGGCAGCCTCCTGGCCGCGGTTTTGCTGGCCGTCGCTTTTCTACTGACTTACGTGCTGCTCACCCGCCTCACCGCCCCGTTGCGGCCGCTGATGGAATGGGCGCGCGAATTCGCCCACGGCAACTGGCATCCGCGCGTTAAACTGATCGAGTCGGGCAGCCGTGAAATCCAGGAACTCAATCAGGCATTTTCCGACGGTTCGACCACGATGCGCCACTATATTCAGAGCCTCGAGGAAACGCGGGAACTGCTCGAATACAGCGAAACACGGTTGCGCAAACTCGTCAACGGCATGCATGAAATTCTGTTCGAGCTGGATGTCGACGGCCGCATCGTCTTTGTCAATCCAGCCTGGCAGGCGTTGACCGGTTTTAAAACCGAGGATTGTCTCGGCAAACCGTTCAGCGATTTTCTGGTGGATGAGAATTCCCTGCGTAACTTCGAATCGCGCGTCCTGGCACAGTTGCACGAGAAAAACCGTGAAATATCCCTGCGTTCAGCGGATAGCAAGCACCTGTGGATGAGCCTCGATGCCGATGCGCAGATCGACTCGGCCGGCAATTTTACCGGCGTAATAGGCACGCTCGGCGACATCACAAAAAGTGTCGAGCTCAATCATCTGCTCAGCCGGTATCAGGACGAGCTCTATCATCAGTCCGTCACCGACCCCCTGACCAACCTCTATAACCGCCGTCACTTTGACAGCCAGCTCGAAGTCATCCTGGCCGATCATATACCGAAAAACATGCCGGTATGCCTGTTGCTCATAGACATCGATGGTTTCAAGTTCATTAACGACACCTACGGCCATCCGTTGGGCGATGAGGTGCTGCGCACCACGGCACAATTGCTCAAGCAGCAAGTCCGGCGCAACGATTACATCGCGCGTTTGGCGGGGGATGAATTTGCCATGGTGCTTAAGAATACCGACATCGAGAATGCCACGCGCATCGCCCAAAAGCTTCACGACAGCATCAGCGAGACCCGCATCCCGCTACCGGTCGGGCATATGCAACTGCAATCCTCCATGGGAGTGGCCGAGGCGCCGACGCACGGCAATAACGCCCAGGACCTGGTGAGCGCCGCGGATGTCGCGTTGTATCACAGCAAGCGCGGTGGCCGTAATCGCATCGAGGCGCTGTCACCGGACATCAGCCGGGCGGTGATGTCCATCTTCAGTCAGGGCTTCCAGTTGCGCAATGCACTCGAACATGGCCATATCCACCCCGCCTTCCAACCCATCTGCAATCTCACTAGCGGGGAGCCGATGGCTTATGAAGTTTTGGCGCGCATGCGGATCAACGGTTTGGTCATCCAGGCCAAGGATTTCATCACGGTGGCGGAAGAGCTGGGGTTGACGCGCGAGGTAGACCTGCACGTCATTGGCCAGGCACTGATTCAAACTCCCGCGGAATTCGCCCTGTTTCTCAACGTGGATATTTCCTCTTTCAACAATAAAAACTTCGTAACCGAACTGAGCCAGTTGCTCAAACCGGCCTGTGACAGCGGGCGCTCGATTACCATCGAGATCACCGAGCGCGAGATGCTCCCCATCTGCGATACCCTGCATCAGGATATCCAGACCCTGCGCGCGTTCGGCTGCAAACTGGCGCTCGACGACTTCGGGAGCGGCTACTCCACCTACAATTTTCTCAACCAGTTCCAGCCGGATTACCTCAAGATCGAAGGCTCATTCGTACGCGGCATGTTGCACAACGAATCCGATCGGAAAATCGTCACGCACATCCACGAGCTGGCCACCTCGTTTGGCATGAAGACCATTGCCGAAAGCGTGGAAGATGCCGCCACGGAACACGCGCTTCAGAAAATCGGGGTTTCCAATGCTCAGGGGCTTTTCTACGGCGCCCCACGCCTCGCCTCCTGACAACCGATCACCCGCTACGCTGTTTTGGCGCCAACTTCCGATGTTTAATAAATAATATTAATGCTTACGTGCAATAATGAAAATGGAAGATTTCTGCTATTTGAGAACAATAGGCGCCCGGCTACTTGACGTCGTCTTGGATTGCCAGACCCCAACCACGATTTATTTACATCATAAAAGGAAGTTTAACGATATGAAAAAATACTCGATTCTGCTTGCCGCATTGTTGACCCTGACGGCAATTACCGCCTGCCAGAAAAAAGAACAGAACGCCGCGTCTCCGGCGGCTCCCGCTGCCGCTCCCGCTGCACCCGCCGCAGAGGCTGCCAAACCGGCAGACGCCGCTGCGCCAGCCGCCGCGGCTCCGGCGGCTCCCGAGAAAAAATAATAAGACGAAAAGTTTCTTGCTGCCAATCTGGTATTACACAGCCGGCCTTCGGGCCGGCTTTTTTTTGTGAACCGTAGTCGTGATCCGAAAATCGTTAAGTCGTGAACCACTTCACGATTTTCGGATCACGGATCGTGATTTACGGCCCATTGACACGCCTTCCTTCAGTCCATATATTGCGCGTGGATAAGAAGTACATTTGCTTCAGGTGTCCTCCCACACATGACAGCCGATAGCGTGAGTTTATTCGCTTAGGTATATGTTTATGTGGGCGGATGAAATGGGAAGTGAGGTGCGCGAAACCATGTAATCGGTTACGCAAATCCCACGCTGCCCCCGCAACGGTAAGCGCGAACAAAAGCAGATCGAACACCACTGTGTAAACCGGATAACATCCCGGTGCATGGGAAGGTGATCTGCCCGTCCAAACACATTGGACATGCGCAAGCCCGGAGACCGGCCTGAGGAAAACTCAATAGGCTGCGGCGGGCGGCGAAAGAGGGATACAGTCATCCTTCCATCGCATTTCCGTACCGCGCCATTATTCTGACGGCGGGTCGGATGCGTATGGCAGTCAAAATTCTGTTTGCAAATACTTTCCTCTCGCTTTGTGCGGGTAGTGTGTCGGCGCGCGTCCAGGCTGGTGACGACGTGCTGCGTCTCGATGAAATAGTCGTAAGCGGCACGCGTCCCCATACGACTTTACTGCGAAATCCGCGCTCGGCAACCGTCATCACCCGCCAAGACATCGAACGTTCGGCGGCAACCAACCTCCTGCAGTTACTCTCCCGCGAAACAGGTCTGCAGGAACGCAGCGCCAGCGGTAACGACAAGAATGCCTTCGTGGACTTGCGGGGGCAAGGCGATACCGCGGTTTCCAATGTCATCGTGCTGGTGGACGGTGTTCGTCTAAATCCCCCGGACCTCGCCGGTCCTGACCTAAGTTCCCTGACGCTGTCGAACATTGAGCGCATTGAGATACTGCGCGGCCCCGAAGCGGTGCGCTACGGTGGCGGCGCGGTGGGTGGCGCCATTAACATCATCACGCGCGCGGCGGGGAGTGAAACCGCGCGCCTCGCGGCTGAAACCGGAAGCTTCGACTCGAAAAGCTACGAGGTCGAGGTCGGTCATCAGACTGAAAAAACCGGTTACAGCTTCTTGGCGGCTACCGCGGATACGGAGGGTCATCGAAAAAACAGTTATCTGTACCGCCGCGATGCCCGATTCAAACTGTCGCACGACAGCAATAACCTGCGCCTGAGTCTCGAAGCCAGCGCTCACGACGACGAATACGGGCTGCCCGGGGCGGTGAGCGCAGAGGCCTTTGCGACACAGGCCGGCCGTGAATCCAGCACCACGCCCTTCGATCATGGTGAGACGGAGGAGCGGCGCCTGCGCGCCACGCTCGAAGCCGGTGAAAAGGAAAAGCCCCTGCACCTCACGCTTTCCACGCGCCACCGTGAAAATCCCTACTATCTCGGTTTCGACCCTGCCCGACCCCGCCAGGATCAGCTGGGGCAAATCAAAGAGCGAGCCCGCGAAACGAATCTGGATTACCGGTTCACGATCGGTTCCGAACCGTTGGCGCCGGATATCACTATTGGCGCCAATCTGTTTCAGGACGACTACGAATCCCTGCGCAATGGCGTCGCCGTGCCGGACCAAAGCCGGATTACCGAGGGCCATATCGAGAATTCCGCCGCGTATCTCCTGGCCGATATCCCCCTCAGCGAGATGGTCGAGTTATCCGTCGGTGCGCGGAGGGATCTCTTTGATCTCAATCGCAGCGTTCAAGCCTACAAGCGACAGTGCGAGACAAAATTCGTAAAATTCGGAGGAGTTGACATTCCGGTCCTCGCGAACTGCAACAATGTTTGGGTATCCCAGATGGAATCTCGGGATCGCTGGCGTAACAGTGCTTGGGATGCTGGCATTGTGGCAACGATTACCGACAGCATGACGGTGTTCCTCGACTATGCCACGAGCTTCCGCAACCCCAACGTGGATGAACTGGCGCTCCCCGCGCCGGATCTACACCCCCAGCAGGGCCGTCATGCTGAAACGGGGCTGAGATGGCACCCGCAAGCGCCGCTGGAAGTTTCGATCGCCGTGTTCCATGCGCAGGGGGAAGATGAAATCTACTTCGATGGCGCCACCAACCTGAACCGTAACTATACCGAAAAGACGCTGCGTACCGGCCTCGAATTCGGCCTGCGCGCGCGCCTGCATGAGGCATTCTCGATGCGCTTCGACGCCAGCGCGCTAAACCCCCGCTTCGCCGGCAGCGGCGAGACCATTCCACTGGTGGCGCGCACCAAGGCGAGCGCGGGGGGTGACTGGCATGCCAGCGCGCGCTGGCTGGTACATCTCGATCTCACGCGCGTGGGCAGCCGGCCGGATGGTAACGACGTCGCCGGTGTTGAGTTTCCCGAGCTGGCGCCATACACGGTGGCCAATCTACGCGCCACCTGGTCTCGCCAACACGTAAAGTGCTTTGTCGGCGTCACCAATCTCGCCGATGAGGTCTACGCGACCTCCGCCTACAGCGGATCCCTCTACCCCATGCCTGGACGCGCCTTTCAGGCTGGCGTATCGATCACACACTAATCGTCTGAAACTATCGACAGGAGACCATGATGAAACCACACACCATATTCGCAATGCTTATGCTCAGTGCCGGGCCAGTCGCGGCCGGACCCTATGCGCCGGCCGCCGGGCAACCCGGTTCCACCGCGATCTCGAAGGACTCCACGGCCTTCGTGGGATGGGCCACGGGCTATCTCAACTACTTGCCGGGCAGTGGCGTGGACGCCTCTTGGCAAACGCCGCTGAATGCGCTCGGACCGGCGGCGGGAAATTCATTTGACATCGTGGGCCTCGGCAACGGCGGTCAACTCACGCTCAGCTTTGCCAATCCCATTACCAACGGGGCGGGTTTCGATTTTGCCGTGTTCGAAAACGGATTCTCCGACACTTTTCTCGAGCTGGCGTGGATCGGAGTTTCATCGGATGGCTTGAACTTCACCCGCTTTCCCGGTATCTCGTTTACGCCTGCGCCGGTTGGTTCGTTCGGTGCCGTGGATCCCACCAACATTGACGGCTTCGGAGGCAAGTACCAACAAGGTTTCGGAACACCGTTCGATCTCGCCACACTCGCCGGAATTCCCGGGCTCGACATCAATAGAGTGAGCCACGTTCGCATCATGGATATCATCGGTGACGGCTCGCAGTTCGACAATTACCCCGGCGCCTTCGGCGGACCGCATCCGATATACGATCCAAATCCTACCAGCGGCAGTGGGGGCTTCGATCTCGATGCGATCGGCGCACTGAACGTTGTCACCGTTCCCTTGCCGGCCACGATCTGGCTAATGCTCTCCGGTCTGAGCGGTCTGTTCGTCGTATCGCGTCCACGCCGCCGCTCGTCCATCGCTTCCTGAGCTATACATTTTGAACTGGAGATAATTCATGAAATACATCAAATTTCTTACATCACTGCTGGTCATAGCCACTGCCACCGCGCACGCCTCGATCAGCACCTTCGATGACTTGGCGCTCGCGCCAAACTCTTTCTTCGCGGGAATCCCTCTCCCCGGCGGCAACACCACCCAGTTCACGAGCGGTCCGGCCGGCTATTACAACCTGGCCACGGACTTCGGTGGCGGATCCACGGCATGGGAAGGCTGGGCCTATTCCAATAGGACCGACACCACGACACCGGGATTCATGAACCAGTACAGCGCCATCGCCGGCTCGGGCCTGGCCTCGGCAAATTATGGCGTCTCCTATGCGCCTGACTACAACCCGAATGCGAGCCGGCTGACCTTTACCTCGGGCACGCTACTCTCGCAGGCCTTCTTAACCAACACGACCTATACAGCGCTGTCGATGCAGGCCGGTGACAGCTTCGCGAAGAAATTCGGCGGCGTCTCCGGCAACGATCCGGATTGGTTCAAGCTCACCATTACCGGCAAGAACGGCGCGGCGACGACCGGCGCCGTGGACTTCTACCTTGCCGACTTTCGGTTCGCCGACAATAGCTTGGACTACATCGTCTCGCCGTGGACAGCCGTGGATCTCTCGGGCCTCGGCGCGGTGAACGAGCTCGTTTTCACCCTGAGTTCTTCGGACACTGCCGCGTTCGGCATGAACACGCCTGCGTATTTCGCGATGGAGAACCTTACGGCAGTTCCCATTCCAGGAGCCCTCTGGCTGATGGCCTCGGGACTCTTGGCCCTGTTCGCGGGTCGGCGTCGCGCGCCCACCTGAAGGACGGCGCCTGCTTTTGCGGCACACATTGCTCAAGATGAACCAAGTGAACACACCGCTGCGGACATTCGCGCTTATCTCAATATTGATTCATGGCCTGGTCGGATACATGCCCGCAGCGTTTTCACCCCGCGTGGAGTACGCCTCTTCAGCCGGAGCGAAACCGTTACAAGTAGAGCTTCGTGGCGATAAACGCTCTCGGGACCAACGGATGAGGCAAGAAATTGAACCCAGAGAGACACATGCGTCATTGATGCCCCGGCTCAAGGTGCCGGTAAATTCTTCCCCGGTATCGGCCTCGGCCGAAAGTAACGACGTGGTGCTTCCCAGGGAAAATTTCCCTGCTCCTGATCGTCTACTCGAAAAAACTATTACCACAAACTCATCGCCGTCGCCGAATGCAGATGCCGACAGAAACGCGGCTGCCGCCAGACAATCCATTCAGGATCGGCTGACGTCGCAGCTAGCGCGCTATTTCCATTACCCGTGGATCGCGCGGCTACGGGGCTGGCAGGGCGAAGTGCAACTGGCCTTCCATGTGGCGCCGGACGGCGAACTACAGCATATCCATGTCGCGCGCGGTTCCGGCTATGCCGTTCTCGACGATTCAGCGGTAAACTCCCTGAAGCGCCTCGGTAATCTTGTCGAGGCGCGTATCTGGCTGGAAGGCCACGGTCTCGACATGCAAATACCGGTCAAATACAAGTTGATAGAAAACTGAACATGGGGCACCGACTTTCCAAGATCTATACCCGTACCGGCGATGACGGCACCACTGGCCTGGGCGACGGTTCGCGCGTGAAAAAAACGAGCCGGCGTATCGAGGCAATCGGCACGGTGGATGAACTGAACAGCCTCATCGGCGTGCTGCTCACTCACAAGATGCCGGAAGAAATCCATGCCGCCCTAACAGACATCCAGCACGAACTTTTTGATCTCGGCGGCGAACTCAGCATCCCCGGCCGCGTTGCCATCTCCGATGTTCAGGTCAGTCGTCTGGAGACGATACTGGACAGGTTCAATGCGGACTTGCCGCCACTCAAGGAATTTATACTTCCTGGAGGATCTGAAGCCTCTGCCGTGTGTCATCTGGCGCGGTCCGTGTGCCGCCGCGCGGAACGGTGTGTGATTCACCTGGGAGAAGCGGAGAAAATAAACGCCACCGCCACAAAATACTTGAACCGTCTGTCCGATCTGCTGTTTGTTCTCGCGCGCGTGCTGAACGTTCATGCTGGTCGCGCTGATGTTCTGTGGCAGCCCGGAAAAAATCGTTAGCGTTTGTCAGCCGCTATTCGCCTGGCCCGCACCTGATCGAGCGCCGTACACACCCGCTCAGCTCCTTCCAGAATCCTCGGGCTGTGGCGGTGCATCAGGTCAGGCGGAATCAAAAACAAGTTATCGCGGGCTACAGCGGATAGCATAGGCCAGTTCCGCCACTGCTCACGCCATGCGGGCCACAGCGGTTCATCGCCACTGGCAACAATGGCCTCGGGATTTTTCCGTAACACGGATTCCGTATCGATGCGCGGTACCAACGCGGGCAAATCCGCGAAAACATTATTTCCGCCGCACAATTTAATCACGTCGCTGATCAGGTGGCGTCCATTCACCGTGAGCAGGGAGCTGTCGAGAATCTGATAAAACACCGTCACCGTTGGACGCTTTGAATAACGCGCGCGCAACCGCGCCGCATGGCGGCGAAATTCGTCTACGCTCTTCCCGGCCGCTTGCTCCGTCCCAGCCAGCCGGCCGAATCGAGCCAGTAAATCTGCCACATCATCGATGTGGCGTGGTTCCGTCATAAAAACAGGGAAGCCGAGTTTGGCTAAACGCTCGACTTGCCACGCAGGATTGCCGGTCTGCCAACCGATAATTAAGTCAGGCTTCAGGGCAACAATCGCCTCGATATCGAGGCCGGCGCCGCTGCCCACGCGTGGAATGGTTTTCGCCGCCGCGGGATAATCGCTGTAGGCCACGGCACCGACAACCGCATCTCCCGCCCCGGCCGCATACAACAATTCGGTGACATGCGGCGCGAGGCTGACGATACGACGCGCGGGGGCGGGAAGAACCATCGTCCTGCCGCTGTCGTCACGCACAGAAATTTCCGCTTGCGCGGCCGAGACAATCGCCGTGCACCCCAGCAACAGCAGAAACCCGCGCTGGAATATAGCGTTAATCGAATTCATGCCGCCTCGCAAGTTTAGCGGCGCGCATTATCCGGGTAGACAGATCAGCTTGAAATAAATCCGGCAAGATGCGCGCCGGTCATCAGAATGCCCACCATCAGCCACAGCAATAGCACCCGCCAGATCAGCGCGACGACCCGGCGCACATGTCCGGCATCCGGGGTGACGGTAAGGTCGGAAGATCGCTCTTCAAATTCGTTTTCCTCTTCCGCGGCCTCGCAAATCTGCATGTGCATCGCCCCAAAACCGGAGGCCAGCAGCGGTCCGCTGTTGATGTCGGACCAGACGCCCACGCGTTTGCGCCAACAGTGCAACGCGTCCTCGAAACTTCCCATCAGCGCATAGGAAAGCGCCGTGATGCGCGCCGGGATCCACCCCAGCAGATCGTCGAATCGGGCGGCGGCCCAACCGAACTCGACGAAGCGCTCATAACGATGGCCCCATAGCGAATCCAGAATACAACTGAGCCGCTGCAATACCGCGCCGACCGGGCCGAGCAGGATGAACCAGAAAATCGGCGAGACGATCAGCGAATTGCCCTGTTTGAGAACGCCCTCCACCGCGGCCCGTGCGATGCCGATTTCGGTCAACTCCGTTACACCTTTTCCTATCAGCTCCTGCAGTTGTTCGTTGGCTTCGTCGAAATCGCCGTTTCCCAGAGCGCTACTCACGGCATTGGCGGTCTTTCCCAAACGATGAACATCCACGCACAGATAGAGAACGATCACATCAAAGACAAAGCGGAATATCCAACCGAGCTGGCCGAGAATATAGTGAAGCAGAAAAACACCGGTGAGAATGGGCAGGGTCGCCAACATGACTGCGCCGACACCGTGCGCACGCTTACCGCCGTTGAAGCGCTCTTCAATGGACTCCGCCCAGTCACGATACCAGACGAAGGGCTTGACGCCCTGACGGTCGGGAATCAGGTGGTCCAGCGCAATCGCCACCAGCACTGCAATCAGTATTTCACTCATGCCAGTTGCTTTTCATCCTTGTGGGCAGGTAAATGTAATGGCCAAGACTGCTGCCAGGCAAGCCCGATTATCCGGCATTCAGATATCGTTTCCAGTCGAACAGGGGGCCGGGGTCGGTCTTCCGTCCCGGCGCAATATCGCCATGCCCGTAGATCCGTTCTGGCGTGACAGCCGGGTAAACCTGCCGGATGACTCGGGTGAGCCTGGCGAGCGATTCATACTGGGCATCCTCAAAAGGGAGATCGTCGGCGCCCTCCAGCTCGATACCGATGGAAAAATCGTTGATGCGGGTCCGACCTTCACAATACGACTGGCCGGCATGCCACGCGCGCTGGTGCAAAGGCACAAACTGGACAAGCTCGCCATTGCGTCGAATCAGGACGTGGGCGGAAACTTTCAGGTCCTTGATCTCATGATAATAAGGATCTTCGTCGGGATTCAAGGTACTGCAAAACAGCTGCTCGATGCCGGACCCACCGAAACGGCCCGGGGGCAGACTGATGGAATGAATCACCAGCGTGTCAATTAATACCCCGGGCGGGCGTGTATCGCAATGGGGAGAAGCAACAAACCGCGCTCCTCGAATGAGCCCGCTGCCAAAATCAATTTGTAAGCTAGCGCGCGATTGTTTGGCGATTCGAGGAGTCGTCATGGGGGAAATTGTAGCTGACCATCCCTTGAAGATGGTGCCGGTGAGGTGAGTCGAACACCTGACCTACTGATTACGAATCAGTTGCTCTACCAACTGAGCTACACCGGCCTCGTGCCATTACAGCGGCCGGAAGTATAAGCTGTTCCTACCGGTGAACCAATACTTGTGTGGGCCGATACCCCGGAAATTACTTTACCGGGCGGAGCCGGACAATGACATCCACCCCTTCCAGCTTGGCGCCCACTGGCAGCGGCGGCAGGCCAGTGACGTGAATCTGATCGGCGCTGATATCGGTCAATTCGCCGCTAGCGACATCGAAGAAGTGGTGGTGTGGATCGGTATTAGGATCGTAAAAAATTCGGTTGGGATCGGCAATCACTGCCCTGACCACGCCTTTATCGGCAAAGAGGCCCAAGGTGTTGTAAACCGTCGCCTTGGATACCCGGCGGTTTTCCGTATTCACCAAGCGAAAAACATCCTCGGCGGAAAGATGGGTGCAATGGGTGAACAGGACACGGGCGATTATTACCCGTTGAGAAGTCGGGTGTATGTCATGGCGGCGCAGCAGTTCGATGACATCCGTATCTGGTTCCAGTTTAAGGGGTATGTTCATTTAGAATTATTATAAATTAAGCTATTAGCCAAGTCTAATTTGGCACGATAAATCAGAATTTATTGCGGATAAGGGCTTTAAAATTCAAAGGTGATTATTGAAAAATTCAAATAACTCCAATCGTTTCACATTGGCAATTCATCTAATTAAAAAATATTCCGTTCGTCGGTTATTATTTACCTTTCATCCCCCTTAAGCCTTATCACATGATTGCCAAATACCGCATCAATTCTCAGTTTCTGACAATTCACGGCAATTGCGGAGATCAAATACGAGATTAGACTTAGGATGATTGAGATGGGCTCAATTGTTGCAACTCCGTATTTCAAGGCTAATTTTTATCGGATCATGTTTTACAGATATCACAAGCCAGGATATAGTCTCCAGAAGGTAGATCCTTTTATCTGCCTAATACATCCGTTCATCTGTTCGAATAATCCATATATCGTACCATTCGTCGGATATAAACAGCCACTAGTCGGAGAAACTAAAAATAATGGATTTACGCTGATTGAACTGATTATTACCCTCACGATAGTTGGAGTTCTAGCCACCATCGCAGCCCCTGGCATGGGCAATTTCATCAAGGACCAACGTTTAAGCGGTCAGACCAATGATTTTGTGGGTGACCTTAATTTTGCACGAAGTGAGGCAATTAAACGGAGTACAAATATCACCATTTGCAAACAAGACTCGGTTAGTACTGCCCCCCTTTGTAATACTACCGCCACAACCCCGTGGAGCGCGGGCCGAGTCACATTCATTGACTCAGATGGAAACGGTCAAATTGCCTCAAGCGAAATGGTTCTCAGAAACCGCCAAGCTTTAGACGGAAATAATACCCTAATTTCCGTCACGGCCACGACCGAGGATCTCGCCATTCCAACGCACGATGCGAAAAACCGGATTGTCTACGCGGGCACAGGCCTTACCACGATCAAGAGCGGTGAAGAGGCTAGTTTTCGATTCTGCGACAGCAGGGGGAAAGATAAAGCAGTGACCGTTCTGATCAATTCAACGGGTCGAAGCAGAATAGACCGAACCCCGCCCGCCTCCTGCCCGTAAATAAACGATGATGAGCTATAGAAACCTTCACATGTACACCCTTACGGAAATAAAAAGCACTCGTTCGTACCACGGCTTCAGCTTGGTGGAAGTGCTGGTTGCTTTGTTGGTGCTTTCAATTGGGCTTCTTGGTCTCGCGGCCCTGCAAACCACGGGGCTAAAGTTCAACCAGCAATCCTACCAACGCACTCAGGCCACGCTGCAGGCATACGACATGCTCGACCGCATTCGGGCAAATCCATTGGGCAAGACCGCCGGAAAATACAGCAGTGTGGCCCTCGGCTATAGACCCCCCAGCCCTCCCAGCTGCGTAACTGGCGGCACGCCTGGCACGTGCGATTCAGGCCAAATGGCGGATTACGATATTGACCAGTGGAATTTGACGACGGCAAACCTTCTATCGGAAGGCCGAGGTCAAGTTTCAATCAATGCCTCTTCCGTGTGCACGATCACCATCACGTGGAAAGAAAATGACATCTCCATGCAACTCGATGTGCAGGCACAGCTATGAACCCTCGCAATAACTACCGAGCATTCAAAAGTTCTGGAGGTCCGGGACAGCAACTTGCTGATCCATCGCACGCAAGGGGGCAGAATCGTACACGTTCTATTCAGCTTGGCGGCCGGGAAAAATTGAGAAATCACGGATTTACATTGGTCGAGCTCATGGTGGCAATGACGATCGGCCTGATCATACTCGCTGCCGTGGCAACAATTTTCGGCACCAGCCGGTCAACCTACGTTTTGGAGGAAGGATTAGCCAGGGTCCAAGAAGCGGGTCGCTTTGGGGCGGAGTTCATCACTACCGATGTACGTATGGCGGGATATATCGGCTGCGCTAATGCCAATACCACCACGGTCCAGAATCATCTGAATAGCCCAACCAGTTATGGAACCAATCACGCACTCGGTCAATACATTTATGGTCATACCTATACCGGTACTACAGGTGGGACCGCATTAAGCGACTGGACGCCCGCATTACCGGGCTCACCTTATTTTTCTGCTGGCGACGTCCAACCTTATACCGACGTTGTGGTTGTCCGGCGAGCATCCGAAACCGGCGTTACGCTCGGTGTAACCATGTCTGATACCTCGGCTGATCTTAAAATCGACTCAAATCCGGGCGGTCTGGTGAATAACGATATCGTTATGATTTCAGATTGCTCGAATGCGGACCTATTGCAAATCACGGGGCCTGCCTCGATGGGCGCGGGGACTAATAACTTGGTACATAACACCGGCGCTGGCAGCCCTGGTAACACTACAAAACCCCTGAGCAAGGCCTATGGACCCGATGCCCAGGTTATGAAACTCACTACGCGCATTTATTACATCGGCAAACGGAGCGGTGCTGCGGCCACAGATCCACCCTCGCTGTTCCGCAAGGACATGGGCACGTCAGGGGCGATATCTGCCCAGGAATTGGTTGAAGGGGTGGAAAAAATGAAAGTGGTCTATGGGGTAGACACTGAACTAACTCCTGACAACACCCCTAATATCTATAAAACGGCTAACAATGTCGCCGCCAGCGAGTGGAGCAAGGTGGTCAGCGTACGCTTTGGGCTTCTGGTGCGTACCACCTCCAAGGTTGACCAAACAGCTGACACCAAACCATACACCCTCGTTGGCCAAGCAATCGGCGCTCCGTTTAACGATAATTTCAGGCGTCAGGTATACACATCCACCGTGCAGTTACGTAACTTAATAAATTGAGAGAACCGGCATGGGCAACGTGGATCAGCATTACATTTTAACGAGGCACCATCAACGAGGCGTGGCTCTTATCATGGCGTTGGTGTTCCTCGTGCTTCTAACCCTTCTGGGCATTACCGCCATGAATACTACGAATCTGGAAGAAAAAATGGCCGGCAATGCGAAGGATCGCAACCTCGCCTTTCAGGCCGCCGAGACATCGTTACTGGATGGAGAGAATTGGATCGCCGCTCAAACCAACAAACCCAATTTCGCAGTTAATACCGGTGGACTTTATGTCCCGTCTACAACAACTACTCCCTGGTGGGACGACAGCAATAACATCTGGACAGCGACGGCTTCCGCCCCCTACAGCGGCACACTGGCCAAAGTGAATACTCAACCGCGATACATCATCGAAGATCTCGGCGAAATACCGGAAGTCGGGGGCAGCAAAGTGCTCCCCGGGGCATACAAGGGAAAAGGCAATACGATAGCGCGAATCACCGCCAGGGGCACAGGGGGCACCGACGCCGCCCAGGCCGAGGTTCAGTCGACCTATTCGCGGCCGTACTAGCTCGAAGACATACTGAACCGGCATTCACTCGCGAACAAGACAAACAGAACTTTACATGACCAACATTTGTATCAATCAGGCATCAGGAGACGGTTATGAATATCGCAAACATGATTAAACATGACGTTGAAGCAAGCGTTCCGAACAGTGCCCGACCGACTGCAGCAGTGCGGTCGATTGTCCGCCATGCGTTGCTTAATGTCTGCGCATTCATTATCACTACCTTATTAACGCTGATCCCGATGGCGGGCAATGCAGCACAATTGACGCTCGCCACCGTCCCGCTTTATCTGACTCCGCCGGTCCACCCTAATGTCCTTGTCGTCCTGGATAACTCAGAATCCATGGACGGCCATATGGGCGGGAAGATGGTCTCGGGCGACGACCCGAACACCCGGGGCAACATCGGCCGCTCGGTCGTGAGAGATGCGATCACCTATTACCGGGGCGCCTTTAACTGGGGCCTCATGACTTATGCAACGACCGGCACATCCCGCTATCCGATATACAGCTACTTTATGGGTTCAGATAGCGGGATGGTGTTCACGGACAGCTGTTCGCTCAACAATTCTGTTCTGGATTCAGACGGTAACCCGACGCTCACGGTCACGTCAGGAACGCAGCGTTGCGTTCCCAACCCGCAGCCATTCGCCGGTGGCGCTTATGTAACCTACGACGTGAGCGGCGATGACAACTATATCAACGACGTATTATATGTGGGTACGGTGACGCCGCAGTTTTGGGCGCTCACCTCAGGCTCGGGGCCGAGTTATTACATATATAGCGACCATACCACCACGAATTCATGGGCTTCCGGCACGTTTTCGGGTTGTCCGCTTGGATGCGGCGCAATCGCTTTTACCCCAACGGATGCCGGTTACACGCCCAATAATCCACCCATTACTCGTCAGGTTTACATTCCCGTGCCGGCTGCGTCGGGTACTACGTCCGGCCTGACCTATGGTTGGGGCTATTTAGGGAATATTACGGGTAAAGGCACGCTCGTGCGCAAAGTAACCGATGTATCGACCACCAATGCCACGACTACCTCGGACTACAACACCTTGCTGTCGAACCTTGGTTCTGAAACAGCCTCCACCGCTAACCCGGAAATCAAAAACGCCGCGGTCCATACCCCGCTCGCCGGCACGCTCGGCTCCGCACTCAGTTACTATAAGGGAGCCTACTCAGGATTTTCGAGCCCGATCACTCAGTCTTGCCAGAAGAATTACGTAATTTTGGTCACTGATGGTATCCCCACCGCGGATGCCAACGGTAACGTGTACACCGCCGCCCAACAGCAGAATACCCAAAATCCTATGACGGGGGTGTGGACCTTCGGTCAAGCGGGACAGGATGCGATCGACGCGGTAACGGCGTTGAAAACAGCCGTCATCAGCGGTAACACCAACGGTGTCGTGACCTATGTCGTAGGCCTTGGTAGTTCCGTCAACAACCCGGCGGCCATAGCGCTTATGGACGCCATGGCCAACGCCGGTGGCACTACGTCCGCCTATCTTGCCACGAACGCCGCGGACTTCCAGACGGCCCTGCAGTCCATCACCAACCAAATCCTAGCTACAAACAGCAGCGCCGCGGCCGTGGCCGTCAATTCACGCTCGCTCAATAACACCACCCAGGTATATCAAACCCTGTTCAAAAGCGTGGAATGGAGCGGCGACATACAGGCCTTTGCCATCAATTCCAGCAACGGCAACGTCATAACACCGGCGATTTGGAGCGCTCGGGATCAGATGATGTTGCAAGATTGGGATACCGGCCGACAGATCATCACTCGGAACGATACCGCAGGCATCCCGTTCCGCTGGACAACCAGCGGCGCCAGCGCGCTCACGAAAAGCCAGCAGGCAGTGCTGAATACCGACCCCGCGAACAACACTGTCGACACTCAGGGACAAGCCAGATTGAATTTCTTGCGCGGCGATCCGAGCAATGAAGGCACGGGCAATAATTATCGAACACGCGATACTACTATTATAGACCCCGTCACGAATATGGGCGTGACTAAAAAGTTTAAATTAGGGGATCTGGTCAATTCTTCTCCGTTCTATGTGGGCGAACCGGGGTATTTACCCGACGGCTTAGAAAGCGTCGCCCACTCATCGTTCCGCACTGCTTATGCCAGCCGCATCCCAATGATTTACGTCGGCGGTAACGATGGCATGCTCCACGGGTTTGATGCCTCAAACGGCAGTGGAATGGGCCAGGAAAAGATTGCCTATGTGCCGTCCAGCGTCTTCAATGATCCTCTTGCCAATGCACCAAAACTTAACCAATTGACCAACCCGAATTACGCGCATCGATATTATGTAGATGGGTCGCCGATGGTGAATGACGTTTTTGGAATATTTACCAACGTCTCTGGCGGTATCTGTTCTACCGGCTGTTGGCGCACCGTCTTGGTAGGTGGATTGGACGGTGGCGGCAAGGGAATGTACGCCCTCGATATCACGGATCCAACCGGCGCCGTGATCAGCGGTTTGGCGTTCAACGAATCCAATGCCACCAGCCTTTCCCTATGGGAGTTCAATGATTCCTCCGCCATCTCCTCCATCACCGTGACGGCGGGCGGAAGCGGTTATACCGCCCCGACAGTGGCCATCACGGGTGGCGGTGGCAGCGGAGCCACGGCAACGGCCACCGTCTCGGCCAGCGCCGTAACCTCGACCACCGTGACGAGCGCGGGTTCCGGTTACACTTCCAGCCCCGTTATCACGTTCAGCGATGGAGGTGGAACGGGCGCGAGCGCCACGGCTTCCCGTGCGCCCGGGCCCGACATGGGTCACACCTTCAGCCAACCCACGATTGCCAAAATGCACGACGGCTCGTGGGCGGCGATCTTTGGGAATGGCTACAACAGCGTCAACGAACGGCCGGTGCTGTACATCGTAAACGCAGTGACGGGTGTGCTGATCCAGAAGATTATCCTTGATCCGACCACCGGCGACAGTAATGGGCTGTCCACGCCAGCTGTACTGGACAAGGATGGTGACTATATCGCCGACTACATTTATGCCGGTGACCTTCGAGGCAATATGTGGAAAATCGATGTGACCAGCAGCAATTCCAGCTCATGGGGTTCGTTCTACACCGGGGGCGGCAATCCAAAACCGCTCTTTAAAGCAACGGATGGCACCAGCGCCACTACCGTTGTCCAACCCATTACCGAACGCCCCGAAATCAGCGATCAACCGACGGGTCAAGGCGGTTATATGGTGTACTTTGGTACCGGCAGATACGTGGCCGCTACCGACAACACAGCGGCCGCCAGCCCGATACAAACCTTCTACGGCGCCTGGGATCGAGACACCAACTCCAGCAAAACGGTATCCGGCTCCGCGGCCGTCCCCCGCGACCGCCTGCTGGCGCAAACCATCAGTACCGCCACCGTTTCCGGTAATACCGTGCGCTCGGTAACGAATAATCTCATCGGCGTATGGGACGATAGCGGAACAGCGTGCAACCCCGGTTCCCCAACCAGCACAACCAACCGCTGCATGGGCTGGCGCGATGATTTGCTAACGACCGCAGCCGATAGCCTGGGGGAGATGTCGGTGTCCAATCCGGTGCTATTGGGGGGGACCACGCCGCGTATTATCTTCACAACGCTTATTCCTCTTACCAATACCCCGTGCGAACCCGGTGGAACCAGTTGGCTGATGGAACTAAACCCCACCAATGGCGGGCCTACCAAAGTAGAAGTTTTCGATGTCGATGGCAATGGAGAAATCACCGCCGACGACACGATCAACGGAACACCGGTCGCGGGCATCAAGTCCACCATCGGCATCATGCCGGAGCCGGTGGTCGTGCGTAATCCGGCGAAAGGGACGGATGTCAAGCTCTTTGCCGGCTCGTCGGGCGTAATACAGGGGATCAATAATTATCCTGCCCCGGGCGGCAGCAGTAGACAATCATGGCGGCAACTTAAATAACAGGAGAAATCTTACATCTTCAGGTCGTACACAGCGCTGGTGCTGATCGTATGATGTGCCTGCAACTTGCTTTCGCGGAGGAGGATTGTCGCGTCCCCGATGGCGCGCAGCCTTCCTCCGGCACGAAATTCTGAAAGATGGAAGATAGATTCGGTGAATAGGAAGGAAGACAAAACCGTGGTGAATAACGGGTGATACGAGTATTCATGATTCATACCATGTGTTTGCTATCTATGGGATAACGATAAATCTCCGGAATAACGGTGGTAAAAATCTCGGTCGGTTAACATGAAAGAGAAAGGTAATCAGAAATGAAAAAGGTACACGCCTTCGGTTTCACCCTGATCGAATTAATGGTGACGGTGGTCATCATAGGCATTCTGGCTAGCATAGCCTATCCCAGTTACACCAAGTACATGAGTCAGACGCGGCGCTCGGACGCGCAGATCGCCCTAAGCCAAGCAGCCAATCAGCAGGAACGCTTTTTCACCAATTGCAACCACTATGCGCAAAATCTCTACGGGGCGTCGCCACCCACTTGTGCCACAAATGCTGCTCTTTCCGATGGCTCCCTTGCTTTAAACAATAGTGCGAGCACAACCGTGCTGTCACCCGGTGGATATTATGTCCTTACCTTAACTGCTCCGACGCTTAGCGGCGGTGTTCCTGGCGGTACATGTCCGATTACTTCCTGTTATGAATTGATTGCAGATCCCAATGCGGCTGGGGCTTCAGGGCGTCAGGCCAACGATGGGAAATTTAAAATCAATTCGACGGGCATCAAAACCTGGGACAAAAAAAACGACGGTAGCTACTCAGCGAAATGGACAGACAAGTAATTTCCCGGTCACAGTTACTGATCAATCACCGACTCCATGTCGCAAAACCTTCGGAACGGGAAAGGATATATTTTCGGAGACACCTTTCTGTTCCTCAATGAGTTCTGCTCCCCACGTTCTTAGCCGTTCAATAACCTGCTGCACCAGCACCTCAGGGGCCGAGGCGCCGGCGGTCAGGCCTACTTTTTCGGTACCAGCCAGCCATTCGCGACGAATATCTTCCGGCCCGTCGATCATATAGGCACGCACGCCTATCCCCTCTGTAACCTCGCGCAGACGATTGGAATTGGAACTGTTGGATGATCCCACCACTAGCATGACATCGACTATTTTTGCCAACGCCTTTACCGCATCTTGACGATTTTGGGTGGCGTAGCAGATATCGTCTTTTTTCGGTCCCTTGATATTCGGAAACCGTGCGCGCAAAGCCGTAACAATCCTCGCCGTGTCGTCCATGGACAATGTGGTCTGGGTTACATAGGCCAGATTGGTTTCGTCTTTGACCTTTAACTTAGCGACATCTTCAAGCGATTCGACAAAATGCATGCCTCCTTCTGCCTGCCCCATGGTACCTTCCACTTCGGGATGCCGCGCATGACCGATCAGGACACATTCGGTGTTGCTCTGCCGGTGACGTTTGACTTCCATATGTACCTTGGTAACCAACGGACAGGTAGCGTCGAACACACGCAAGCCCCGCTGAGCGGCCTCTTCCCGCACCGCACGCGAGACACCATGAGCGCTGAATATCACCGTTGCGCCCGAGGGAACCTGATCGAGAGCATCGACAAATACCGCCCCCCTCGTGCGTAAGTCATCAACCACGAAACGATTGTGCACCACTTCATGACGCACGTAGATGGGCACTCCGAACAATTCGAGCGCACGTTCGACGATTTCAATGGCGCGGTCGACACCGGCACAGAAACCACGGGGGTTAGCTAGGAATACCTGCATGGCTCCATGATACCCTGTTTCAGCTCCACAATCAGGCCGCTGGAACCGACACCATGGCAGGAATCCGGGGACTGCGTGAAATGGGGATAGCGGAACGACAATGCCCGGCTGAGCCGGGCATTGGGAGGAAAGCTTACTTTTTATTTCCCGGTATTACTGAGTTTTTACTCATGTGAGTTTCAATGCACTTTGTCATACAGCCCTCGTAGGACTTGTGATCTTTATCGCTCTTGCATTCCACCTGACACTTTTTAACTGCCTCATCGGTTTTATTCTTGTCTCTGTCGGTCATCATTGACATGCCAAGATTCGCAAAAGTAAGCAACATGCCAGCCACTGCCACAGTAAAACAGGATTTAATAAAAGTATGCATTTCGAAGAACTCCTTCACGGTAGAAAAATCTCAATGGGGTTGTTCATCCTCGCGCTGGTCACATCCCAGCCATATTTCAGTCTAGCCTCGAAAAGACTATTTTCCATGACGGCGCCACCGGCGGCTCGCATAATCAACATTCAATGCTTGTTCTTACGGCCCAATCCCAAGGCATCCACCGCTAACAACACGGCGCCCACCGTGATGGCGGAATCGGCAACATTGAATGCCGGCCAATGCCAGGCACGGTAGTAGACATCAACGAAATCAATCACATAACCATGAAAAAGCCGGTCGGTAAGATTTCCTGCGGCACCACCGAGGACCAACATGAGTCCGGCACCCAGAACGAGATCATTCGCCGCCAAGCGCCATGTCATCCACAAAATAACAATGCAGGCGACCGAGGCGACGACAATAAAAAAAATATTCTGCCATCCGGAAGCAGAGCTCAGAAAGCCGAAGGCTGCACCCGTGTTGTGCACCAGCGAAAAATTGAGAAATGAAGTGAGTAGCACGTCCCCATGCCGCGTCAAATAATCGGCCGCCGCAAACTTTGTCAGTTGGTCGGAGACGAAAACAACGGCAGCGATCCACAGGTAACGCCACATGACAATCATCGAGAATTATCGCGGTAATTTGAGCACTGATTCATGCGCGCCATCACCCCTCATCCCCACCCCTTCTCCCGCAAGGGGAGAAGGGAGCGAGCCGTTGCGCGCTGCGCGCGCCATCATTTATGACGGGCCGCATCAGGCGTAACTCCGCGTTTCGCCGGAACCGGCGACATTTTGCACACAGCGTCCGCAGATCTGCGGATGCTCCATGTTCGCGCCCACGTCCTCGCGGTGATGCCAGCAGCGGATGCACTTGGGATAGGCCGAAGGCGCGACACGTACGTAAAGTCCCTTGATCTCCGTCTCCACTACGCCGGATGTTTTCTCATCCAACCCATGTACCCGCGCATAGGAGGTAATGAATACAAACCGCAACTCGTCTCCCAGCCGGCGTAACCGCTCCTGCCAGGAGTCATCGCCATAGAGATCAACTTCGGCATCGAGGCCGGAACCGATGGCGCCAGCCACGCGCAGCTTTTCCAGCTCCTTGGCCACCGCCTGACGCACGGCAATCACTTCATTCCAGAATGCCATGTCCAGCGCACGCTCGGGGAGCACTGGCAGTGCGCGCCACTTTTCCAGAAACACCGATTCACTCCGCTTCCCCGGCATGTGGCGCCAGACTTCCTCGGCGGTGAAGGTCAGCACCGGCGCCAGCCACCGCACCAGCGCCTCCAGAATATGAAACATCGCCGTCTGCGCCGAGCGGCGTCCACGGCTGTTGGCGGGCATGGTGTACATCCGATCCTTGAGAACATCGAGATAGAAACCGCCCATGTCGACCACGCAGAACTGGTGCAACTTCTGATAGATGAGATGAAACTGGAATTCCTCGTAGGCCTGCAATACTTCCTTTTGCAGATCGTGCGCCCGCTGCAACGCCCACTGATCCAGGGCCAGCATGTCCTTGGCCGCCAGAAGCGCTGACGTATCAAAACCGGAAAGGCTTGCCAGGAGGTAGCGCGTGGTATTGCGGATGCGCCGGTAGGAATCGGCCATGCGCGTGAGAATCTCGTCGGAAATGCTCATCTCCGCGCGGTAATCGGTCGCCGCCACCCACAGACGCAGAATATCCGCGCCCATGACTTTGATAACCTTCTGCGGCGCGATCACATTGCCCAGGGACTTGGACATCTTCCGGCCCTTGGCGTCCACGGTGAAGCCGTGCGTCAGGACGCGCTTGTACGGTGCCGTCCCCCGCATCGCCACCGAAGTGAGCAACGACGACTGAAACCAGCCGCGGTGCTGATCCGAGCCTTCGAGGTAAAGATCGGCGGGAAACGACAACTCCGGCCGGCGCTCCAGCACACAGGCATGGGTCACCCCGGAATCGAACCAGACATCGAGGGTATCGCTCACTTTCTC
>JAUSDQ010000021.1 GCA_030650525.1 Sulfuricaulis sp.
GATGATAACGATGTTACCTATTTTATAACTCATCAGTTGGAGGTCATCATAAGAGCAATTGGTGATCTACACGTCTATTTGGAGAAAAAGGCAAAAGAAATAAGAACAGTTGAGAATGTCCTCAGAAAATCGCCAAAAATAAGAAATTTACTCAACTATAGGCAGGTAGCATTATTAAATAGAGCTTTGAAAAATCCACATTCAATATTCTATGTTGAGAGTCACAGAAGCTCGCACAATGTGACATATCAAACAGCAAGGACGGATTTGTTAAGCCTGGAAAAATTGGGATTGCTGGAGAAATCGAAAATAGGAAAGGCTTTTGCCTACACGGTGCCTGATGATTTAAGAAAAAGATTGGAAAATCTGGATTCCTGAAGAGAAAGACCGGTCCATGCCGGGCTTTTTATTTAGCCCACGCCGCCGACCTCGCCAAGGGCCACCCCGGCGCACAGTTGCGCGACACCGCGCTCCCAAAAGCGCGCATCGAGTTCCGCTGGAGCGACCAGTTCAACCTCGGCCTCGACCCCGAGAAGGCGCAGGAATTCCACGACGAAACGCTGCCGCAGGAAGGCGCCAAGCTCGCGCACTTCTGCTCCATGTGCGGCCCGCACTTCTGTTCGATGAAGATTACCCAGGAAGTCAGGGACTACGCCGCCAGCCAGAAGCTCTCGGAAGCGGAGGCTCTTCAGAGAGGCATGGAAGCCAAGGCGGTGGAATTTGTGAAGCAGGGGGCGGAGATTTATAAGAAGGCCTGAGAAATATTAGCTTTCACTAATAGGCCCGGGCACGGAAGTACCCGGGCCTTTTTTATTTATAGTCTTCACTTGTGCAACCTTCACTTTCAATATCCATACCACGGATTGTTCAGTATTTACTGCTTTTATACCCTTCCCTTGATCAGCGCTTTACATTGTCTAATCGATAATGTATAAATATGTTTATAAACATAATGTTATACATTAACAAACATTATCTAGGCTATTGATATTTAACATGGAGTATCGAATGAAATCAGTAAATACTGAACAATCCGTGGTACGGCGTCTTAATGTGATGATTGCATTAATGTTGGACCAAATGAATGAAGGCCAGGGGACCTCGATGGCTGCGAAGATTGTCAAATTATCAACGCTTGGCTTAGCTTCTAGTGACATCGCAGAAATAGTAGGTAAGCCCCTTAATTATGTGACTGCAACACTGGCACAGCGAAATTCTATAAAGAAAGGGAAAAAGTAATGAAAGATCAAGAAATTGGTGAACAGATTGTGCGACGACTAGATGTGATAGTTGGACTTCTTGTCCACTCGGTAACAGCAGAAAAAACACAGGTTGAAAAGATACAGGCGTTATCCGCTGCTGGATTTCAACCGAAGGAAATTGCGCGAATTATCGGAACGACACCGAATACGGTACGAGTCGCAATGTCTGTTTCGAGAAAACATGGCGGCAAAGCGACGACTCGTCTAACAAGGAGAGATAGACATGGCCAGCAAAGCGAAGGGGAATAGTTCAGATATGGACAAAGTTCTGAAAGAGTTGAGAAACATTAAGAACCTTTTAATGCTGTCTGCTCTACGTGCAGGTGCAACCTCTGATGAGGTCAACTACGCGACAGGTATGGGCGCAGCAAACATTCGCGCCATGTTTCCGGTGAAGCGAGGTCGCAAAAATAAAGGCTAGTACATTGGTTGGAATTCTATAGCTTCAGAAGCCGGCTGCGAGAGACCGATTTGTTTGGCTGGTGCCCCAGGGCACCCCAGCCGATGCTTTCACAAAACTTCTTGTGATAAAGGAGATCTCTATGGCGCGGCAAAAGAGAAAACAATCTGTTGAAGAACTGTTAGTGGGGTTAACTGAAACAATTCGGGATCAGACCATCGTTCAGCTGGGGCTTGCAGGCGTACCGCAGCAACTGATCAGAGAGATTGTGAAAGCCGATATTGTTCGTGTTAATGAAATTGTTAAACGCCTTAAAAAGGCGGGAGGTTGATAATTTGAAAAATCGGACACAGCAATCTGAAGGCAAAGATTTGAACGCGGTAGTCGTGCTCCTCAGTCAGTTGGTGGCTATTGAACTATGGAATGCAGGTGTATCACAAAAGGAGATTGCTAAACGTCTAGGTGTAGCAAAGGCAACGGCTAATAAGTACCTAAGAGGACTAAAACGGATAACCAGTTAGGCGGAATGACTATGAGTTCATTTTGCAGGAGCGCGAATGGCACAAGCGAAGCTTGATCATAAACTGCTGGAAAAACTTGCGACAAACACGGGGCGTAAGAAGTCGGTGTTGCAATCATCTGTTTCAAAGTTTGCGTCGAAACACGCGATTTCGTCAGAAGCCGCGCTCGTACTGTTAGCCAAACAGCAAGGTATCGGTTCTGCGCACTATTTGAAGAATTTGCCCCCGGACGTACAGGCACAAGTACGTGACACGCTTCCGGCAATGCTCGACAAACCGGTGTCACGTCGAACCCCCAGTAACAGTGGTCGAGCGAAACCTATTAAGGAAACCAATCGGCAAAGATCCAGCGTTGGTTTAGCGACAGAGTATCTTATTCATGATCCAGAACTTCGCACGCGAGTGATGGACCTACTAAAAGCTAAAGGGAAATTTGATAGAGTAATTCGTGAAGCTACGACAGTACTCGATCATAGAATCAAGGCGCTTTCAGGATTGAAGGGCAATTCGCTGCATGTGATCACACGAGCGATCAATCAGGAACCTAACAAGGCTGTCCTTGAAATTAGCAATGAGCCGTCGCAACAGGAGGGCTTCTTCAATATTTATAAGGGCATCTTTCTGGCTTTTCGTAATGTGACGCATCACGAACTTACAGATAAGTTTACGCGGGAAGATGCGCTAAAGTTCTGCGGTTTTGTTGATTTATTGTTATTGGCGTTGTCGCAAGCAACGGTTCACCTAGATCGGAGTTAGCTAGGCCAGCAGTTATAAGGAATGACCTACCGACAAGTGATGGCACTGGTCCCACAGGAAGATTATGGACGCTCTGATATTTATCGACACAAATATTTTTCTAGATTTCTACCGGTATCCTCAAGGTTCCGCTGTGTTACCTATTCTTGGGTACATTGATGGAAATCATGACAAGATAATCACCGGCAACCAGATTGAAATGGAATTTAAGAAAAATCGTCAGAAAGTGATTTTGGAGTCAATTGGTTTTCTTAAGGGGCCTGCGTGGAGGAAGAACTGGGGTCAGATCACAGTTTTCACTAATATACCTGTTCAGCTTCCACTTCACTTCAATCACGGCCCCGTTTCCGCCGAGGAGTGCTCCTAAGCTTTATCTCCCGGTGGCCGATACATGATCGACGAGGCCTTTTTCATGGCGGCGACCGTCTCCTCAACGGTCAACAGGACAGTCGTCTGGAGCGAGCTCAACGCTCCGCCAGCGCTGATCGCGATCGCCGTGGCGGCCATCGAGACGTTATCCGGCGCCTCCCACAAGTTGTATCCGTCGTGTTCGCCGAAGGCATACCAGAAACCGTGCAGCTTTCCGCCGACCGATTCGATGTACTGTTTGGCCGCCGCTCGGCGGTCCTCGGGGTTCTTGATGAGCTTCGCCCAGGCGGCGGGCGTGTAACTGAATTTGGTCAGGTATAACGGCATCGGCTTCCTCCTTTGTTTTCATCCCGCCAGCGGTTGAAGTGTGCCGGATCAGATGTCAGCATGCCCTTCGCGCCTCGGCACCGCAAGACCGCTCAGCCCCGGCCCCGTTTCCGGATCAGCCACCCGGTCGTCGAGACACGCACTTCATGTTGGGGCTATCGGTGGTCGCGAGTCGCTTTCTCAGGACGGCCGCCGTTTTTCCCCTGCTGCGGGTTTCCGGTTTTGCGCCTTCCATGAGCGCCTGGTATAGCGCGAAGTTGGCGTCAATGTCGCTGGGGTGGAGGAAGATACCCACCCAGAAACCGTATGTCCCGATTGAACAGGAGTCCGACAGTTGCACCGGCTTTTTCCAGACGACCGTTCCCGACACCTCGATCTGGATTCCTTTGCGTACGTATTTAAACTTGATGGGCGCGTCCCGATCGATGGAGTGGTTCAACAGCAGACAAAGTCCGAAAGGGGAAACATCGTGAATCTGAATGACATCGAGGTTTATAAATCTTGTGAAAATCTGCAGGACGCCTTGCGGTTTGTGCCGCAATACTTCGCGACGAGCACGACGACGCTCTTCGGGTTTCAGCTTCAGCTGTTTGGCCGGCATGTCAGTAAACTTAAGGTTGTGGGCACTCCCTTCCGCTGGCAAATCCCTCCACAAAGACACAGCAATAGCCGTGCCACACGAAGGGTTTCACGTTAAGCGGAACACGCTACCACCGCCTGCGGCGTCGATTTCGGGGTATAGGCAGAAATACGCCGGTATGCATCACTAAAGTGGGCAGAATATTGACGTATTGCGGCAATTTGCCGGCCTGGTTTAAAACGCAAATATTATAGAATATATAGGGGACAGACCACGGTTTCCGCGAATACATCTGTTCAATTTTCACTTCGGGTCATTCAGAAATAGAAATAAATGGGGTCAGATCACAGTTTCTGCTCACACCTGTTCAGCTTCCTCTTCACTTCAATCCCGGCCCTGTTTCCGGATCAGCCAACCGGTTGTCGAGACGACACAATTCATTATTGCGCGGGGCTGCTGGCGGCTATTGAGTCCCCGTACCCATAAAGAAATCCCACATCACGTCATTCGCCGAGATGGCCGTCGAAGCGGGTTCGCCCCTGGTCTTCGCCGCGCCGGGCCAGGAATGGCCGCCGGTGTCGGTCACGCACAGCTGGACGTGGACCTTGCCCTGACACGGGGAATACAGATCGCAGCACAAGTGGGGTCAGATCACAGTTTCCGCTAATACACCGTTCAGCTTTCACTTTAGTTCAATCAGGCCCCCGTTTCCGGATCAGCAACCCGGTCGTCGAGACGCGAGGTCGGCCACTCCGCTAATGAAGCTGAAGTTCATTGTCTGATTGCTTACTTGCCGTCCCGTCGTCCTCCACATTGTCCTCTTCGTCTTCCCAGGAGTATTTCTTTTCCGGCGGGGCGGGGTCGTAGTTTTTGAATAGGATTGCCAAGACGACGCCGATAACCGCGCCGAATAAATGCGATTCATAGGAAATCTGAGGGTCGCCGGGAAAGATTCCCCAGATCGTGCCGCCATAAAGGAAAGACACGATGAGCGCGAGCGCAATGGCGCGTTTATCCCAACGCAGCACACCGATAGTGAATACAAAGAGCATCATGCCCAGGGTCAGGCCACTGGCCCCGATATGATAGGAACTGCGGGCGAATAGCCAGACGCCAATAGCCGTACCTATATAGATGACGGGGATGACGATTTTTGCCGATCGCGGATAACCATACAGCAATGCCGTGCCAAGAATGATAATCGGCGCGGTGTTGGCAAATACGTGGGACAGCGAACCGTGAATCAGCGGCGCCCAAAGAATGCCCCAAAGCCCGCTGGCCCTCAGCGGATAGACACCGTACGGAGTGAGATTTAGATCAAATGTGATTTCGACGAGCTTGATCAGCCACAGGACTGTCGCAAAGGATGCCGCGATGAAAAAGGATCTGCGAAGCCGCCGCGCGTCATTCTCTGAGGTTGTCCCGGAATCCGTCATGCGAACGGTTGCCTGCCTGTCCATTGCCGCTGTGGGGTATCAGAATACGTGTCACCAGTGACAAAATGAAATGGACAGGATTAACCCCGAAAACCCCGGTCAGGTCACAGTTTCCGCCGATATCTGTTCTGTTTTCACTTTACTTCAATCACCGCCCCATTTCCGAATTATTCAGCCCTGCAGGCTATCGCCGATCTGTTCGCAGTATTGTTGCAAATCTTCCGGCACGCCGGGCGGGCAGACGCCGCATTTAAGGTTGCCCGGTACTGCGAAATCGATGAACTTGGGATAAGCGAGCTTCAGTTCCTGCATGATCTTCACAAACTCCGCGAGCGTTTTGTCGCCGCCCAGGCGCGGGTTACGCACTTTTTCCTGGCCGATGTTGGATACGCGCCGGCTCTTGTAGTCGTGCGCCGGATACACCAGCGTGTCTTCGGGCAATGCGAACAGCTTTTCGCGCACGCTGCGGTAGAGCGTGGGGGCATCGCCGTTTTGAAAGTCGGTGCGCCCGCAGCCGTCGATCAGCAGTGCGTCACCGGTGAATACGCGGCCGTCTACGCGATAGGCGTGGTGCCCGTCGGTGTGCCCCGGCGTGAACAACGGGTCTAACCGGATACTGCCGAGTTCGAACGGCTTGTTTTCCTGCAACGACATATCGACGCAGCCGAGATTATCGGCCGCCGGATGCGCGATGCGGCTGGCGGTTTCCCTTTTAAGCTTGCGCGCGGCGGTGATGTGGTCGGCGTGAATGTGAGTATCGAGCGTATACGCGAGCTTGAGCCCGAGTTTGTTCAGCTCTTCGAGATCGCGCTGCCAGGTGGGCAGCACCGCGTCGATCAGCAGCGCCTGCCCGGTGTCTTCGCAGCCGAGCAGATAGGTGTAGGTGCTCGATACCGGTTCGAACAGTTGTCGGAATATCACGTCATCTCCTTACGAAATCCACACGGCATATTTATTACTAGGAGCAGATAATAGTTCTCACCGGCACCAGACTCGGGTCCCTTCTCCCTAAGGGAGAAGGACAGGATGAGGGGATATTACCTGTAAATTTCCCCCTCACCCTAACCCTCTCCCGAAGGGAGAGGGAATGAAACATGGGAACAATTTACTGCTCCGAGCAATAAGCGGGACCGTGGGTGGTGGCGAAGGTTGCGCACTGTATTTGACACCGGGCCGCGGGTTCTGTGGGGTTGTTGAAATGATACGCGTGTGCGTAAATGTTGGCGGTAGTTCTGAAGCGGAAGTTTTCTCATCTCTCGACCCTGGGGCAATCATGCACCACCAACCATACCCCGTCTTCTGCCTATGCCGGTAGCCTTCTGGTTGCTGCGCCTGGCAATTCGCCTGCTTGGATTGGCCTCGCGCCACATTTGCAGTCGCCGGGATTTTGGCTGACACTTTGCGGGGCGTCCGCGAAGACGGACAACACAAACCATAACGGAGGAGAAAATGAATCATGTAGAAGCGAAGCAGAGCCAGCACAAGAGCTGGACCATGGTCGCCCCGGGTTGGGGCAAGTACGATCCGCTGATGCGCACCTGGGCGGCGCCGGTGACCGAGCGCATGATCGCGCTGGCGGCCATTCGCGAGGGGTCGCGCGTGCTCGACATCGCCTGCGGCGCGGGTGAACCGGCGCTGACCATCGCCGAACGGATCGGACCTGAAGGCTCGGTGCTCGCCACCGACTTCGTCGAGGAGATGATCGGCTACGCGCGCTCAAAAGCACAGGCGCGTTCTCTCTCAAATGTTGAGTTCCGTTGTGTCGACGGCGAAGTCATCGACGCGATGAAAGGCTCATTCGACGCCGTGACCATGCGCTGGGGCCTCATGTTCATGCCCGATCCGGTCAAGTGCATGCATTGCGCCAACTCCGCGCTCAAGCCGGGCGGAAAAGCGGTGATCACTGTCTGGACCGAGGCGGCGAATAACCCCTTCGTCACGGTGCCGCTCGGCGTGCTCAAGCGACACATGGATGTTCCCGCTCCGGCCCCGGGCGCGCCCGGCATCTTCGCGCTCGCTGACCCCGACCGGCTGCACGCCATCTTTGCCGAAGCGGGTTTCAGCGACGTGACGATTGAACAGGTATCGATCCCGATGGCCGATTTTTCCACCGGCGCCGAGTATGACGTGTTCATTCGCGAGCTCGCGGGGCCCGTGGCAAGCCTGTTTGCCCAGTTGCCGGCGGATACGCAGGCGATCGTGAAGCAGGAGATTGCGCGCGAGGCCGAGGTCCGCAGCTCAAAGCCCGGGCGCGTTTATCTCCACGGCATTACCCACGTCGTCGTCGGCACCAAACCGCGTAATCAGACATAACAAGGGACGGAGAAATTAATTATTCGGCAATCTTTATAACTCGGTCAGGCCACAGTTCCCGCTGACACCTGTTCAGCTTTCATTTCAGTTCCACCACGGCCCCGTTTCCGGATCAGCCACCCGGTCGTCGAGACGCGTACTTCATTATTGTGCAGGACCGTCGGCGGCGGTGAAGGTGGCCTAGCCGTATTCGGCATCGAGCAGCGGCCTCTGCAGGGTTGTTGAAAAGACGCGCGTGTGAGTAAATGCCAGCGTTAGTTCTGAACCGGAAGGTTTCCGACCTCTCGACCACAGGGCTCGATCATGCGCATCAAACTACATATTGTTCCCTACCCGTGCCGGTAGCCTTCTGGCTGCTGCGCTTGGCAATTCGCCTGCTCGGCTTGGTCTCGCCAGCCTTGGCCGGGCGCTGGGTGTATCGCCTGTGGTTTCAACCGCTGCGTTTTCCTGAACCGCCGCAGGAAAAGGAATGGCGCCGCACGGCCCAGCCGCTGGCCGTGGTCCATCGCGGCCAGACGCTCGCGGTCGATTCCTGGGGCGCGGGGCCAACGGTGCTGATGGTGCACGGCTGGAACGGCCGCGGCGCGCAACTCGGCGCGTTCGCACCTGAGTTGGTCCGCGCAGGCTTCCGGGTAGTGACGTTCGATACGCCGGCACACGGTCGCTCACCGGGGCGCGCCACCAACCTGCCGGAAATCAGCGAGGCCATCCAGGCCGTGGCCCGGGCCTGCGGGCCGGTGCACGCGGTCATCGGGCATTCCTTCGGCGTCGCCTGTGCGATCTACGCCGTGCAGCAGGGGCTCAAGGTGAACCGCATCGTGGCCATCAGCCCGCCGGACAGCTTGCGCGGTCTCACGCGGAAGTTTTTCATCGCGCTGGATATCGGCCCCCGGGTGCAGGAAATATTCAACCGGACATTCGAGACGCACTTCGGCGCCGATCTATGGCAGCGCTTTTCCCCCGAAGTCCTGGCACGCCAACTCGACGTGCCGGGCCTGGTGATCCACGACCAGGATGACCGTGACGTCCCCATCGAGGAAGGCATCGCCGTGGCGCAAGCCTGGCCCGGCGCGCAATTCGTCCGCACCACCGGCCTCGGCCATCGCCGCATCCTGCGCGACCCGGAAGTGATCGCGCGCGTGGCGGCGTTTATTGCAGCCTGATTTCAGGCAACAGAAAAAGCCGCGCGACCTTCAGTAATAAAGCACTCAACACGCCTGTTTATTTGCTGCCAGCCAGAAGCTTTCGGATGAAGAAGCTCTTCAGAAAGGCATGGAAGCCAAGGCGGTGGAGTTTGTGAAGCAGGGGGCGGAGATTTATAAGAAAACGTAATCTAAAAATGTCCCATGTAGTTTTTTCTACTATTTTTCTACTAATTATTGCAAAATTAGTAGTTAAGATGGAGACCTCCGGCCGTACCATGAAAATCGAATAGGTTGTGTCCGATTTTCATGGTACGCACCGTTGTGAACAGCTTGGTTGCACACTGCAACCACTTCGATCCAGACTGTCTGGACGAACAGTGAGGAGACCGGCATGGCAACCCTGCACGTACGCAACATCAAGTCGTCTCGATGCTCGACTACCGCCGCGGTTTTGGCTGGACCAAGCTGGCGCGGGTCTAGCGGCCCCGTTGCTAAGGTATTGAGAAATAACACTATCCCTGGGAGGGCGTGACTTGATTCGATTCTGTGAGTGACAATAGCGCGAAATCGTCGCATTCAATAGCAAATAACGAGGAGGGGTGGCGATGCGCGTTACCTACCAGCAACTATTCCGGTTTGCATCCGTTGCATTCTGTTTGATTCTCGCTGCCTGCAATGGCGGCGGTGGCGGTGGTGGCGGCGGCGGCGGCGGCGGTGACGCTGGAAACGGCACCCAGCAAGGAACGACCCCCGTTTCTAACTTCGTTATCGAAGCTTTCGTTGACCAAACAATCCTGGAGTCTGTGTTTAATATCACATCTGCTGGAGACAAGTTGTATGTGAGTACGGGTATTGGTTTGGTCGAGATCGATTCGGCATCTGGCGACAAACGCACAATTGCAGGCAATACGTCCACCAGAATAAATGATGCCGAATATGTCAGTCTGGATTATTCAGGAGTGATGACCGGGAATAATGCGTACTTACGCATGTCGAACGGCCGGATCGGCTTGGTAAACACTGCGCCAGATGGCAAAACTGCGATTGAACTGGATGTGCCACAACGCGGCCTGAATTTCTCAGTCGCCCCCAACTTTAAAACGATCTCGAATAATAGCAGTGCTACGTTCTGGGCGAGCACGGACGGAAGAGGGTCAGTTCTGGTGTTCCGAAAAAGTCATGGCCAGTCCAGTCCTAACCAACCGCTATTTTCTGTATCCGGAACGTACCCAGCACTTGTGGCGACCGATAGCGATGTCTATTTATACGTGGACGGCTCTGACGGCTCTCCGAATGACAACCTGAGACGTGTTTATCGTTATAGTTTCACGTCTGGTCAGACCACCCTGCTTTATGAGCAGGCGAGGTGGACCAGTAATATCACCAGTCTCTTGATGATTACTGTCGATTCGTTTGGTGTTTATTGGGCAAACGGATCACAAATATTTTATGCTGCACATCGATCGAATACGGTACAGACCATCGCAACAGTCGCAGGTTTTGTTCAGGATTTGTTTTCCGATGGTACAGCACTGTACGTCTATCACATTGAAAACTACGCTCTCGTAACGCCCAATCCCACATCGAGAAGGGTGATTACAAAAATAGATCTGGCATCGTCGGCCAGCAATGACCTTGCCCGATTTGTTTACGACCATACCGACCCGCTGGCATTTACCGTTGTTTCAGGACAGTTGTATATTGCTATTCATGAATACAACGGAATGACATGGAAAACCACTCTTTATAAGCGGAATGCAATGGGTGGCCTGGATCCTCTTGTTCATGCTACTACGGATTACGGTCTGATCGGGACGAACAAACTGGTTTTTGCCGGCGGGAAATTGGCGCTGTCTGGAAACAATACTTCGGCGATGGGAAGTTTGTTGCTTATCTACGATATAACTAATGGCGATACTGTTTTGACCGCGCCCGCGACCGGTGCCTGGAAGTTGGCAGCATGGGGGTCGGAGATTTGCATGACGAGTATCGGTAATGTCGGCATTTCGTGCCTCGACATGTCACTGCCTCTCCGAACCGCGCAGGAAGTAAATAGTTGGGATCCTGACGGTGGGTTTGCGCCGTGGGGAGGAATGGAAGATGGTGGGTACGTTTATTTCTACGGCCAGTATCTAGCCGACCCGGATACCTTGTGGCGAATCGTCAGGATGCTGCCCAATGGCTCCCAGTACCAAACGTTGGTTCAAGTACCTAACGAGTTGCGTGATCTCGTTGTTATCGGAAATAAACTTTATTTCCTGTGTTACGCGGATTGCGGAGACCCGGGCTGGGTGTTGGCGTCGATCCCGGTTACGGGTGGTTCGATTACGACGGAATACCTGATACCCGATTATCCACATCTTTACGTGTACAAGGATATCCTTTACCTGACCGGGTCAAGCGATGGACTGACGGGTGAGATATATGCGGTCAATCCCGCTACTGACCAGCATGCGCTGGTCCTCGACAACATTCCCTATAACGAAGTGTGGCTGACATTTTCCGACAAGTGGCTTTACTGGGGAGGTGTCGTGAAAGGGATTGCCGCGCCCGTGCGTGGAGTAGCAAGACAGCCATGGATAAGTTGGAATACTTTAGGCCCCCGACAGACTTTAGTGGAGGGTGCGTTCGAGCAAGTTTCAGGTCTTATTTCATGGAACATCAAGGTGGCCAACGGATACTTGTATTACTGGCATGATGGCTTGAAGAGAATTGCAGAGTAAAATTTCTGGCTTAACTCAGGTATGAAATCAAAATGGCCCCTTACGGGGCCGTTTTTTTTGTATGCGTTGAACCCGGATTACTCCGTCTTGACGTTTCCAGACTTGCCGATGGCCTCCATGACCGCTTCGAAATTTTGGAACAGCGCCCACACCAGCCACACCGCGGTGGCGAGGATGCCGAGGATGAACGTCCAGTCGAGCAGGGTCCGGATGCCGTCGCTGAGAAACGCCGCGCTGAAGTTGATGAGCACCACGTAGGCGCTGGCTGTGACGATCAGCGTGATGAGCGCCAGCCAACTCGACGTGCCGGGCCTGGTGATCCACGACCAGGACGACCGTGACGTCCCCATCGAAGAAGGTGCCGCCGTGGCGCGGGCCTGGCCCGGCGCGCAATTCGTCCGCACCACCGGCCTCGGCCATCGCCGCATCCTGCGCGACCCGGAAGTGATCGCGCGCGTAGCGGCGTTTATCGCATCCTGAACTCCGTCGTTGAGACACGAACTTCTATATATGGAATTTGTTAAGCAGGGGGCAGAGATACATTAAGAAAGCCTGAGAATATAGATTTAATTGTAAGCTTATAGGCTTACATAAATACTATAATAATAAGTCTATATATTTACTATTTACAATATAAAGTAAGTATATATACTTACTTTCATGGTCAAGAAATACCAAAAAACTGCCCTTGAGCAACTGGATGCAAGCCTTGCCCAGTTCGTGCCGCTGCGCAATTTGCAGCCACCTAAAAAAGGATGGATCAGGGCGATCCGGGACGCGCTTGGCATGAGCGGGCGCCAGCTGGGCGAACGCATGGATGTCAGTAAGATGTGGGTGGGGGATATGGAGCGGTTGGAAGCGACAGGCGCGACTTCGCTGAAAACCTTGCGGCGGGCGGCGGAGGCCATGGATTGTGTGCTGGTCTATGCGTTGGTTCCAAAATCCTCTCTCAAAGAGACACTGCTGAAACAGGCCAGACGAAAAGTCAGGCAGGACATGGCGCGTGCCTCGCATACCATGGCGTTGGAAGATCAAGCCTTGACGCAGGACGAGGCCGGCAAGGCCACGGAAACCGCCGCCGCGTCCTTGCTGGACAAGATACCGAAAACGTTCTGGGACTGAGTGCATGAGCGAAATGCGGGCAGCCGGCGCCACCCCACTTGACCCGGATGAAGCGGAAGGGCTGATTCCTACACACGTTACCACCCGGGAAGAGCTCAATCGGCTGGAGCAGGAAAATATCGTCAAGGCCCTGCAATGGCTGAGTACGTCCCGGCCCAGATCCATTCTGGACGAAGCCTTCATCCGCAAACTGCATCGCCAGATGTTTGGCAGCGTCTGGAAGTGGGCGGGGAAATTTCGCACCAGCGACAAGAACATCGGCGTGCCGAAATCGCATATCGGCGTCGAGCTGCACAAGCTGTGCGAGGACACCAAGTCTCGGATTGAGCACGCATCGTATCCGCCGGATGAAATCGCCTGGCGGTTCCATCATCGGTTGGTGTCGATTCATCCGTTCCCGAACGGCAATGGCCGCCACGCGCGACTGGCCACTGATCTGTTGCTGGAAAAGCTTCTGCACCGACCCCCGTTTACCTGGGGCGGCATGAGTGGAGTCCCGCAAGGAGAAGTCAGAGCGGCCTATCTGGATGCCCTGCGCGCCGCGGACAAGGGCAATTACGGCAAGCTAGCCGAGTTTGTGCGCGGTAACTGAGGGGAAAGCCCGAAACGGGGGTAGTGAAATTTGTGAAGCAAGGGGCAGAAATTTATAAGAAAGCCCGAGAGGTTTTGGTTTTTGCTGGGCAATGGGACTACCAGTGTTGTCCGGTGTATTGCGTTCGGCCGTACCATGAAAATCGAACATAGCCTGTTCGATTTTCATGGTACGCACCGCCGTAAACAGCTTGGTTGCACATTGCAACCATTCTGGTCTAAACTGTTTGGACGAACAACGCGGAGACCAGCATGGCAACCCTGCACGTACGCAATGTCCCCGACAAGCTTTACAAGCGCATCCATAAACTCGCGGAAGCAGAGAACCGCTCGGTAACGGCCGAAGTCATCCGGCTTTTGAGCCAGGGGGTACAGGCGCGCGAAGCTCGCCAGGGCGTGGCGGACGTTATTGACCGTATCCGGCGGCGGGCGCAAAAGGTCGAACTCCCCCGCGGTTGGACGGATTCGGCCGAGCTGATCCGCGAGGACCGCAGCCGGTGAATCCCGCCCCGTTGCGGGCGGTCGTGGATGCCAGCGTGGCGGTAAAGATTTTCGTTCCCGAGACGCTTTCCGCTCAGGCCCAGGAGATGTTCGCGCGCTTAGCCTCGGAAAATGACGCCGCGTTGATCGTTCCCGATTTTTTCTTCGTCGAGTGTGCCAACGTGTTTTGGAAATGGGTACAGCGGTCGGCATACCCCGACAAGGATGTCCAGGCACATCTGCGTGATTTAACCAGCCTCGGCCTCACGGTGATTCCGGCGCAAGCCATCGCTGAAGAAGCCCTGGAGATTGCCTTGAAGCATCGGATCACGGCCTATGACGCTTGTTATGTCGCCGCATCAAAGCAAACGCGGCTTCCGTTGATCACCGCGGATGAGAAGCTGGTAATGAAATTAGCGAAGGGTTCTTATGACGTGCAGTGGTTGGGCGATATCGAAGTAGCGCTGAAATAGAGGATTATTGGGCGGATGTCGTGAGACTCGGAGGTTACGATGAGCCGGAAAAAGAAACTTAGTGTCGGGGTCGGTAAGGCCAAAGCGGCGCTCGATCGTTTCGAAGCGGTGTGGAAACGCGCCGAGTGCCTTGCGCCGTCGCATGCGGACCTTCGCGCCAGCATGCCGCGCCTGAAGAAAGGCAGCGAAAAGCACGTCCGAACCGAACGCAACGAGCGTTGATGGGGCCATTCCTCGACACCAGCATAATCAATCCATCAATCCGGGGCAGCTCAGACTCGATTGAGTCTGGAATTAAAGGGGCCAAGTTCGATCCATTCTTTGTACTAGCTGAGCAGTCCCGGTTCAGTGAATAATTCCCGCCGTTAGTCAGGAGCCATTGTTCTTGGGTCCTGATTCCTTGAGTGATGCTCGGCTCTCAAACAGGAGGAGTTCAATGTCTCAGCAATACCGTTTCATGCAGGCCGCTGTCGCGTTTATGTCGGTTTTGATTTGTCCGCTCGCCTTTGCTGAAGCGCCTGCACAGGAGCCGGCGCTCTCGCTCACCTTCAAAGACGCGCAGCTCAAGTGGGGGCCTTGCCCGGATTTTATTCCGAAAGGATGCGAGATTGCGGTGCTGCACGGCGATCCCGCGAAGCAGAACGCCGACATATTCTTCAAAGTGCCCGCCAACTCCACGATTCCACGCCACTGGCACACTTCCGCAGAACGCATGGTTTTGGTTTCCGGAGAGCTTCACCTGACTTACGACGGTCAGAAGACGGCGGTTCTTAAGCCCGGTAACTACGCCTATGGGCCTGCGAAGCTGGCCCATAAGGCAACTTGCGCCAAGGGCAATCCGTGCGTGCTCTTTATTGCGTTTGAATCACCGGTGGACGCCGTGCCGGCGGTAAGCCCATCGAAATAGATGAAGCGGGTCGGTGTACCTTATCCCGCGGCCCGGGCGTGGGGCGGCGCGGTGGCCGGTTTGATTTTGGCGAAGACACTCAGCGCCAGCCACGAGTCGAGCTGGCGCGTGAGTTGACTCGGTCCTTGCAGTTCGATCTGGCCCTGGCTGATGGCATCGCGCAGGCGCAGATCGCCGATCCAAACGGCGGTCAATGTCTTCAACCGCGTGGTAATGGTTACGTCCACGTTGTAGCCCGGACGTTTCAGGCACACGTCCACCTCGTCGCGCTTGATGACCAGCCACCAGTAGCGCTTGCCAGTGGGCACGTCACGAAATTCAAACTGCAACACCGTGCGCTGCGCCGGCAGGTTCTCGGTGTTGAGCCGCCGATGCATGTCCCACATCAGCAGCGCCGGATCGAGGTCTTCGCGCTTGAGTTCGCTGCGTGCCCAGCGTTGCCCCCAGTTGCCGAGCATCATCACCACTGGCGTCAATTCGTGGCCGGCGGCGGTGAGTTGGTAGGCCACGCCCTGTTTGTTACGCCGGTCAGGCTCACGCTCGACGATGCCGGCGCGCTCGAGCTGCTTGAGACGTTGCGACAGGAGCGTCGGCGACATCAGCGGCAAGCCGCGCCGCAGGTCGTTGAAGTGCCGGCTGCCGCACAGCAGTTCGCGCACCACCAGCAGCGTCCAGCGTTCCGCCAGGATTTCGGCGGCCTTGGCCACCGGGCAGAATTGTCCGTAACCTTTCATGAAAATGAGTTTCCTGTTGTTCTCGCTGACCCAGTACAGATGTAGTACTTGTTAAAACCGGTCCACCGTACCATCCTGCGCGGGTATTGAATACTTGAACCCGCACATTGCTTGGGAGATCAACATGAATGCACTGGCAATTACGCAACGCGACGGCAGTCCGGGAACATTAGCGGTATCTGATATTGATAAATTCGCCAAGCGTCTACGCGGATTATTCCGTCACGCCGCCAAGGCCGGGACCGCGGCTTAGGGCTTACCCGATCAGGAACAGGGAGAGGCCCATGCTCGACAGCGACGAATCGAATACCGATTACATCGTTAGGTCATTAGTGCTTTGGACTGCAGAATATAGAACCGCAATCATGCGGCCCTTAATTTAACTGGAGAAACTCATGTCAAAAACACTCTATGAACGTTTGGGCGGTATTGATGGAATCACGCGGCTTGTCGACGATGTCGTGGACGCGCATTTTGCCAATCCCCTCATTAAAACAAGATTTGAAAAAACTTCGGATATCGAACACGCCAAACGAATGTCGGTCGAGTTCTTTTGCGCCGGATCAGGCGGACCGCAGACCTATACCGGAAGAGATCTGGTGACCACCCATAAGGGAATGAACATATCAGAACAGGAATTTATAGCGGTCGTGGATGATATCTTTTTGGCAATGGATAAAAATAATCTGGGTGATGATGTAAAAAAAGATGTTCTTGCCATTCTTTATTCGCTCAAAAGCCAGATCATCCGCGTATAAATATTTGGGCAACAATATATCGGTCAGCGAATCCCCGAATGTGAAGTGCGCATGGACTACGCTCAGCCGGTACTCCATACGCGCGGGCGCTGCATGCCGGCGATCTTGCAGGCCTGTTTCACGTAGCCGTAGGGAAACAGCTTGTAGAGGTAAGTCTTCGCCGCCTTCTTGTCGAAACCATGCTGGCTCACCAGGAAATCCATGACGTGACGCACGTCCGGCGCGATGCGGTTGGTGTTCCAGCGCTCGCGCATGAAGCGCAGCACCGGCCAGTGGGCCTCGCCCAGTTCGATGCCTTCTTCCGTGGCCAACTGGCAGGCGATGGATTCGTCCCAATCCACCGGGTCGATCAGATAGCCCTCGGGATCGCGGGCGATTTGAAACTCGGGGTTCAGCTTGTGCAGGGCGTTGTTCATGGTGTGTGTCCTCTCCAGAATGCCTAAGTAAGTGCTTCAATATTAGGTTTCGTTCATATAGCGATCAAACGATATTATTCGCTATATAATATCGATATCGTCGATATATAGGTTTTTCCCGATGGATATTGACCAGGCCCGGACCTTTCTCGCCATCACCGCGAACGGGAGTTTTCTCGAGGCGGCCAAGCAGCTGCACCTGACCCAGTCGACCGTCAGCGCGCGGATTCAACGGCTGGAAGACGAACTCGGCACCCGGCTGTTCGTCCGCAACCGCGCCGGGACCAGTCTGACGCCCGCGGGCCGGCGCTTTTTCGAATACGCCAAGCGACTGGTGCTGACCGCCGAGCAGGCGCGTGACGACGCCGGCCTGCCGGAGCGCTACCGCGCCAGCCTGCGCATCGGCGGACGCATCGCCTTGTGGGAGGGATTTCTGCCGCAGTGGGTCGGATGGATGCGAGGCCGGGCGAACGATGTCGTGATCCGCAGCGAGATCGGATTCGAGGAAGATCTCATGCGCCGGCTGATCGAAGGCTCGCTCGACATCGGCCTGATGTACACGCCGAGCCACAGCCCCGGCCTGATCGTCGAACATCTGTTCGACGAAACCCTGGTGCTGGTCAGCTCGCGCCCGGACGACAAAGGCCCGGGCGAAGACTACATCTATGTCGAATGGGGCCCGGGCTTTTATGCGCAGCATGCGCAGAGCTATCCCGATCTCGAAGGACCGGCGCAGATCGTCGACATCGGCTGGCTCGGTATTCAGTTAACACTGACCAACGGCGGCAGTTGTTTCTTACCCGCCCGCATGGCCGCGTCCTTTATCGCCGCCGGCCGTTTGTTTCGTGTCGCGGGATCGCCTGAGTACGTGCTTCCCGCTTACGTGGTATTCCCGCGAACCACCGACAGCCCGGTGCTGGAACAGGCGCTGCAAGGGCTGCGGGAATTGGCGGGACTGGAGCGCGAGCGCGTCGCGCGCGGGTGATTGATGGTTAGGGCGGGGAACGTTCACCCCAGGCGCGACCAAGCCCGCCCGGTTTACCGGCTAACCGGAAAAGTGACCGATACGCGCAGCCCCTTGCCGCCGTCGCCTTGGGAAATCGCGGCCGTGGCGCCGTGAAGGTCGGCAATGCGCTTGACGATGGAGAGACCGAGACCGCTGCCGGATTCGTTGGTGCCGAGCACGCGATAGAAGCGCTCCCAGACGAGCGCCTGCGCCTCGGCGGAAATTCCCGGACCCTGATCGACGACGGCAACCACCGCGCCGTCCGCGGTTTTCGCGACCGTCGCCCGCACCAGACTCCCCAGCGGGCTGTAGCGGATCGCATTATCGATAAGATTGCGCATGAGGATCCCGACCAGGGCAGGCTCGCAGGGTGCGCGGACCTCCGCGCCTTCCGCAAGTTGCAGGTCGATGTTCTTTTCAATGGCGGCCGGCGCCAGTTCAGCGACGACCGCGACCGCGAGCGCATGCAGATCGCACTGATCGCGGCGGCTGATGCGTTCCGGCTCCAGCCGCGCGAGCGTCAGCAATTGCTCAACCAGATGTGCGACGCGGTCGCAGCCAACCAGAACGTTATCCAGGGCATGCCGACGCTCGGCATCGGCCGTGGCCGCGCGCGCCACTTGCGCCTGCGTCTTGATGGCGGCCAGCGGTGTGCGCAGTTCGTGAGCGGCGTCGGCCGTGAAGCGTCGTTCGTTGTCGAGCGAATCGCGCACCCGCGCGAACAGGCGGTTGAGCCCCTGCACCAGCGGTAATACCTCGGCCGGGACCACGGCGGCTTCAAGGGGCGCAAGATTTTCAGGACGACGTTCCGCGACCTGGCCGCTCAGTGTTTTCAGCGGCCGCAAGCTGCCGGCGACGCCGAACCAGATGAGCAGCCCAAGCACCGGCAGGGTGAACAGCATCGGCAGCAGCAGGTTCTCGGCGATGGTTTGCGCCAGATCATCGCGCGCCTCGCGCCGCTCGCCGACCTGAACGAGGAAGTGTCGCGTCTCATCCCAGGCGCTGAAGACGCGCCATTCCTCTCCGGCAATGACGCTGTCGCTGAAACCCTCGCTCCGGGGTGACAGCGACACGTTCGGCGCGCTGGCGGAATGCAGCACCAGCCGCTTGCCCTTTTCCCATACCTGGAATGCGACCTTGCGGCTGTAACGGTGGAGCGGTGTTGCGTGCTCGGTGTCGATGTCCTCCGCCTCATGGCCGATCTGGGCGATTAGCAGCGAAGTCGACTGGGCCAGATGCGCGTCCAGCAGCTCATCCAGCTCGTGGCGCGTATCCCGATAACTGAAGAGCAGCGTGGCGCCCCAGGCCAGCAGGGTCGTCAGCAGCAGGACGACCAGCAGGCGGCGCTTGATGGAGTGGCTGGCGCGCCGCTCAGTCATCCGTGCCTCGCGGCATCATGTAACCCACGCCACGAATCGTGCGCACCAGTTTCGGCGCCAGCTTGCGCCGCAGGTGGTGGACATGGACTTCGATCGCATTGCTTTCAATCTCCTCGCCCCAGGCGTACAGCCGCTGTTCCAGTTGCGCGCGCGACAGGACGCGGCCGGCATTGAGCATCAGTTCATGCAGCAGGGCGAATTCGCGCGCGGTGAGTTCGATGGGCTTTCCCCGGAACTGCGCGCGGTGTTCCGCCGGGTTCAGCTCAAGCCCACCCACGCGCAGGATCGCGGCGGCATCGCCCTGGCCGCGCCGCGTCAGGGCGCGCAGGCGCGCCGCCAGTTCGTCGAGATCGAACGGCTTCACCACATAATCGTCCGCGCCGCTGTCCAGACCCTTGACGCGATCGTCGATCGCATCCCGCGCCGTCAGGATCAGTACCGGGACCAAATTGCCCTGGGCGCGCAGACGTCGCAACAGCTCCAGCCCCGACAGTTTTGGCAGCCCAAGGTCGAGAACCACCGACGCATACGACCCGGTGTCGAGCGCCGCGGCCCCCTGGGCGCCGTCCTGTACCCAATCGACGGCAAAGCCGGCCTGTGTCAGTCCCGCCTGAATGCCATCACCGAGAAGCTTGTCGTCCTCGACCAGCAGTATGCGCATGCCGCTATCTTATGACACTCCAGAGCGCGACCGCACCCGTCAGCAGGCTGATGCCGATCAGCCAGTGCGCGCGCCGCACGCCCAGACCGGCTTCGCCCGTCTTGTAGCCGTTGATCATGGCGCGCACCAGGTTCTCCCGGTGCAGCAGACTGCTGACCAGTACCCCGGCCACATGCACCGCGACCAGCGCCAGCATCGTGTTGGCGGCGCCCTCGTGCAGCCCCTCAAGCCACTCGCCGCCGGTCTGGTTATAGACCGCGTAGCCGGTGGCGCCGGAGAGCAGGCCAAGCAACAAGAGTCCGTAGATGACCCAGCTGCCGGCGGGGTTGTGGCCCACGTAGTGCTGCGGCGATCCGGTCAACAGCGACTTGAGATAGGCCGCGACCTTGGAGGGGCCGAACGCGAAAGCGCTGAAGCGCGCATAGCGCGTTCCGACCAGGCCCCACACGAGGCGGAAGCCGATCAGCCCGAGCATCGTGTAGCCCAGCAGCACGTGCACATCGCGGAACCGCTCCGACTCCGCGGTTAGAAATGCGCCGGCGAACGACCCGGCCAGCAGCCAGTGAAAAACACGGGTGGGAACGTCCCAGACCAGAATGCGCGTTGTCATGTTGACCTCCTTCACTTGGGAATGCGGATGTTGTGTTCGCTGAAATTGCCTTTATCGCCATCGATATGGCAGGCCGTGCAGTTGGCCGCGCTCTTCACCTGCGGATTCTTCCAGGCGCGATCCGGCACTTCGTCGTGCTCATGCACGAACCAGCGGGTCTCGGTGATGCGCAAGGCCGGCGTCCGCGAGGACGAACGATCCCGGCCCGCGTTCTCTTCCAGAAACGCCGCGATCCCGGCCGCCGTCTGCGGGTCCAGGCTGGCGTCGCTGCCGAAATGCTTGTCCAGACCGGACATCAGCGCGCGCCACGAACCGGCCGGCAACAACTGGGGCGGATAGGCGACGTGGCAACTGCCGCATTCAGCCTTCCACGTTGGGTCGGTCGCCGTAGAAAAATGATCGTCGGCCATCGCCATGCCGGCCCAGCACAGGCCGGCTGCCAGGAACGCGCGAAAAATGGAACGCTTTGAAATTTTCATCACAACCTCCTATTTCTTGAGAGACATCAGGTAGGCGAGGACATCGCCTTTCTCCAGCGGCGTGCAGGCGCGGCCGACCACGTCGTTGCAATTGCGCTTGAACCACTTCTCGACCTTGTCGGGCCGGGCAAAGCGCTCGGCGTTGGCCGCCGGCGCCAGCGGCGCTATCGGCTTGTTGGTCTTGGCATGCGCGCCCGTCGCCGTCGGGTTCGGCGTGTGACAGGAGGTGCAACTCCACTCCCGGCCATGGGTGCTCTTAAAGAAGGCCGCGCCCCGCTGGGCGGAAAATCCCGCGAATCCGGCGGCGTCCTGTTTTGCCGCCGCTTCGAATGACCGCAGGAAATCCGCCGGGGTCTCAGCGCGGGCGAAGCTGGCGACGGATAACGCGATGGCGGCGGTGGCCGCCTGAAGCATGGGGAATACGCGCATCGTGAATCCTCCGGTAATGTTGATCACGCGGCGTACCCTATCGCCTGTACCTTAAGGGAAGCTTAACGGCGGAGGTTCGATGGATAGCCGGGTCGAGACGCTGTCTATTTCAGGGAAAATGAGCGTTTTCAGGGTGCGCGCCGCGGAACGATTGCCGGGCTTTTTAGGTCCCCTCACGCCCCATACCGCCTCGCACGATCACGATCAAATAAGGTAATGTTCTAAGCATTAGTGAATCGAAAAATGGGGTTAGGCCTCCGGAGCGGCTCCAACATGAATCCGCATCTAACATTCGCCGCCAGGGCGCGCGCCTGGCTGGCGCGGCTGGCCGGTAGCGGTCAATCCGCGACCGCGCCGCGCTGCGATCCGGCGCTGCTGCGGCGGGCGATCGAGCAGGTGGTTGACGGCATCGATCCGCGCCTGCATGCGGTCCTCGACTACGCCCGCAAACTGACGCCGGCGGTCGAGCGGACCATCGCCTACTTCATCGACTGCGGCCAATGGCTGGCGGCGCCGGTCGAGTTCAGCGCCCACCGCTGGGCCGGCGATCCGCTGGTGCGCACCCTGTTTGCGACCGCCGCGGAACTGCAGCGGTTCTTCAGCGACGACCCCGGGGTGCGCGCGTACTTCCACGATCATCCGCTCGCGGATGAGGGCTACATCGGGCTGGGCGTGACCCGCCAGGAGCGGCGCGTCTTCGGCATGGCAATGAACGGCGAGACGATCCGGCGCGAGGTGCCGCAGACCGCTATCAGCTTCTCCGACTACCGGCTGTTCGGCGCCTGCGACAACGAGCAGCAGCTGCGCCAGAACATCGAGCAGCGCGGCTTCGGCTTCCTGATCGGCGAGGCGCTCGAGCAGATCGTCGAGCACCAGAGCAGCGCGCGCGGCCACGAGCACGAGCAGCAATTTCTGGAGTTGCGACTGCGCGGCCTGATGCAGAAGCGGAGCGCAATGGACTCGCTGTACTACGAATCGAACGCGGCGCTTGACGACGAGATTGCCGCGCTTCGCACCCGTCTCATGCACGAGCAGGAGGCGCTCGCCTCAACCCGCGTCAAGACCACGATGCTCGATGACTATATCGCCGTCATCAGCGCCGTGCTTGCCGACCCCGAGCGCTACGTGAAGCGCGCGACCGTCCGGCTGCGCATCAATCGCATGAACATCAAGGCCGAATCGCCCGACGAACCGGGCGACGAACTGACGTTCTCGGAAGTCACGATCGGCGGCCGCCCGCCGCGGGTGGTGGTGCTGACACGATTCCCGCGCCGCGACCTGCTGGCGGCACGCAACGGCCTCGATGAGGCACTGCAATCCCTGCGCCGCTAGAGCCAGGGCTAAAGTAGGAGTACATAGTGAGCTATGGAGCGCGCTACACCCCGGTGGCCATCTCACTGCATTGGCTCATCGCCTTGCTGATCTTTGCCGGTTGGGGCCTGGGCTTCTATATGGCGGATCTACCCCTGTCGCCGGCAAAACTGCGGTATTTCAGCTGGCACAAGTGGATGGGGGTGACGACGTTCATTCTGGCCATGCTCCGCGTAGGATGGCTGGCGACCCATCCCGCGCCGCGCCGGCCGCGTGCGATCCCACCCTGGCAGACGCGGACCGCGCGCACCACCCATTTTGTGCTGTACCTGCTTATGTTTGTTATGCCCCTGAGCGGATGGCTGATGAGTTCCGCGAAGGGCGTCCCAACGGTCTACTTCGGTGTGTTGCCGCTACCGGACCTTATCGGCAAGGACAAAGCCATTGGCGATGTCCTGGTTGTGGTACACCAATCGCTGGCATTTGGTCTGGCCGCGCTGGTGGGTCTGCACGTCGCCGCGGCGCTCAAGCATCACTTCATGGATCGCGACGGCCTGATGGGGCGCATGGTCCCTTTTCTCAAACCGCCACGACTGTAATATGTCAGGTCAACGCATGAACGCTGCCGTCGCCAGATCGCTGTCCCGTGGGTTCGCCTTGGTTTTAGCCACCGCGACACTGGCCGTGGCCGGGGGTGTCGATGCGACCAAAAGTGAAATTACGGCGACCTTTCGCCAGATGAACGTGCCCGTCGAAGGCCGCTTCAAGGTCTTCCGTGGCACCATCGAGTTCGATTCCAAGAATGCCGCGGCCGGACGCGCACGGATCGAGATCGACACGGCGAGTTTCGATGTCGGCGCGCCGGAATACAACGACGAGCTGCACGCGAAAGAGTGGTTTGATACGCCGACTTATCCGCTGGCCGTCTTCGTTGCTTCCAGCGTGCACCCGGCGGGGAAGGACCGATTCGAGGCCAAGGGCCGGTTCACGCTCAAAGGCAAGACCCAGGATCTCACGGTCCCGTTCACGCAGCGATCCGCCAATGGCGTCCGGGTGTTCGAAGGCGAGCTGCCGCTTTCCCGAAAAGCGTACGCGATCGGCGGCGCCGATTGGGACGGTACGCTGGAAGACAAGGTTATTGTAAAGTTTCGAATAACGACCACCGCCAAGTAATCGTCATCTCATCCCTACGCAGGAGGAAGCTCATGTCGCGCCATAAATGGATATTCGCCGCACTCATCGCCGCTGTTTCGGTTCCGGCTCTGGCCGTCGCCGACCATTACACCATCGACCCCGATCACACCTACCCGAGCCTGGAATTCTCCCACATGGGCCTCTCCGTCTGGCGCGGGAAATTCAACAAGACCACCGGGAAGGTCACGCTCGACCGCGCCGCCAAGACCGGTAGCGCCGAGATTGTCGTCGACACCACCAGCATCGACTTCGGTCACGACAAGATGAAGGAGCACGCGCTTACCGCGGATTGGCTCAACGTCGGGAAGTTTCCAACGATGACGTACAAGGGCGTCCTCAAGTTCAAGGGCGACATGCCGGTTTCCATCGACGGACAGCTGACGCTGCTCGGCGTTACCAAGCCGCTGACGCTCAAGATCAACAGCTTCAAGTGCATCGATCATCCGTTCTATAAGAAAGAAGCCTGCGGCGCCGACGCCGAAGGCGTGTTAAATCGCGCCGACTTCGGCATGACCAAGTACAGCGAGGGCGAGGCCGGCAAGGTCTATCTGCGCATCCAGGTCGAGGCGCTCAAGGATGACTAATCCCCGGCACTACGTAGCTGTGGCGGCACGATCGGTTAGCCATGACGGAATGGCATTATCAGCACACTTGAGCTAAGTATTAACCTACCTGGGGGAATATATTCTGAACCATTCAAAATGAGCGTGCCTACACGTACCGACGCCCAGCAACGGGCGGACGATATCCGGATATTTCAGCGCGAGCTCGATCGTCTGGAGCGCGATGAAATTCTGGCGCTCTCCGGGAAACAAAAACAGGCGCTGACGGAGCATCATGAGCGCCTGCTGGCTCAGTACACCCAGGACTACGATATTGACCGGGACGCCCAGGCGAAACAGTTATCGCTGGGCATGCGCATCGCCTCGTTTCTCGGCGCGCTCGCCCTGGCCGCGAGCGTCTTCTTTCTGTTCTACCAGTTCTGGGGCCGGCTCTCGACGACCTGGCAGGTCGTGACTCTGATTTTTTCGGCGGCGGCCACCTTCTTGGTCACGCTCTGGATTCAAAGTCGCGACGAAACCGGCTACTTCGCCAAGCTCGGCGCGATGGTGGCCTTTGCCTGCTTTGTGCTCAACATTTCCATGCTCGGCCAGATATTTAATATCACGCCGTCCGACAAGGCGCTGATACCCTGGGCGGCGCTCGCGTTTCTGCTCGCTTACACCTGCGACCTGCGGCTGCTGCTGGCTGCCGGGATTCTTTGTGTGATCGCCTATGTGTCGGCACGCACCGGAACATGGGGCGGCCTGTACTGGCTCGACTTCGGCCGGCGGCCGGAGAATTTCTTTCCGGCGGCGGTGCTGATGTTCCTGTTTCCGCAATTCGTGAATCACGCGCGCTTCGCGGGGTTCGGCGCTATCTATCGGAGCTTCGGCTTGATCACGCTGTTTATCCCGGCGCTGGTGCTCGCGAACTGGGGACAGGCCAGCTATTTCATGGTCGACGCCGGCGTGGTGGAGGGGATGTATCAGCTGTTCGGCTTCGTGGGCAGTGCGCTGGTCATCTGGCTGGGCGCGCGCCGGCACTGGCCCGAGGTGGTGAATACCGGTTTGATCTTCTTCGTGATCTTCCTCTATACCAAATTCTTCGACTGGTGGTGGGAGATCATGCCGAAATATCTGTTCTTCCTGGTGCTGGGCCTTACCGCCATTCTGTTCATCCTGGTTCTGCGACGCCTGCGGACGACGAACTCCACGCTGTTGGGCGGGGGTGCGACGTGAGCAAGTGGACCCGCACCCATACATTTGTTCTCGGCATAGTGTTGCTTCTGGCCACCAATGCCGTGGCGCTGCTGGGTGTCGCCTACAACCGCGGCGAAGCGGAAAGCACGCTGAGACTGACAGAGCGCGAGCTGCATCTCCCTTATAGTTGGGGTCTTGAAAAGGAGAACAGCGGTATCGCGCTGGAATTGCGCTGGCGGACCCTTGCCGAAGAACGCGAGGACTCCTACGGATTACGGACAGGCTATGAAAATTTCGGTCGCGAGCCGGATTGGCTGGACAAGGCGAAACTCACGGCCCTGGGTTTCGATGTGTCGAAACCCGAAGACACGCCTCAGGGGCGGATGCACTACGACAAGCTGCTACCGAAGGAAGTGCTGCTGGTGCTGGAGTTCGACGGCCCGGCCCACGGCAGCGCACTGGCGCGCGCGCAGCAGCATTTTCAGAAAGAAGCGGCGCTCCTTAAAACCAATCCCGGGGAAAAGGAATTTGTGGAACGGGAGAAAAACGCCAAACGAGAGCTCTATCAGGAGGAGCGCATCAACAGCCGTTTATTCGTTATTGATGCGGGTCACGATGCCGCGAGTCTGCGCGCCAAGTACTCCGACCGCCAGCGCTATGCCATTGTACGCGGACAGATCCAGCCACGGCTTGTCGACGTCAAGCATAAACCAAAATTAACCGCATACATCAGCGGTATCAGCATTACCCAGATCAATGTACCCGCGCTCTATCGGCGGATATTCGAACCGCTGCAGCAAAGCGCACGGACCAACCGGTACGACGCCGCCGTCTCGCCGTATAAAGTGACCGTGGCATTTGGCAAGCGTCTCGAGCCATGGATCACCGAGGCCACCGGGTCGAAGTGATTTAATTCCGGTACCAGCCCCAGAAAATTAGAAACACCCAGATCATCCATGTCACCACCCATCTTTCGCGGCAGCTGTCTTTGCGGTTCCGTCCGCTACGAAATCAGCGGCGACCCACAACGGTTTTATCACTGTCATTGCTCGCGCTGCCGCAAGGCCTCGGGCACGGGGCACGCCTCGAACCTGCTCATCAAGCCCGGAGCGATCAAGTGGCTCAAGGGCGAGGAACTGATCAGGGCATACAAGATCCCCGAGGCCAAGCGCTTCACCAGTCGCTTTTGTTCAAACTGCGGCAGCCAGGTACCGCGCTACGTGAAGGAGACGGATTTCATCGTCATCCCGGCCGGTTCGCTGGATAGCGATCCCGCGATCCATCCGCAGGCGCGTATCTTCTGGGACTCACGCGCGAGCTGGTCCTGTGGCGGCGACGACCTGCCGGTTTATTCGGAATACCCGACCGCGTAATCCGCAAAGTTAAAGGGTCCAGAGCCGAATGGCACTTAACATAAGCGGTTTCATAACCGATGTAGGGCGGGTTAGGCGCGTCGTTTGTGCCGTAACCCGCCGGATGTGCTGTCGGGCATTGTGTAAAGAATGTCATGTGTTGCTGCGCAACGTCTGGCGGGTTACGCCAATTACGCTAACCCGCCCTACATTTAAGCTTAAGTAAGTGCCATTCGGTTCAGAGCCGATTCTCGGTATGGACTCCGAAACTAAAACGACCCCTGGCGGGGCCGTTTTAGTTAGTTTGCGTTGAACCTGGATTACTCTGTTTTGGCTCGTGTGGATTTACTGATAGCTTCCATTACCGCTTCGGAATTATGGAACAGCGCCCACACCAACCACACTACGGCAATGGCCGTCATGCCAGGCCAGCCGAAAGGAAATGTCAGGGTGGCGTATCTGGATGCCTTGCGTGCCGCCGCGGGAGGCGGTTACGGCAAACTGGCTGAATTTGTCGGGAAACATTAAATAACACGTATCCCCGCTCACGCACTCAAAACCGCCCGCCTATCCCCCCTGAATTGCTATTTGCCGCCATCGACCATTAGTATGCAGTCCCACGACCGGCCCGGATTCGGCGGTGGCACGGTGATTTTCCGAAAAACCAGAACATATCGATTAAATTTCTTTGAGAGGAGTTTCCCAATGAAACAGTTATTGAGTGTTGTCTTGGTAACCGGTGTGTTCCTCACCGGCTGTGTCTCGACTTCAACCTTTGACGAGAAACAGGCCGAACTCGCGACCTGCAAGGCGCACGCGAAGAGCGAACTCGAAGCCTGCAACAGCTCGCGCAGCGAGACCGAAGCCAAGCTCGCGGTGGCCACCCAGGAACTCGACGTGTACCGCCAAGCGGCCGAGGCCAGAAAGAGCAAACTCGATGCGTTGCAGAAACAGGAAGAAGATCTGCGCGAGCGACTGAGCCAGGAGCTGACGGACAAGAACGTCGAGATTCAGCAACTCAAGGGGCAGCTCTCGGTGCGCATGCTCGACAAGATCGTGTTTAAATCCGGCAACGCCGACATTCTTCCCCAGGGCATGGAAGTGCTCGACAAGCTGGCGGGGGCCATCAAGGACGGCACCGACACCATCCGTGTCGAGGGCCACTCGGATGACACGCCGATCAGCGACAAGCTCGAGGCGAAATATCCCACGAACTGGGAACTGTCGGCCGCGCGCGCGGCCAGTGTCGCGCGTTACTTCGAAACCAAACACGCGATCGATCCGAAGCGCCTCGAGTCCCTGGGCTTTTCGATGTACCGGCCGGTCGCGCCCAACGACTCGGAGGAGAACAAGCAGCGCAACCGCCGCGTCGAGATCGTTCTGAAGCCGGCGGCAGAAACGGAAGCCGCGACCGCGGCACCCGCGCCGGCCGCTCTCGACGCTCCCGAGACGAAACCCTAAGCGTTGCGCACCGCCGACCTCGAGGCGGGGGTGGCGATTTAATAAGAAAGCGCAAGAAATACGGCTTTCTCCCATGAAAGCCCGGACACGTGGTTTGTGTCCGGGCTTTTTTATTGTGGCGAGAGTATATTTGCCGCACAGAATAAACCGGGAAAGGGTTTCGGGCGTCCCCCATGCCAACCTTTTCAATGCAAGACCGGTTCGGGACGCAATCGTCAACAATAATGAATGGAGGAAGTAATGGAACCGCGCAGTATATTTTTTTTCGAAACAATGCTTACCCCAAAAGTCATCACCTTTGTTTACTGGATGCTGCTATTTGTGGTCGTGACTTCCGGATTCGCCTTGATGTTCGGATTCGGCATGTACGGTTTCAACCTCGCCAGCCTCATCAAGGGGCTGTTGATGATCGTGGTCGGGTCGGCGATGGTCAGGATCTGGTGCGAGCTTCTGATCGTGCTGTTCAAGATCAACGAAAACGTCCAGAAGATTGCGGATTCCAAGTAGTCATCGGTGCGACCGCAAGCCATCGGTGGCCACTATGGGGTTGCCGGTGGTTTGGCGTGCTATTTCAGGGCCAAACACCCGCCCGGCCCGAAAAGGCTCAAGTCCCCGGGCTTTATATCCAAGGCGCAAAGATTTCCCGCAAGGCGTAAAATAACCGCGCAAACCGTATTAACCTTTTTAATTAGAGGGCGCCACATTGGCCAAACCGAACTATCAGTTTCAAAAGCGCCAAAAAGAACTGCAAAAGAAGAAAAAGATGGAAGAGAAACGCCAGCGCAAGCAGGCGAAAGGCGCTGAGCAGCCCGGTGAAAATCCGGACCAGTCCCCGGATCAGAGCGAGACCGTCGTAAAGGACGAATAGTCCGGGCGGAGCGCCGCAACGCTGGACCAGGTGGGCTCATGGCTGTGCCGAATGAATATCCCTGCCCCCATCGGGGCGTGAATTGGTTCTGATTACATCGTGACTCGGCATTTATCCGGAGAAAATGTCCGAAACCCGCGCCCACGGATCTCCTTCTACCGCCGGGTTGACGGTGGTGATGTGGCTGCTGGTTCCGCCCGCGGCCGCGGTCGTCAACACCGGCACCGATGCAGAGGCCAAACTGCCGTACTGGGAGATTGTCGAACAGGGCGTTTCGATCCGTCTGGTGCAGCGGTTGCCGGAGCAGACGCGCGGGTTTTTCGTGGCGCGCGGGTTCTCGGAGGCGCACGCGGACCGGATCGCGTTGAGTTGTGTGTTCCAGACCGTGTTCAAGAATATTTCCCACCCGTTGGAGCCGAGCCCGGTCGAGTACAATCTGCATGACTGGGTGGTGCGCGCGGCCGGCGCGCCCCGCGCCCTGAAAACGCGCGAAGACTGGCGCCAGGAATGGGCCGCGCGCCACGCGCCGCAATCCGCGCAACTGGCCTTCGAGTGGGCGCTGCTCCCCACCCGCCAGACTTACCAGCCGGGCGATTACAACTGGGGCATGTCGGTGTTCGATCTCAAGCCCGGCACCGAGTTCGATCTCGACGTCGTCTGGCATCGGCACGGCAAGCAGCGCACGGTGCGCATCAAGGGTATGCGCTGTGCGCCCGACATTCATCTTGAGCCCGGCGCACAATGAACGATCGTCGCCACGGGTTATGGCGGTATGCCGGTCTCGCGCTGTGGCTGGCGATAGGGGCAACCGCTGCTGAAGAAACCAAAACCGCGCAGACGCTGCCAGCGGTCGCCAAACCCTTTGCCGCGCCGGATTTCACGCTGAAGGGCGAGGACGGCAAGACCTATCGCCTGTCGGATTACCGCGGCCAGGTGGTGCTGCTCAATTTCTGGGCCACCTGGTGCCCGCCGTGCCGCTATGAGATGCCGTCGATGGAACGCGCCCACCGCAAAGTGAAGGGCAAGAACATCGCAATCCTCGCGGTCAACGTGGGCGAGGATGAGAACACGGTCTTTGCGTTTACCGGGCATTACCCGGTGACGTTTCCATTGCCGCTCGACATCGACGGCAGCGTCATCCAGAAATATCCGGTCATCGGATTGCCGACTACCTATGTCATCGATCCGCGCGGTAACGTTACCCACCGCGCCGTCGGCAGCCGCGAGTGGGACGACGATCAGCTCCTCGATCGATTGCGCAAGCTGCTGAAGCCGTAGAAATGACAATACATATAGTATTATCCCTGATCGCAGTTTCGAGTTAATGGTGCCTTGAACGCCGTGGAATTTCTGCAATTCGTCAAAGAATACTGGTTCCTGATTACGTTGATTATCTCCGTGATTACCGCCGGGCTATACATGTTGGTGTTTCACGTGACGCCCTGGGACACATACCGGCAAATGAGCGAACGCAAACGCGCCGTGGCGACCCATTTGAAATTGGGAAAAAAGCTGCTGGATCTTGGACACTATAAACAGGCGTTGGCTGAGTATGAGCACTCGCTGCGCCTCGATCCCGCCAACCCCGAAGCGCTTGAAGGCAAGCGCAAGGCCGATATGTTCTTGCAGGTGGACACGGTCGAGTGGAAGCCGGGGGAGGCGGTGGCGTACAAGGACGTTTTCAGCAGCCGCGAAGACCACCACATTCTGCATTTCATGGGCATCCTCAGCGAAAAAATTGGGGACAGCGAGGCGGCTTTGAGCTATTACGAGCAAGCCCGGCTGGCTTATCAACGCGCCAATCCGGATTCGCAGGCGGACTACTATGCGGCGCTGTTCAACATCGGCTGGTTGAAATATTCGCGCAAGCGGTTCGACGAGATGGCAGGGTGTTTCGAGAAAATGTGCCAGCTAGCGGAATTCGATTACCGCGGCTTCCACGGTCGTGGCTACGCCCTCTACATGAAAGCCGTGCACCTGGCGAACGCGGATGGCGCGGCCGCCGTTGCCGTACTGCAGCAGGCTACCGATATGCTGTACAGCGCCCAGCGATATGTACCCAACATTCTCGTGATCAATACCGACATTGGCGAGGTGACCCGGATCATCGACCCGGATTTTTCAATACGCAGTCATCAGCGTGCCATGGATTGTATTCGGCAGGACGAGCTCTACAATCTCCATGAGAACCAGGGCACAATTTTCGTCACGCTGCTTTGTTCCGACCACGACGTGTGGCTTACCAACAGGCAAGAAAAAATCGCCTGGGTGACCTACCTCCTGGCGCTGGATCATTATGCCAAGGCTAAACGATTTGCCGCCGGCGACTCAGCCATGTTCGAACACGACCGGCTGGTTAAAGAGGCCGAAAAATACCAGGAGACGCCGGGCCCACGCATGCTTTACGACGATCAGAAAATCATCATGGACCGGTTCCTCGCGGGTTTGGCCTCCGCGGGACACTGACCGAAGACGGTAACACATGGTTACTTCGCTATCCGACAAAACCGCGGCCACCGGGTTGATCTTAAGGATCAACGGCTACTTGCTGGCGCTGACCTTGCTGCTGGTTTTCGCGCTCGCCGTGCTGGCGGGTTGGCTGTATGCCTTCGCTGACGTGTCGATCGGCGCCGTGATTGTTTTGGCAGCCGTGGGCCTGGTCCTCGCGGCCGGCGGTCTCATGACCGTGCGCGCATTGGCACGGTTATCCGGTTTGGGTTATTGCGGATTCTGGAACCACTGTGAAGCGGTGCGCTTGTTGTATGGTCAGAGTCTTGTGCTCATCGCGGCGTCGCTGGTGGCGGCGTTGGCCATCTGGATGGCATGAGCGACTGACTTCGTGATCTAATAAATTAGGAGGAACACCATGGGCATATTCAACGTCAACCCACATCGTCTCGACCCTTATCAGACCTTCAAGTTTCGGATCAGATGGGATGGCAATTCCATTCCCAGCATCCTGCGGGTCAGTCCGTTGCGGCGCGCCACGGAGTCGGTTATTCACCGCGCGGGTAGCGATCCGAGTCATCCACATATTGCGCCCGGCATAACCAGCTTCGAACCCATTGTGATCGAGCGCGGGCTGACGCACGACACCGCGTTCGAGTCATGGGCGAACCTGGTGTTTAGCATGCAGGGCGATGCGGCGATGTCGCTCAAGAACTATCGCAAGGATATTACGATTGAGCTGCTCAACCATCAGGGTACGGTCGTCATGGCGTTCAGGGTGTATCGCTGTTGGGTGTCCGAGTATCAGGCGTTGCCGGAGCTGGAAGCCGCGGCCGGCTGTTTGGCCATCGAGCGCCTGGTGCTGCAACACGAGGGCTGGGAACGCGATATCTCGGTAACTGAACCGCAGGAGACTTGAGAATATGACAAAGTTTAAATGCTTTAGTGGAACGCGCTGCCTGCGACCGCTGTGGATCGCGGGCTTCCTCGCTGCTGTGTGCAGCTTCGGCACCGCCTTGGCCGACGATACCAGTCTTGATGACAGTGCCAAAAAGGTCGGAAATAATTTCGGTGAGTTGCTGAAGGGCATGGGTCAAGAAGTGAAGAAGGCCAGTGGCTCGCTCAGCAAGTCGGATAAAAAAGGCAAAAAGAAAGAAACGGAACCTGAGAATAAAGAGCAAGAGAAGGGCAAGGAAAAGTCTCACTAGAGGCTAACTCAAACTGAAATCCTGCGTATAAATAAAAAAAGGCGGCCATCGCTGGCCGCCTAAAGTGATTACCGCATGGGGTTCCGGAGGGTTACTACTCCAGCGGTTCCTCCAGGCAGAAGCCGGCGCTGTCCGCAACATGGTGCCCCACCGCTTGGCTGTTGACGATGGCGCGATCGGCGGCGACCACCCGTATCACATAGCCGCAAGGTCGCATGCCCGTCGTATCCAGGGTCCAGGCGTTGCCTCCCGGTGCGGGGGCGGTGTTAACCAGTCCGGAGCTCGGGCTGGGGACTCCCACGCCGGGCGGGTTGACCGCGGGTTCGACGGCGAGACTGTAACTTCCGAGGTAGTCGTCGCGCGCGACGAAGTTCCCCGCGAGCAAGGTACCGACGAAGAATTTGCCGCAGTCGCCAGCGCCGGTGGTGATGTTGATCGACACCTGTGGCCCAGTGTTATCGAGCTGGATCAGATGTGTGTCGGTCCCTACCAAGGTGCCTGCGCCATCGTAGGTGGTCAGCGTCACCTGCCACTTGACGTCGCCGGTGGTGTCCCACTGTGCCAGCACGCTGTTCACGTTTTCGGTGAAAGGCAAATACGTGAAGCGATGGGTCACCGGGTTCGCGCTGTGCACGAAGGTGGTGCCATCGAAACGCGTCAATACCAGGTTGTGCACCACCGGTGTCGGTACGCTGCTGCCCTGCGGCGTGACCTCCACTTTGTAGCTATAACCCAGCAATGGCGCCCCCTGCACCGTGACACGACCGGCGAACGGACAGGGTCTGCCGAGCGAGTCAGGCGGCAGGTTGTTGGTGGCGAATACCGCGGTGGGCGTGGTCAGACCGTTCACGTTGCCGATGTACGAAACCGGAATCCCGCCCAGGATCGCGATCTTGCCGGCCGGCGCGCTGGCCGCAGGCGCGATGTTGATCAGTGTCTCTTCGCGGTTACCCCAGGTCGGCACGTAGTGGGGATTGGCGCAGGGTGGCGCGACGTTCCAGGACAGGGTGGCGCGAATCCGCACGACCTTCGCCCCCTTATGGCAGGCTTGTCGATACTGGCTCAGGTCTACCGGGAGACGCGCGGCGTAATACACGCCTTCCGCCGGGATGTTCGACAGATCATAAACCCGCACCTCGGCGGTCCCGAGACAGGTTTCGAAACTGCCGTTGCCGTCGAAGTCGCCCCAGAAGGTGACGTACTCGCGGCTACCTTGGGTGCATGGCCCGCCGGAGAAACCGGAAGATTTTTTGACCTGGATCACGCCGACCAGGGTGTCCGGAGAATTCGGATCCAACCCAATGCACTTGAGTTCTTCAAAGCTGATGTCCCCGTCGGTCTTGGGGAACAGCACGTCGATAATTCCCGGATCGAATTTGATGTCCGGGAGGATTTTCAAAAACGATTCGGCGCTCAAGGCGTTGTTGGCGGAAGTAAAGCTGGCAAGCTCCTTGAAGGCAAAGCGATGCACCGGCACGCCCTTGTCCTTGTACAGCACCGCGAGTTCGGTCGCGCCGAGGGCTTTTGCCTTGGTCGCTATCGGTGTCTCGAGGTCGAGAATCTCCGCGAAGGATGGGGGGAATTTGACCTTGGCGACTTCGAAAAGATCGGGTGGGAAAATAAGTCGTAGCGGCTCTACCTGAATCGTCGCGTTACGCACGTTACCCCACACCGGTTTCCAGTTGGGTTGATTCGCCGGAGGCGGGTTGTTCCAGGACAAAATCGCGCGCACGCGGATCAATGGATCGACGAAGCAGAGCTTTCGTTTTGGGTTGACGGAAAGCGAAACCGCGTATTCCAGGCGCTTGCCGCCTTCCGTGCCTTCCGGGATATTGAAAGCCTGAAAGCTCGTCAATCCCTGATCGTCCCACGTCGTGCCGTTGTCATACGACAGGTAAAAACGCACGTGCTCGGGCGAACCCGGGCCGCATATATCGGTACCGTAACCTGAGGGTTGGTAGACATAGACCACTGCCTCGAGGCGTTCTTGCTGCGGGTGGTAACCGACGCAGCCGAGTTCCTCGTAATGTGTGTTGCAACAGACGGGGAAGATGGGCTTAAAGGGGCTTTCCACCAGGTTACCGAAATAATTGGGATTGGTAAGGAGCAGCATCTTAAAAGTCGCGCGCTCCTTGGAATGACTCTCTTGCAGGGTTGCCTGGGATTTGTGAACTGCTTTTTTTAAATCGCTATTCATGGTGACGTTCCTTCGTGTTCTGGTTGAATTGTCAGCGACAACGCTTTGCGCCATCGCGCCTGACAGTAGCCACCCAAGAAATGCGAGCGGGTTACTGCTGTGGTTACTCTAGGGCCAAGCCCCGCGGGGTTCTGTGAAAAACCTCACACAACGGGATGAATGACGCTGGGTTTACGTGGAACCTGGCAGTAACAGGAATAGATAAGTCGACGGTGGAATTTGTGCAGCAGGGGGAAGATTTATCGTGATCAATAAACGGGACTAGCAGGTTGCTGAAAAAGTCATTTCCCTTCTCCCTCCGGGAGAAGGCCAGGATGAGGGGGATATTAAAAACAAATGCTTAACAACTATGATCACCCTCACCCCGACCCTCTCCCGTGGGGAGAGGGAGTTTTTCAGCAACCTGCTAGGTCCGTTTCGTTTCCGGTTTATTCCGGCTTCAGGCAAAATTTTTCCTGCGTCGGGCAACACCCATCAGTCCAATGAGGCCGGAGGCCAACAGCCAGAAGGCCGCCGGGATCGGCACCACGGTTCCTTCCAGGTGCAGGAAGTAATGCACGTTCCCGAAGTTGGTGGTGCCGTCGGACGGAACAATTGCGGCGTAGTTCAATACGTAAGAGTTGCCATACACGCCATCCCAGACAAACTGGGCGTTGCCGCTCGTGAATGTGTGGCTGCCGCACCCAAGCGATGCACAGTTAGTCGGTTTCCAGGCGCCGCTTCCCATATCGATGGCGGGGATGCCATTCCAGGTCACCGTCCAGCCACTCAGGTCCAGGCCGCTGGTAGTGCTGCCGGTCACGGCAACCCTCAGATAATCGGAACCCGTGCTACCGAAGAATCCCCAGGGCTTATCGACCGCATTGGTATCGGAGGCGGTCGGAAATCCACCGTGGCTGGCACCTTGGGGGGTTGTGCTGCCGATCACGATGCCGGTGGTTCCCTGAGACAAGCCCGTTTTTTCGAAGGCGCCTGCCGCGCCATCGCCATTCATGTCCATGACGAAATAGGAACCACTGGTGATGTACCCCGTAACGGGGTCACGGACAGGGCTGGTAATGGTCAGAACATCGCCGTTGTTAACGGAGGCGGCCAGGGTTTCATTTATCGTTAGCGTACCCACAGTCGCCAGCAATACAGCACTAAGCATTAGTTTAATCATCGGACGGTCACCCCTAAAAAATAAAGTTCTCCAAGATAGATGGAGAACGACGGACATTGCTTCGAGCCTATCTGCGCTACCACACAGCAAGCGCCATACCGTCGTAAGGAAAAACTCTATCAATCAATAAGATTGTTACTCACCGCTGACGTGCTGTGGGTATTAGTGAGGATGTTTGGACGCTATTGTAAGATTTGCCGACAATTGAAGGCAGATATCGCCAGAAATGTTATTGAGAAAATTGATTTGATCATGAAAATCCGGATTTTCAGGCGGTGAGATTTAGCGGTTTAATTTCCAAACAAGGCAAGAAATCCTTTATTATTTATGATGATGCATCATACACCGGGTATGGCCGGCGATTTGTCATTGATGCTACAGCGGAAAAAAATCCAGACCGTAAGAATTGGCGACGCGATAACCTCATTCTTAATCAAACTATCCAGCTTAATCCAAGGAAAAACGCTCAAATCAGTTGTGTATTCAAGATGCTTCGTGCTCATGCTCATCTAATATCTGAGCTGTTGGATTCTTGGCTGAGTTATCCATATGCCGCAAGCGCCAAATCTCTACTTGAAAGCAAGATGAGGTCATCACTCACCGCCCTGGTTGGTTCCGATCGTGTTTATCGATGACGGGTCATCCGAGAATGGCCCAGATGTTGAAATCGAATTTTTCAATGGACTGCTGAACAACTGCAGCGCAATTTTGATGGGAGGCGGAGTTTAAAATTATGAGAATCAGGGATGATCGGGAACAGGCCCTGGTTATCACTGTCACCGGCAGTTAACAAAAACCTTGAAACCTGCGGCACCGAACGCCAATTTTAAGGCATACTTCCAAATCAAGCCGGAACCAGGAAGCATCCATGACCCAGCGACTCGACATACCCGCCCCGGTGGCCATCAAGTTGCCGCCGACGACGGCGCCCTTACCGCTGCCGCCCGCCGAACGCGCGCGCCTCGGCGAACGCATCAAGCACCTGCTCAAGGAGCGGGACGCGGTGCTGGTTGCACATTACTATGTTGACGAGGACTTGCAGCGCTTGGCCGAGGAAACCGGCGGCTGCGTGGCGGATTCGCTCGAGATGGCGCGCTTCGGTAACGCGCACCCGGCGCGCACGCTGGTCGTCGCCGGCGTGCGTTTCATGGGTGAGACCGCCAAAATCCTCAATCCCGAAAAGCGCGTGCTCATGCCGACGCTGGAAGCCGAGTGCTCGCTCGACCTCGGTTGTCCGGCGGACCGGTTCATTCCCTTTTGCGATGCCCATCCCGAGCGCCAGGTCGTGGTGTACTCCAACACCAGCGCCGAGGTCAAAGCCCGCGCCGATTGGGTGGTGACCTCGAGCATCGCGGTGAAGCTCATCGAACATTTGAAAGCCCGCGGTGAAAAAATCCTGTGGGCGCCGGACAAACACCTCGGCACATATATTCAACGCAAAACCGGCGCGGACATGCTGTTGTGGAATGCCACCTGCGTCGTGCACGACGAGTTCAAGGGCCAGGCGCTGGCGGCGCTCAAGCGCCAGCACCCCGATGCCGCGGTGATCGCGCATCCCGAGTCGCCGACGGCGGTGCTCGAACTGGCCGATGTCATCGGCTCGACCAGCCAGCTGATCCAGGCGGCAAAGAATCTTCCGCAGCAGAAACTCATCGTCGCCACCGACCGCGGCATCTTCTACAAAATGCAGCAGGCGGCGCCGGGAAAAATCCTCATGGCCGCGCCCACCGCGGGCGCAGGCGCCACCTGCGAAAGCTGTGCCCATTGCCCGTGGATGGCGATGAACGCCTTGGCCAACCTGGCGCAGGTGCTGGAGACCGGCGCGAACGAGGTGCGGGTCGACGAGGCGGTGCGGGTTAAGGCCCTGCGCGCCACGCAACGGATGCTCGACTTCGCGCGCACGATCCAACAGAAAAACCACGGCGATTGACGG
>JAUSDQ010000023.1 GCA_030650525.1 Sulfuricaulis sp.
GCCGCCCGGTTCGTAATTGGAAACCGCGATCAGGCGTCCGTCCTGCGAGATTGCGCCGCCGATGGCGTTGCCCGCCTGCACGATGCGCTTGTCGATGCGCCCGCGCAGCAGATCGACCTTGGTCAGCCCGCCGTCGCGCCCGAAGACGTAGGCATAACGCGCATCGCGCGAGTACACCGCCGAGGCGTGCGACAGGTCGCCCAGGCCCGGAACCCGGGCCAGACGCGTGTGGTGGGTGGTTTCAACCACCTGCACGCTGCCGCTGGCGCGTTCAATCATGATACCCAGATCGCCCGTGCCACGCGGCGAGGCACACGCCGAAACCAGCACGGCGCCGGCGAGACTCAGGAAAATCTTGAGGGAGGAATGGAAAAGTTCAGTGCGCATCGGTTTTGCCCTCGAGCAGTACCTGCACCAACCAGTCTGCTTCTTGCTCGTTCAGGAAACTCTGCCACGGCGGCATCGGTGTGCCCGGCCGGCCGTGCAGAATCACTTCGCGCAACATGACGGCGGGCTTGCCGGCCAGCGCCTCCTGTGTCAGCGCGGGGCCGAGACCGCCCTTGCGCGTCAGCCCGTGGCACGAACCGCAATCCTGGGCAAGCAGATACATCAGCTCGGTTTGCCTTGCGGCGGGGATATCGGCGCAAACCGCAGACGCCCACAACGCGCCGAGCGCCGCGAGAATGATGCCGGTCTTATGCCTGGGCCTGCGCATGCGAACCTGCTCTCCCGTAAAAAATGGGGCGGGATGGCTCCCGCCCCTTGCTCCTATTGAATTAGTAGACGTCGTGCTGCGTGTTATGGACGTTGAACTTGCCCGTCGGCGTGACCAGGCGCTTGTCCTTGATCACGGTCTTGAGCTTGCGCGTCTTGTCGTCGAGCACCACGATGGCCGATTCCTGGGTCTTGCCGTTCCACACCGAGAACCAGACTTCGTCGCCCTTGTTGTTGTACTCGGGCTGCACGACACGCTTCGGACCTTCGCCCAGACCGGCCATTTCGGCGATGTTCACCACATCGAATCCCTTGTCGAGATTCTTGATGTTGTATACCGCAACCGATTGACTGATAGCGGTATTCGGGTTGAGCGCGGTATCCACCCACAGGTTCGTGGACTTCGGATGGGTCTTGATGAACAGCGACCCGCCGCCCTGGCCCTTGAGTGAGCGCACCACCTTCCAGGCATTTTGCTTGTGCTTCACCGGGTCAGTGCCGATCAAGGCGATAGTATCATCGCCCAGATGCCCCGTGGCCCATACCGGACCGAACTTCGGATCGACGAAGTTTGCGCCGCGGCCCGGATGCGGGATCTTACCGACTTCGACGAGTTTCACGAGTTTGTCGTTCTTGGTGTCCACGACGGCGATTTTATTGCGCTGATTCGCCGCCACCAGGAAGTAGCGCATGGTGGAGTCGAAACCGCCGTCATGCAGAAAGCGCTCGGTGCCGATGTCGGTCACCTTGAGATTGTTGATGTCCGAGTAATCCACCATCAATGTATGGCCGGTCTCCTTCACATTGACCACAAACTCCGGGTGGAAGTGCGAGGCCACGATCGAGGCCACGCGCGGTTCGGGGTGATACTCCTGCGTATCCACCGTGAAGCCGCGGGTGGCAACGATCTTGAGCGGCTCAAGCGTGTCGCCCTTCATGATCGTGTACTGCGGCGGCCAGTAGGAACCGGCGATCGCGTAGGTATCCTCGTAGCCCTTGTACTTGGAGGTTTCAACCGAACGCGCCTCAAGGCCCACCTTGATCACGGCGACGTTAGCGGGTTGCGCCATCCACAGATCGATCAGGTTGATCTGCGCGTCGCGTCCGATCACGTAGAGATAGCGGCCCGAATTGGACACCCGCGAGATATGCACCGCGTAACCGGTGTCGATCACGCTGATAATCTTCTTGGTATCGCCGTCGATCAGCGCCACTTGGCCGGCATCGCGCAGCGTCACCGAGAAGACATTGTCCAGGTTGATGTTGTTCATCTTCTTTTTCGGACGCTCTGCCGGCGGTACCAGCACTTTCCATGATGCCTTCATCTCCTTCATGCCGAACTCAGGCGGTGTCGGCGGCTCGTGCTGCAGGAAGCGCGCCATGATGTCCACGTCCTGGTCGCTCAGCACACCAGAGGTGCCCCAGTTGGGCATGCCCGCGGGTGAACCGTAATTGATGAACACCTTGAGATAATCGGTGCCCTTCTTAAGGGTAATGTCAGGGGTCAGCGGTTTGCCGGTCGCGCCCTTGCGCAGCACGCCGTGGCAACCGGCGCAGCGTTCGAAGTAAATTTGCTTGGCGCGGGTGAATTCAGCCTCCGTCAACGGTGGCGCTTTCGGCGACACCACGGTTTCGGCTTGCTCCGGTTTGATCGGCACCGGTGCGCCCTTGTAGCGCATTTCCGTCTCCGGCGTTCCCGGATGGCCGGAAGGTTTTTCCTCCGCCCCTACGGCACCGGTAAAAGATAGCGCGGTCGCTGCTAACAGACCGGCGGCAAGTGCTGCGTGCTTGTATTTCATGTCGGGCTCCTCCCGCGTCAGATTAAATAAACCATCGAATTAAAACCACGTGCGGCGACACTGTAAAAGTGGGGCAAGGCTTGCTCCTTGACATGGGTCAAGTAAAACCATGATTGATGTATGCCGGACATAGTACAACATTTATGAAGAAATTCGGCTGTCATTCCCGTCGTTAAAACACGGCTCGAGGCGGTTCATTTCGGCTCCCGGCCCGGACAAGCGTCGCAACCGGCTTGACCTTGGTCAAACAGCCCGGAGGACCCGACGACCTGCTCCATGCCACGCACCATTTCACGGGCACGGCCGCTGCGCTCGCGGCGTTTGCGCCGTTCGACTTCCGGTGGGCATTTTTGGTTGTTCCAGTACGTCACCTGGCAGTCGAGACAATAGTGGCATTCGTTGGCGTTGATCTCGCCGTTCTTGCGGATCGCCTGCACCTCGCACTCGGCGGCGCACACCTGGCACGGACGACCGCACTCGCGGTGCCGCCGCAGCCAGTCGAAGATGCGGAACTTTCCCGGTATGGTGAGCGCCGCGCCCAGCGGGCAGAGATACTTGCAGTAGAACTTGCGATTGATGGCGGAGACCAGAATCAGTCCGGCGGCAAACACAACGTAACCCCACTCGCGCTGAAAGCGCAGGGTGATGGCGGTTTTGAACGGTTCGATCTCGGCCAGTTGTTCGGCCTGCACCAGCGATTGCAGCGAAACGCCGAATAATCCCAGCAGGATGATGTACTTCAGCGCCCATAGCCGTTCGTGCACCATCTCGGAGAACTCGAATTGCTTCACGCCAAAGCGGCGCGCCAGTTGCTGCGTCAGTTCCTGCAAGGCGCCGAACGGGCACAGCCAGCCGCAATAAACCCCGCGCCCCCACAGCAGCAGCGTCACCGCCACGAACGACCATAGAATGAACATCATCGGATCGATGAGAAAACCTTCCCACTGGAAATTGTGCATCGCCGCCTGCGCGAAGGTGAGCACGTTGACGACGGAGAGCTGCGCGAGCGAATACCAGCCGATAAAAACCACGGTGAATATCAAATAACCATCGCGCACATACACCAGCATGCGCGGGCGCTTCGCCAACCAGTCCTGAAACACCAGCACCAGCGTCAGAAATACCAGGCCGGCCGCCAGCACGGCAATCTGGAAGATACTTTTGCGCCAGACGCCTTTCCAGATAGGTTCGTCCTGGGAGGCGGTTGTATTTTTTTTCGGCGCTGCCCGGGAGTCCGATGATAATGCCTTGGCATGGGTTATAGCGGCAGGCGGCGCGGACTTGCCGGAGGCGGACGCCGGCGCAGCAGCATTGTCAGCAGCCGGTTTCTCTTTCCCGGGGGCCGTCGTCGCATCGACAGTGACAGGCGCGGGTGGAGGCGAAGGCGAGAGACCGCGGGATTCGGCCACCCGGCGCACGGAGCGCATCAGAGTCGCGTTCTCGACCATGACGGTGATGGTGGCTCCGGAGATGGCGTCGATGGCGACATCGCCGTCGGCGCCGGCCCCGATAACGACGTGGTCGAACACGGATTTATCCTGATACTGCCGCACGAAACGCTGCAAGCGCTCTTCGGATATCCCCACCACCAGGATCGGTTCCTGGTGTTCGACGATGCGCAAGCCCACGATGCGTCCCTTGAGATCGAAGCCCACCAGCGTGTTGATCGGATGCCCGGAATACGCCGGAATGCGGATGACGTCGTCCGTCAGATAGGCATAGCCGAGCAGGCGCTGGCCCTGATAAATGGCGGCGGCCGGTGGCTTGCCTTCGAGGTCGCCGAAGCGGTCGGCCTGCGGGAAGAAATCCCGCACCGCAGGGTAAAGCTCGTCAATCGTCTCCGCGTGCACCGGGGCGGTCAGCCCCAGAAACAGGAACAACGCAAACAGGCGTAGTGCGGGCACCAGATAAGTCACGAAGGGTTCACAAGGTGGGAACGAAGCATGGCTCTGATGTATCTCATCAATCCTGATACAGGGAGATTACAGAGGCCTTGACTTCAGTCAAGCCCGGGGGGCGCGAAACGCTAGAATGGCGCCGTACGACAGATCAACAAGGGGCGCAAACGTCGTGGAAATAGTTTATTTCACACTCGTGGGGATAGGACTTTACTTCGCCTCCGACTGGATTCTGGAGCGCATCGAGACCAGGCGCGGCAGCCGCTTTGAATACCGCTCTATCATCTTTTTTGTCATCATTCTGGTGTTGGCGTTTGTCTCTTTCCAGTTGATCAGCCACCTCAAACAGCCCTGAACCGCCTGCCCAATGCAAAAGGGTGAGGACCCCCTCACCCTTTGCGCACCGCGCACGAAAACGTCGATTAGAGTCGCACGTGCGTCGACGTGTTGAGGCTCGCGCGCGCGCCGCGCCAGTTGTCGATGTGATACTTGGTAAACGGCAGGCCGGTCAGCTCAAAGAACCGCGGCCAGCCGATACGGTCGACCCACTCGCCCACGCGTTCCCAGGCGTGCGCGTCTTTCTTGTACACGCGCAGGATGTTCGTCACGACCGCGGCGGCCTCGGGCCAGCGCGGCGGATTGTTGGGGATGCCCGCGGCCACGAGCTTGTGGAGCGTGGGCTTGGAACGCGCGTTGGAGTTCTTGCCGC
>JAUSDQ010000030.1 GCA_030650525.1 Sulfuricaulis sp.
GAAATGGTCATGCCCGGCGACAACATCAAGATGATCGTCACCCTGATCAACCCCATCGCCATGGAACAAGGCCTGCGCTTCGCCATCCGCGAAGGCGGCCGGACCGTGGGGGCGGGGGTGGTGGCGAAGGTGGTTGAATAAGTAATACGCAAGTGGGCGGCGGTTGTGTACGTCACCCATGCCGATTAATAGGCCAGTAGCTCAACTGGTAGAGCGTCGGTCTCCAAAACCGAAGGTTGGGGGTTCGAGTCCCTCCTGGCCTGCCAGACAACTGGCAACGAAGGATTTTTAGTAGTGATAGCGGACAAACTGAAACTGTTTCTTGCGGTGCTGCTGGTAGCCGGCGGCATCGGCGGATTCTATTACTTCGGCGATAAGCCGGATCTGATCCGTGTCGCGATCGTGCTGGTCACGGCGGCACTGGCGGTGGTTGTCGTCGCGACCACGGCGGTGGGACGCAGTGCCTGGGAATTTTTCAAGGGCGCGCGTCTGGAGCTGCGCAAAGTCGTATGGCCGCTGAAGAAGGAAGCCATGCAAATCACCCTGGTGGTGTTTGTCATGGTGATACTTGTGGCGCTTTTTATGTGGATCGTCGACTGGATACTGCACTGGGTTGTCAGAGCGGTCACGGGATAGGAGCTGAATTCATGACGATGCGCTGGTATGTCGTGCACACCTATTCCGGCTTTGAAAAGCAGGTGGTGCGCTCGCTTAAAGAGCACATCCGCAACGCCGGCATGGAAGAAAAGTTCGGCGAGATTCTGGTGCCGACCGAAGAAGTGGTGGAAATGAAAAGCGGCCAGAAGCGCACCAGCGAACGGAAATTCTTTCCGGGCTATGTGCTCGTGAAGATGGACATGGACGATGAGACCTGGCACCTCGTCAAGGACGTGCCCAAGGTGAGCGGTTTTATCGGCGGTTCGGGCACCAAGCCGACGCCGATTACCGATAAGGAAGCGGACGCGATTCTGCGGCAGGTGCAGGAAGGCGTGGAGAAACCGCGCCCGAAATTTTCGTTCATGGCCGGCGAGCAGGTGCGCGTGATTGACGGCCCGTTCCAGGATTTCAACGGTACGGTCGAGGACGTTAACTACGAAAAGAACAAGCTCAAGGTGTCGGTGTCGATCTTCGGTCGGCAGACACCGGTGGAGCTCGAGTTCAGTCAGGTCGAGAAGGCCTGAGTTTTATTAACCGCGGGGAGGCTGAAACAGCCGCTTGCACCCGTAAGGAGTAGTCATGGCAAAGAAAGTAACGGCGTATATCAAGCTGCAAGTGCCGGCCGGGTCGGCCAATCCGTCCCCGCCGGTGGGACCGGCGCTCGGCCAGCACGGCCTGAACATCATGGAGTTCTGCAAGCAGTTCAATGCAGTGACCCAGAAGTTGGAAAAGGGCATGCCGATTCCCGTGATCATCACGGCCTTCAGCGACAAGAGCTTCACCTTCATCACCAAAACGCCGCCGGCGTCGGTGTTGATCAAGAAGGCGTTGGGGCTGGAATCCGGCAGCAGCAATGCCCTCAAGACCAAGGTCGGCAAGCTGACGCGCCAACAGATTGAAGAGATCGCCAAGATCAAGATGCCCGATCTCAACTGCTACGATCTCAACACCGCGGTGAAAATCATCGCGGGCAGCGCACGCCAGATGGGCGTGGAATGCGAGGGGGTGTGATATGGCCAGCAAGCGCATGAAATCCCAGCTCGTGAAGCTGGATCGAATGAAGAATTACCCGCTCGATGACGCCTTGAAGATCGTCAAAGATACGGCGAGCGCGAAATTCGACGAATCGGTGGATGTCGCGATCAACCTCGGCATCGACGCCAAGAAATCGGACCAGAACGTGCGCGGCACGGCCGTGATGCCGCGTGGCACCGGCAAGAAGATACGCGTGGCGGTATTCGCCGAAGGCAACGCCGCCGAGGCGGCCAAGAAGGCCGGTGCCGACATCGTCGGTTTTCAGGACTTGGCGGATCAGATCAAGGCGGGAAAGATCGATTTCGATCTCGCGATCGCGACACCCGAGGCCATGAAGATCGTGGGCGGCCTCGGCCAGATTCTCGGTCCGCGCGGCCTGATGCCGAATCCCAAGGTGGGCACCGTGACACCGAACGTGGCCAAAGCCGTCGAGAACGCCAAGGCCGGTCAGGCGCAATTCCGCACCGACAAGGCCGGTATCGTGCATTGCGCGATCGGCAAGGCCTCGTTCGAGGCCGATGCGCTCAAGGAAAATTTTATGTCACTGATCGCCGCGCTTAATAAGTCCAAGCCGGCGAGCGCGAAAGGCGCGTTCCTGAAGAAGGTGACGATCTCCACCACGATGGGTCCGGGTGTCCGCCTGGACACCGCGGGGCTGTAAATAGTTAATGTAGGTTGGGGAGAACGAAGTGAACCCCAACGAACATGTTGGGTTTCGCTGCGCTCAACCCAACCTACATGTAAACGCAAGGAACTTTGGGACCGTCGGGTTTGTCATTCCGGCGGAAGTCAAAGACCGCAGGCGCACCCCGCAACGCAGTTGGTTGCAGGGTGCTTAATCGGCGCAAGCAGCCTGCGCAGACGGTGTGCCCGACACAGGATTTACCTCCTGAAAAGGTCGCCGTTGTTTATAGACGTAGCAACCGGAGGTGACTCATATGAGTCTGACATTAGATGAGAAAAAGGCGGTGGTCGCCGAGGTATCCGCAAAACTTTCGGGTGCCCAGGCGGCGATGTTGGCCGAGTATCGTGGGCTAACGGTCGCCCAGATGACCCTGCTGCGCCGCAAGGCGCATGACGGCAAGGTCTATCTGCGCGTCGTGAAGAACACCCTGGCTCGGCGTGCCGTGGAGGGCACGGGCTTCGAATGCCTGAAGGACCTGATGACCGGTCCGCTGGCGTTCGCGGCATCGGCCGATCCCGTGGCGGTCGCCAAGATCCTGAGTGAGTTCGCGAAAGAGAACGTCTTGCTCAAGATCAAAGCCGGCGCCATGAGCGGCAAGCTTATGTCTTTGGCGCAAATCACGGCGCTGGCCGTTTTGCCCGGACGCGAGCAGTTACTGGCTCAACTCCTCGGCACGATGCAGGCCCCGATCCAGAAGTTCGTCCAGACCTTAAACGAGGTCCCGACGAAGTTCGTCAGGGCGTTGGCGGCCGTGCGTGACGCCAAGGCGCAGACCGCCTGACCGTTCAATTTATTCAAGACTTTATTCAGGAGATTCGATCATGGCTGTTTCCAAAGAAGAGATACTTAATACTATTTCCAGTATGTCGGTGCTTGAGCTCTCCGAGCTCATCAAGGAAATGGAGACCAAGTTCGGCGTCTCCGCCGCGGCCGTGGCCGTGGCCGCTCCGGCCGCCGCGGCCGCGGCACCGGCTGAGGTCAAGGATGCTTTCGATGTGATCCTGACCGCCGCCGGCGACAACAAGGTTTCCGTGATCAAGGCCGTTCGGGCCGTGACCACCCTGGGACTCAAGGAAGCCAAGGACCTGGTGGAAGGCGCACCGCAAACCGTCAAGGAAGCCGTGCCCAAGGCCGAGGCCGAGAAGATGAAGAAGGATCTCGAGGCCGCCGGCGCTAAGGTTGAGCTTAAGTAAGTCAGGTGCTGGTCGTCGGTTCATCCGTCGTGCACGGATGAACCGACGTGTAGTCCGTGCGGGTTGGATCGGCGGTGTATGTCGCCGATCCACCGGCATGCTGTTTTCAGCAAGACGTTGTCGGTGGTACCGGTCCGTTCACGCCGTTTCTCTATATATATAGAGCCGAGGAAAGCATGACCTACTCTTTTACCGAGAAGAAACTCATCCGCAAGAATTTTGGCAAACGCCCGGGCATTTTGAAGGTTCCGTATCTGCTCGAAATTCAGAAGGAATCCTACCGCCAGTATCTGCAGGCGGATACCCCGCCGGAGCAGCGGATCGATCAGGGATTGCAGGCCGCCTTCAAGACGGTGTTTCCGATCGAGAGTTATAACGGTAACGCGGCGCTGGAGTTCGTCAGCTACCGTCTCGGAATACCGCCGTTCGACGTCAAGGAATGTCAGCAGCGTGGTTTGATCTACGCCGCTCCCTTGCGCGCGTTGTTGCGCCTGGTGGTATTTGAGAAAGACGAGGCCACCGGCACCAAGACGGTGCGCGACATCAAGGAGCAGGAAGTGTACATGGGCGAAATCCCGCTCATGACCGATAACGGCACGTTCATCATCAACGGCACCGAGCGCGTCGTGGTTTCCCAGCTGCACCGCTCCCCGGGCGTGTTCTTCGAACACGACTACGGCAAGACCCACTCCTCCGGCAAACTCCTGTTTTCCGCGCGCGTCATTCCCTACCGTGGCTCGTGGCTCGATTTGGAGTTCGATCCCAAGGATTACCTGTACGTGCGCATCGACCGCCGCCGCAAGCTGCCTTCGACGATACTGCTGCGCGCGATCGGCATGACCACGCAGGAAATCCTCGCCACCTTCTTCGAGACCGATATTTTCCATCTCGTGAAGAACGAGATCCGGCTCGACCTGATCCCCAACCGCCTGCGCGGCATGCAGTTCGAGTTCGACGTGAAGACGCCGAAGGGCGAAGTCATTATCGAAGCCAACCGCCGCATTTCCGGACGCCACATCCGTGAGTTGGAAAAGTTCAAGCTCAAGCAGCTGAACATCGAACCGAGCTTCCTCATCGGCCGCTCGCTCTCCGAAGACGTGATTCATCCGCAGACCGGCGAGCTGCTGGCTCAGGCCAACGACCTGGTTTCCAAGGATCTGATCGACAAGCTGTTCGAGGCCGGCATCGAACAGGTCAAGACGGTCTACACCAACGATCTCGATCAGGGTTCGTTCATCTCCGATACCCTGCGGCTGGATCTGACGCGCGATCCGCTCGAAGCGCAGATCGAAATCTATCGCATGATGCGCCCGGGCGAACCGCCGACGCGCGACGCCGCGCAGACGCTGTTCAACAATCTGTTCTTCAGTTCCGACCGTTACGACCTGTCGGCCGTGGGCCGCATGAAATTCAATCGCCGCGTCGGCCGCGCGACCGATGAAGGGCCGGGCATCCTCACCAAGGACGATATCGTCGACGCGATGAAGATTCTCATCGAGCTCAAGAACGGTAAGGGCGAGATCGACGACATCGATCATCTCGGCAACCGCCGCGTGCGCTCGGTGGGCGAGCTGGCCGAGAACCAGTTCCGCGTCGGCCTGGTGCGCGTGGAGCGCGCCGTGAAGGAGCGCCTGTCGCTGGCCGAGTCCGAAGGCCTGATGCCGCAGGAGCTGATCAATGCCAAGCCGGTTTCCGCGGTGATCAAGGAGTTTTTCGGCTCCAGCCAGCTTTCGCAGTTCATGGACCAGACCAATCCGCTGGCCGAGATCACGCACAAGCGGCGTGTATCGGCGCTCGGGCCCGGTGGTTTGACGCGCGAGCGTGCCGGCTTCGAGGTGCGTGACGTGCATCCGACCCACTACGGGCGCGTGTGCCCGATCGAGACCCCGGAAGGTCCGAACATCGGCCTGATCAATTCGCTCGCCGTTTATGCCCGCACCAATGAATACGGCTTCCTCGAGACGCCGTATCGCAAGGTGGTCAATGGCAAGGTGGCGGATGAAATGAATTACCTTTCGGCGATCGAAGAGAGCAAGTTCGTCATCGCCCAGGCCAATGCCACGCTGGACAGCCGCGGTCATCTGATCGACGAATTGGTGTCGTGCCGTTGCAAGAACGAGTTCCTGCTGTCGACGCCGGACAAGGTGGAGTACATCGATATCGCGCCTTCGCAGATCGTGTCGGTGGCGGCTTCGCTCATTCCGTTCCTCGACCACGACGACGCCAACCGCGCGCTCATGGGTGCGAACCTGCAGCGCCAGGCGGTGCCGACGCTCGTGACCGAAAAGCCGCTGGTCGGCACCGGCATCGAACGCATCGTGGCGATCGACTCGGGTGCCACGGTCATCTCCAAACGCGGCGGCCTGGTGGACTCCGTCGATGCCTCGCGCGTGGTGGTGCGCGTCAACGACGACGAGACCAAGCCGGGTGAAGTGGGCGTGGACATCTACAACCTGACCAAGTACCAACGCTCGAATCAGAACACCAACATCAATCAGAAACCGCTGGTGAAGGTGGGCGATGTCATTGCCAAGGGCGACGTGCTGGCCGACGGGCAGTCCACCGACATGGGCGAGCTGGCGCTCGGCCGCAATATTCTGGTCGCGTTCATGCCGTGGAACGGTTACAACTTCGAGGACTCGATCCTGATCTCCGAGCGCGTGGCGGAGAAGGATTGTTTCACGACTATCCACATCGAAGAACTGCAAACGGTGGCACGCGACACCAAGCTCGGACCCGAGGATATCACGCGCGATATTCCCAACGTCGGCGAAGCGGCGCTCGGCAAGCTCGATGAGTCGGGAATCGTCTATATCGGCGCCGAGGTCGATGCCGGTGACATTCTCGTTGGCAAGGTCACGCCGAAAGGCGAGACCCAGCTGACGCCCGAGGAGAAACTGCTACGCGCCATCTTCGGCGAGAAGGCCTCGGACGTGAAGGATACCTCGTTGCGCGTGCCGTCCGGTATTTCCGGCACGGTCATTGACGTGCAGGTCTTTACCCGCGAGGGCGTGGAGAAGGATGCGCGCGCCAAGAGCATCGAGGAGTCCGAGCTCGCGAGCATCCGCAAGGACCTCGACGACCAGTACCGCATCCTGGAAAACGACGCGTTTGCGCGCCTGGAACGCCAACTGGTCGCCAAGGTCGCCGACGGCGGGCCGACCGGTTTGAAGAACGGCGACAAGATCACCAAGGGCTATCTCGAGGAATTGCCGCGCCACAAGTGGTTCGATATCCGCCTGAAGAACGAGGAGGCCTCGCAGGCGCTGGAACAGATCCGCGGCTATCTGGCCAAGCAGAAAGATTTGTTTGAGCAGAAGTTTACCGAAAAGAAGGTCAAGCTGACCTCGGGCGACGATCTGGCCCCGGGCGTGCTCAAGATGGTCAAGGTGTACGTGGCGGTGAAGCGGCGCCTGCAACCCGGTGACAAGATGGCCGGGCGTCACGGCAACAAGGGCGTCATCTCACGCATTGTGGCGGTCGAGGACATGCCCTATATGGCGGACGGCACCCCGGCGGATATCGTGCTGAATCCGCTCGGCGTGCCCTCGCGCATGAACGTGGGTCAGGTGTTGGAAACCCACCTGGGCTGGGCCGCGCATGAGCTGGGCGCCCAGATCGGCAAGATGCTGGACGAGAGCCGTCGCGTCGAGGAAATTCGCCGTTTCATCGACAGGATTTATAACCAGATCGGGCGCAGCGGACGCAAGGAAGACATCAAGTCGCTGACCGACGATGAAATCGTCGAGTTGGCGGGCAATCTGCGCCTGGGTGTGCCGGTGGCCACCCCGGTGTTCGACGGTGCCTCGGAAGAAGAGATCAAGGAAATGCTGGTGATGGCGGGTCTGCCGCCTTCCGGCCAGACCACGCTCTTCGACGGACGCAGCGGCGAGGCGTTCGATCGGCCGGTGACCGTGGGCTATATGTACATGCTCAAGCTCAACCATCTGGTGGATGACAAGATGCACGCGCGTTCCACCGGTCCGTACTCGCTGGTCACGCAGCAGCCGCTCGGCGGCAAGGCGCAGTTCGGCGGCCAGCGCTTCGGTGAAATGGAAGTGTGGGCGCTCGAGGCCTATGGCGCTTCTTATACGTTGCAGGAAATGTTGACCGTGAAATCGGACGACGTGACGGGGCGCACCAAGATGTTCGAGAACATCGTCAAGGGCGACCATCGCATGGAGC
>JAUSDQ010000033.1 GCA_030650525.1 Sulfuricaulis sp.
TATCCGCATCCTCGACCGGAAGTGGCTCGAAGAGACTAATGGCGTCGAAAACAAGACATCCGGCGCCGGGCGGCGCGCTCAGTCCGGCCAGTCTTGATCTGCATGCGCCAGACAACCGTATGCGCTTCGGATATTCACCATTCCGAGAGCGCCCGGTTTCGTAGTTGAAGAAAATTCAGTGAGCCAGCGTAGTTGTATTATCACCGCGCGTGCTGGAGGGCGCCCCCATCTATCCTTGCAACTTCTCAAGGCGCCGCCGTCGGTATTCGACGACGGCGCCTATGCTGACTGATCGCTCGCGCGACCAGGGCTTCTTCCCGAAATTACCGCCACTTGTAAATATAACTCGCCCCGACGAAAGTCACGTGTTGCTTCGCATCGAACGAAACGGTCGTGTTGTCGGAATAGGTGAAGGGTGTCCCGCCGTATCCCCAGGTCCATTCGTCCAACCGCGCCCGGAAATGCACCAGGTCGACGCGGAGGTCGGCGTTTTTCTCAAGCGTGTATTTGCCGAAGAGTCTCAGTCTGAACTCGTCATACGCGACTTCCGGCAGACCCCCCTGCTGGTTATAAAACGTTTTGTTGTTGGCGCTGGCCGCGCCGTCCAACAGCTGATTGTATTTGGTGCTGTCGTTGAGATACGACAGATCCGTACCCACTTCGAGCCGGCTGGACAGCTTGCCGGCGGCACCGATGCCCAGGGTGGTGTTGAGGGTTCGTATCGTGGCGTTGTACCCGCTCGAGTGGGCTACATGAATCTCCTGATCGTTCTGGGACCAATAGCCGGTCAACTTCCACTTATCGGAAAGATTCAGCGTTGCATCGATGCTGTAGAGAAGGTAACCGGAGTCTCGCATACCCTTGGTGGTCGGAGCGCCATAAGCTTCCTTCGCGTCTTCCACCGCGAACTGCAGCGACAGCCGCTCGGTCGCGGACCAGTCGGCCGACATTTTCACCTTGTCACGAATACGATTCATGAACATCATCGGGAAAATGGCGGTGCGACTGTAGATTTGAGTGTCGGATCGTTCCGTGACGCCCGTCGCCGGGAGGCTGTTGGGTTTCAACCAGCTCGACGCACCGTCGCGGCGGCTGGACGCGTAGCTGACAGCACCGGTGAGCGTTTCGGACAAGGAACGCCGCAGTTCGGCACGCCAGCCGATTTCTTCGGTTTTCGCGCGCACTCCCGATAGTCCCGCGATACTGTCTCCGAGACACTCACCGGTCGCCGGATCAATAGCGCCGCACCCGGGGCTTGAAAATTCGCCGCGATCCATCAACTCGTAATCGGCTCCCAGGGTCGCCCGATAGTTGTCGGGAAACAGATAGCTGCCTTCCAGTTTGCCGGCGATTTTCTTCAACGAATATTTGCTGTTAGCAAAAAAGTCGGTCCCTTCCACGCTGTACAGGGCTTGCGGCGTCTTGTCCTTTTTGTCCTCGTAACGCAGATTGGCGAGCACCGAAAGTTTCTGCGTGGGACGAGTCGTCAGGCCCAACTGGAGCAGGTGGGTATCGATTTTGCCACCCAGGTCGCTCTTGCCGCTGGGGGCCCCTGTCAGCCCTTTATCGAGAAAGTTGTCGTTCTGCGTGGCTTGAGTAAAGGCATACTTGAATGTCGCGCGGGTCTTCGGCGTGATGGCATAGTTACCAGAGACATAAATCTGATGCGCCTGGTTGTCGGGCGGCAGCGCGACGGGCTGCGCCAGAGTGCTCTGGAGGAGAGCGTCCAGGGCTGTTGCGGCACCGAGGGGATTATTCAAGGTACCGGGCACATTGGGCGCCAACCTGCCATAAGCGTTGCTGTAGAACGATCCGTAATATCCGCCGGTCAGCAACATTTTATCGGAAGAAAAATTCAGCTTGGCTTCTATCTGACGCGTGGTGGAGTTGATCGGCTCGGGCAGCATCAGCAGCGCCCATTGAGTCGTACTGGCGGTGCATACGCCGTCGGCCACCCAGGTAGCGCTGCAGGCAAAGCCTTTGCCGAACAAGCGCGCTCCATCCTTGTCTTCGTTCTTGGCGGTCAACTCGAACTTGACGGAAGACCCGAACCATTTATCCATGCCGAAACCGACGCTCTCGCGTTTGACGCCGAGATTCAAGTCGGATCCTGTCCCCGGGGCGCCCAGGCGCACCACGGACGGTGTGGCCGATCCTGCGCCCATCATGCCGGTGTTGATGGTGCGGATTTCCTTGTGAGTCAAATGGTTGTAATCCAGGTAATACTTCCAGTCTCCCTGCAACTGCTGCGAAAAGCGCAGCTCCCGATCATCGAGGCCGAGGTTGCGTCCCTCGAGAGTCGTCCATTTCCCCGTCGCATCCTCGCGGTTGATCATATCGACATCGAGCAGGAGCGAGCCGCTGTGATTGCGCAGACCGTTGTATTGTCCGAAGATCGCCCGTTCCTTGCTATCGCCGCTGGCGTAGCCCAGTCCAACATTCGCCGCGCTTTCAGGTTTGGTGAGCTGAGCGATGTCATCTCCTTCCGCGCCATACGCCGGGTTGAAGGCCGCGAGCACAGCGAGGACCATGACCTTGTTGTGGAAACCATGATGTTGTTTTGCAATGTTCATGATGGATCACCCTCTCTCAACGGAAGTTGAACTGCGGGGTTGGATTGGTGGCGCTCGGGTTGTTGCTTCCGTGAACCTGGGTATGGCAGTTCAGGCAGCCCCGAGCCATGGTGTAGTTGATGCCACTCTTGCCGCTCGTGGTCGCACCGAGGAGCGCCGAGGACTGACGCTGGCCGGCTATTTGAGCAACTTGGCCTCCATGCGGCGTATGGCACTGGTGGCACAGGAACGGCGGTCGCGCCTTCAACATGCTTTCCACGGTGGTGCCGTGCGGGTTGTGGCAGTTCGAGCAGTCTTCAGCGACCGGTTCGTGGGTATGGACGAACGGACCGCGCTTTTCCATGTGGCAGGTGTAGCAGGTCTCGACCACGCTATCGCGTTTCATGAGTTTCGGTCCGACCGAGCCATGCACATTATGGCAATCGGAACACGTCATCTTGCCCTCGGGAATCGGGTGATGCGAGGGCCGGTTGACCTGCGCACGCTGTTCCTTGTGGCAGGTGTAGCAGACCTCGGCTTGGGTAGCCTTGTCGCGCACCTTGTCTTGCGCCGTGTGGATCTGGTGGCATGAGGTGCAAGTCACATCGCGGCTCTGATGCGCCCCCCCCATCCAGTGCGAGCGCACTGAATCCTTCTTGTGGCAGGTGAGACAGTTCTCGTTGCGTGCCTCAATGGGCGTGGTCGAGTTCTTGCTGAACATGCGTTCGGGTTTCGGCTGAGCCTGGCCCGCGGGGACATTCACCATATGAGTCTCGCTATCCCCATGGCAGCTTGTGCAGGTAGGCGTGCGACTGTCTGCCGTGGTGCCGTGCTTGGTCTTGCCTATCGAGAGCGCCTTGGGGCTGTCGGTTTCATCATGGCAGCGCGTACACTTGGCATCGCCCCTGAGAACAATATCCTGGGCTCCCAATGCGGTGGATGAATCTTTCCCTTCGCCCAGCGTCGGGAGATCCGCCGCCAGCGCGATAGAGAGTCCCCCAAGGCCACCGATGAGCGCGTACAAGACTACTACTTGCCGCAAGAATTTCATTTTTAACCCCCTATCATCTTTCATCTTCGCCGTTACCGTGGCCACAAAAAAGTAACCACTCCGTCCGCCAATCATCTTAGTCGCATGCTCTCACACGATTGGGCTTAATGTAATTGATATACCGCAATTGGGAACTTGATCAGGATCAACATTCTTGAAAAAGCCCGAGCGATCAAGAGTACACATGTTCCTATCAAGGGCTTTTAGCTAAAGCCTCTTTTGAACGTGCCTGCGGTCGTTATCGGTTGCAAATCAAGACGTGGCGGGGGGACGGGAGGCGGACCCCCCCCCGCACGAACTCAGGTCAGTTAAGCCCGGCCTTTTTGTTACTCATAACCCTTGGGCAGCTCATGCGCTATTCCCTTATGACAGTCGATGCAAGTTTTCCCGCTCTCGCGCACAGACTCGAGGGTGTGTCGCTTCTGGGCGCTCTTATCCTGCTTCGCCAGATCCATGGAAATCAGCGCGTGGCAATTGCGGCATTCACGCGAATCCGTTGACTTCATGGTCGCCCACACGGTTTCGGCGAGCTCCAAACGATGGGCTTCGAATTTATCCCGGGTGTCAATGGTGCCGGCCATTTTGTGGAACAACTCGTTTGTGGCGCGGACCTTGCGCGCTATCTTGTAGATCCACGGTTTGGGAACGTGGCAGTCCGGGCACGTCGCCCGAACGCCAGTACGGTTCTTGAAGTGGATCGTCTGCTGGTACTCCTGATAGACGTAGTCGTTCATTTCGTGACACGAGGTACAGAAAGCCTCCGTGTTGGTCGCCTCCAGAACCGTGTTGAACCCGCCCCAGAAAATGATGCCTACCACGAACATCAGTATGCCGCCCGACGGGATCCACAGCAGGTACCACTTATATGGTGGGCGCCATAACTTAGGCCAGCGTCTCTCGGGTTTTTCGTCTTCCGTCGGTTCCGACATGCACTATCCCCTTTGGATCGTTCTAGGCGCAGGATTGAGATTTACAAGAGCAGACTCACCGCTCGGTCTAGCAGGTTTGAAATTTACACGAGCAATATTTTTTGCACTCGGTCTACTTGAAACTCGCGTAGTAATTCAGAAGCGCATCCATCTCCGTTTTGTCGAGTTTGTAAAACTTCGGCTTCATCTTGCTAGCCAACATGCGCTTCTCGGTATAGAACGCCATAAATTGTTGTTTGAGGTAGGGTGTCCACTGGCCGGCCAGAATACCTGAGTCATCGCTGGCAACACTGCCGGCCTGGGAGTGGCATTTCTCGCAGTCACGCTCATGAATCTGCTGGCCCTTCTTGGCCAATTCCGGATCGAAGTCCTGATTGGCGCGCCTGAATTTCTTGCTGGCGTAATACTGCGCTAATTTCTTGATGTCTGCTTCGCTCAGGGTTTTGGCAATCCGGCACATGTCGGTCAGTTTCACCTTCTTGTCCCCGTGCAGGTATTCAATCTCCGGGCAGGTGCGACTTTTCTTCTTGTACGCCGTCAGGCTGCTGATAACGTATGGTTCGGAATAGCCCCCAATGATCGGCATATTCGGATCGTGGCTGGCGCCATCCCTTTCGTGACACTGGGTGCAGGCGTCAACCAACTTGTTTATGTCAGCCGCCCAGGCACCGGTTGCCAGAGATAGGCTGAACAAACCAGCACCTGCCAATAATGCAAATCCGGTGACTTTTTGCGTCTTCATGCTGATCTCCTGGTTACTATCCTGATCCGATTTGCCATGATCCTCCTTAGAATCGCTTTCAGTAAAAGTTTTCGATTCACACAAGAGGCATTCCGTCCGGTCTACTTGAGGCTCCCGTAGTAATTGATCAGCGCGTCGATATCCGCTTGTTCGAGCTTTTCCATCTTTGGCTTCATCTTCTTGACCATCGGGCGCTTGCCGGATTTGAACTCCTTGAACTGTTCCTTGAGGTAGGGCATCCACTGTCCGGCCGTAATCCCTGCGTCATCGCTGGCAAGGCTGCCACCCTCGGAGTGGCATTTATCGCAGCTACGCTCGTGGATCTCCTTGCCCTTCTTGGCCAAGGCCGGATCGAATTTCTGCTGGGCGCGGACAAATTTCTTCCCGGCAAAATGCTGCGCCACCTGTTTGATGTCCGCATCGCTCAGGTCTTTGGCAACCTGGCACATGTCGGTCTTTTGTCCCTTCTTGTCTCCGCCCCGGTATTTCGTCTCCGGGCAGGGGCGTTCCTTCTTCTTGTACGCCGCCAGGCTGTCGCTCAAGAATGGCGCGGAATAGCCCCCGATGATCGGTACGTCCGATTCAGTGCTGGCGCCGTCCTTGCCGTGACAGTTAGCACAGTTCTCAGCCAACTTGTTTATGTCGGCTGCCCACGCACCGGTTGCCAGAGAGAAGCTGAATAAACCAGCGCCTGCCAGTAATGCAAATCTGGTGGTTTTTTGCGTCATCATAATCATTCTCCTCGTTGCCATTAGAATACCTGTTTGCGCGCAACGCGCGCAATACATTCGCACACCGTATAATGCTGCTTGGTGTATTTATGACATTGATATGAATCAATGTACATAATTTTTCCGTAACCCATAGTTAAAGTCTTCGCGGTTTCCCATCTGGCCTGTAAAAGGCCACAATTTTCACATTTATTAAATAGCAAGTCTGTCGTTATTCCAACATTGATATATCAACTGGGGAAGGACCTATGAAGATTAGCTATGTTGCCTTATGGCAGCAGCCACGCCTATAAATAATGAGGCATCCTGATTGATGGCGCGTCTCTGTGGCCGTTATAGCGAAGTGACGCGACTGATGGCAGACAAAGCACAACTCCTCGTGTGGATTGTCGGCGGACTTCCGTTCGCCATCGCGGCATTCACGCGGCGCGTGTCGCGTGAGCAATTCGATGCCGCACGGGACGCGGCCGTTTCCCTACGGTGTCAGGCGGATCGCCTTTTCCGGATACACGGCGCCACCGCGAGAGCGGTGGCGCTATTGCGACGAGTAAGGATTACGGCAGCTTGACCGCCTGGATGTCGGCCTTGGCGCCGAGACCTAGCGTCCTGACGAACGAGACGAAGTGCCCGCGCGTGGTGATGTTGTCGTCATGCACCGCGAAGCCGACGTTGTAGACGCCGCCCGCCTTGAGGGCCTTGTCGTCATCGTTGGCCAGGCCGAGCGGACGGATTATCACGACGGTCCATGTGCCGTTCTTCCAGTTGCCGGTGGCCTTGTTGTCGCCCGCGGAGCCCTCGACCTCTTTCGTTGTGACGTAGCGCGGCAGCATATCGCCTTCTTTCCACCCGGCTTTCGGGTCGAAGGGAACGGCGTTGACGCCCTTGGTCAGGAAGTTGTCCTTCTTGCCGACCTGATCCGCGGTCACGGCCTTGGCGCCGAACTTGGCCGCGTCGAACATGAACTTGGGCTGCTTGGTCTCTTTGTCCATATTGGAATCGAACATCTTCTTGCCCGCGTCGAAATTGCGCCACTCGAGGACGTAGCCGTCGTCGGCCATGCCAACCGGATTACTGCGGTGGGCACGCCACTGGATCAGGTCGACGAAGCCGCCGGCGGCCTTGATCTTGGCGATTTCCTCGACTGACTTGCCGGTCTTCCAGTCCGACGGATTGGTGCGCGTGTCCGGCAGATACTTGCGCACGTCTTCCTTTTTGTACGCCTTCATCGCCGCGTTGGCCGCCACTTCTTCTTTCGTGGCGGTCTTTAAATCGCGCTCGCCGTCATGACAGGTGAGCCAGCAGCCCTGGTTGGCGAACATCGGCACCTTGCCGTCGTCCAGCATCATGGTCAGGCGGTCCTCATAGATGGGCGGCTGCTTGCCTTCCTGAACATCCTTATCGAGACGCGGGCCGCCGTAGACCTTCCATTCCTTGCCGTTGAACCGGTAATAGGGATATTCGATACCGGCTTTGCCGTGGGTCTTCCACTGGTAACGAAAGTAGGCGTTCTTGGCGTCGAACGCAGCCTGCACCGCGAGATCCTTGTAGCCGTCTTTGCCTTTAACTGGCATCGGCTCCAGACTTCCGCCCTTCGCCAGCTTGCTCCCCATTTTGCGTTCCTCGTCCGGTTCGTCGTGGCATTTGGTACAGCTATCCCCGCGCTTAACCTCTTTCATGCCGTCTTTGTGACCGTCGCTGCGCAGCCACTCATAGGAAGACTGCCCCGGATAGAACAGCGGTACTTTGGCGGCGGGTATCTTCGACCAGTCGATGGCGGCTGGATCGGCGGCCAGGGCGGGCCCGGCGATCAAGGCGGCAAAGGCCAGGATGAATGCTCTCTTGTTCATGATTACTTCCTCCGTGAAATGGTTAACCGTATTAACGAGAAATTGGCTGTTTAATACTATGCTCCAAGCTTATTCAGGATGAATATTTTTCAGTGGCTGATTCTTATAGTGTTCCGCTAGTCAGGAGGTATTAACCGGCTCGAAAATTTCCTACTTTGCCTGCAGCCGATAGATATATTCGGTCAACGCCAGAATACGTGAACGCGCAAAGTATGATCTATCTACGTTTTCCTCGTGCAAATATTCGTCATAATACTTGCTGCTTCTGTATTCCTTGCCCCAAATCGGCATTTCCCGTGTTCCATGCGCCATCAATTCATGCGTGCCTTCGATGGTTTCAAACACTCGCGCGAAAGGGAACACGCCGCCATTTTTCTTGGAAAGTATTGTTAAGTCAGTCGCGGGTTTATTCAACATCTTGCTATACGCACCGTCCCCCTTACCGAGTATCCCATGGCAAATGATGCACTTTTGTTCATACTCGGCTTTGCCAACGTCAATTTTGCGAATGTCAGCTTTATCCGCTGGGTGTCCGGCCCCAGCAAAGAAAGCCAAGATTGTTCCCAGGAACGCCGAAGCGACTGTTGTCGATTTCATTTGACTCTCCAAAATAAGCTGCTCAGGATGTTATCGTGACAACTCTCAAAATAATTAGTCGATATGTTAGGCGAATTCGAATAAAGACTTTTGATTTTCGTCAAAATACGCTTAATTTTCTAAATACTACCGCGCCGAATCATGGTTTTTGCTCCATCATTTGGAAACATTAATTAGGGCTACAGGACAAAGACTAAAGTTCTGCCATGGCAAATGGATGGACTGACCAGCAGTCAGGTGCGGGAATTAGATCGACCCCCTGCCTGCCAGCAGGTAAATAGCAGAGAACCGACGCGGCCATGCAAACATTGATGTGCATCAACCAGCGCATATATCGATGAAGTCTAGAATGATGAACAATGATCTATCCTGACTTTGAGAAAAACCGCATGATATGTTCGACGCGTATAAAACCGGACGCAACAGTGGCGCAATGTCGAACAGGGGAGTAATGCCATGCACGTACCAAAACTTGTAACCTGGCTAATGGCGGGGGTTATCTGCCTGACGGCAGCCCAGGTTATTTGGCAGACGCAAGCGAAGGCCGCGGAAGTCACCAAGAGCCCTGGCGCCGGACAAACCACCACAAAACTGGATGACGCAGGCTGCATGACCTGCCATGACGGAAAAAAGCAAGTATTTGCATTGCCCGCTGCAGACGGAAAAATCCGCCCGCTGCGTGCGATACAAAAGGACAAGTATGCAAAAGGCATCCATGGAGAGATGACTTGCGTGGCGTGTCACCAGGATGTTGCCGACAACAAATCGCCACACAAAAAAATTGCCGCGCCAAAAGCGAATTGTGTGACCTGTCACGAGGCGCTGTGGGAAACCGTCAAGAAGGAGAATTTGACGGCAGAAAAAACAAGGCTGGGAGTGGTGGTACAGAACATCGAGGCGTACAAGAACTCCTTCCATGCCCGGCCCAAAAACGAGACAAGTGTTAAGGCGGCCTGCGACGACTGTCATGACACCCATTATTTCAATGTTCCGCCACGAGGCGCTTCCAAACGCACGGAATGGCACCTGGCCGTACCAAATATTTGCGGCGCGAAGTGCCATACCGAGCAACTGGAAGAGTACACGGCGTCAGTGCATGGCAAGGCAGTCACGGAGATGCACAATCCGAAGGCGGCGGTGTGCACGGATTGCCACACCACCCATAGCATCGCCAAGACGTCGGATGACGCCACCATGCTCCTGATCGTCGAGAATTGCGGAGGTTGCCATAAGGAGAACCTCGAAAGCTACCGCGACACCTATCACGGTCAGGTCGGCAAACTGGGCTACGCGTATACGGCCAAGTGTTTCGACTGCCACGGCAGCCATGGCATCCTGAAGGTGGATGACCCCGAGTCGTCAGTGCATCCCAAGAATCGCCTGAAGACTTGCCAGCAATGCCATGACGGAAAAAAACGCAAGGAGGCGACACCGGGGTTTGTGACGTACAGTCCGCATGCCAATGACCATGACTTCGCACGCTATCCCCAGGTGTGGATCGCCTCAAAATTCATGTATTGGCTGCTGGTGTTCGTGTTCACCTACTTCTGGGCGCATTCGCTGCTGTGGTGGTATCGCGAATACAAGCATCGCAACGATCGCAAGATCGAGTCGCGTATTCGAACGGACGAATTGCTGCGGGGGGAAACCAGGCAAGTCCGGCGTTTCGGACTCCTCTGGCGGATCGGTCACCTGCTGTTTGCCGTGAGCGTCATGACGCTGATCCTGACCGGCATGGGATTGTTTTACTCAGACATCTCCTGGGCACCGGTCGTCATGAAAGTGTTTGGTGGCCCGCAGGTAACCGGGATTATCCACCGGACCAGTGCGGCGATCATGCTCGGTATCTTCTTCCTGCATCTGATCGCCGTCGCCATCAATATATACCGCCACCGTAAAACCTTCCGCTGGTTCGGACCCGACTCGCTGCTACCCAACTGGAAGGACTTGAAGGATGCCGTGGGCATGTTCAAGTGGTTCGTCGGCAAGGGACCGCGGCCGGTATTCGACCGCTGGACTTACTGGGAGAAATTCGACTATTGGGCGGTGTTCTGGGGCATGGCCGCCATTGGCGGCAGCGGTATGCTGCTGGCCTTCCCGCACATAACCGCCGCTATCTTTCCCGGATGGGTGTTCAACGTGGCGACGCTGGTGCACGGTGAGGAAGCGTTCCTGGCCGCCGTGTTCCTGTTCACGGTGCACTTCTTCAACAACCACTTCCGGCCGGACAAGATGCCGCCCCCGGATGTCGTGATGTTTACCGGTACCCAGTCGCTGGAAGAGTTCAGGCGCGACCATACGGTGCAGTACAACCGCCTGGTCGAAACCGGACAATTGGAAAAGTATCTGGTGGATGCGCCGTCACGGCCCATGACGCTCGGATCGAAGGTATTGGGCATTACCTTGATCGCTTTTGGTTTGGTGCTGCTGATCCTGGTAATGGTGGGTTTCTTCAGCGGTTAACCGCCACGTAACGCTGCCATGCCGCCGCACCAGTGAGCTGGGCAAGGAAGGACCCGGCTTGGTATGGGGGCATTTTGAAACAGGGGAAACCGGGTCTGACGGCGACGATTCGCTGTCATCGGAACCCGGTCAGGTTGTGGATGGCCCCCATGGCGATTTTTGCAGCCATTCGACAAGCTCCGCGGCAGGCAGGGCGTGGCTCATGTAATAGCCCTGCGCCGAGTCACAGCCAAGCTCCTTGAGCTTGTCCCATACTATCTCGGTCTCGACCCCTTCGGCCACGACCTTAAGGCCAAGATTATGGCCCAACTCAACGGTGGAGCGCACGATCACGGCATCGCTATGATTCGCCGCCATATCCGTCACAAAGGATTTATCGATTTTGATTTTGGCCACTAATAGTTCTTTCAAATAGGCCATGGAGGAATATCCGGTGCCAAAATCATCGATCGCGACTTGCAACCCCAACGCACTGAGCTTTCGAATGCATTCCACCGCCCGCACCGGTTCGGACATCACGGCGGTTTCGGTGATCTCCAACTCCAATAACGAGGGAGGAACGGTAAATTCCGTCAACAGCTTGGCGACCTGCCCGGGGAACTCCGGGTCCTGGACGTTGATAGCCGAAATGTTGATTGACATCGAGAGCGAAAGCCCCGCCCGCTGCCACTCCTCGCATTGGCGTAAGGCTGTTCTCAGCACCCATTGGGTCAGCGGCTTGATCAGACCCGTCTGTTCCGCCAATGGAATAAACTTATCGGGAAACATCAGTCCGTGGTGGGGATGTTGCCAACGCACCAACGCCTCGACACCACTCACCCGATTAGCGCTGAAGTCGATCTTGGGTTGGTAGTGCAACACTAACTCATTGTTGGCGATGGCGCGGCGTAACTCGCCTTGCAGCGCCAAGTGATCGTCCACTCCGTGACCCAGATCCTCGCTGTAAACCCGGTAGCCGCTTTGCGACTGTTTAGCGACGTACATCGCGGTATCGGCTTCGCGCATGAGCACATCCGGGTCCTCTCCATGTTGCGGAAACATCACCACCCCCAGGCTCGACCCGATCTCCAGACTACGTCCGGCAATGTCGAACGGCAAGCTTAATGCCTTGAGAATCTTATTTGCGACGGCGACGGCGCCATCCAAGCCATTTGCCGTCGCCAGCAGGATGGTAAATTCATCGCCTCCCATGCGCGCCACGGTATCGGACTCGCGCAGACAAGCTCGCGTGCACGCCGCCACGTGTTGCAATACCCGATCACCGATATGGTGGCCGAGGGTATCGTTGATCTCCTTGAAGCGGTTGAGATCCATCGCGATCAGCCCGAAGGGTCGCTTCTCGCGGCGCCCGATCAAGATCGCCTGCTGTAACCGATCCGCGAATAGCGTGCGGTTGGGAAGATTGGTCAGGCCATCGAACAACGCTTGGTGCCGCAACAAACGCGTTTGCTTGGCGGCGTTGAGGATGACGACGATGGCGATCCCCAAACCGAGGCCCACCGCGGCGACGCCCAGCAACAATATGAGCAGGCGCGCGTTCTCGTAAGCGTCATCGGCCTCCCCGACGGTTTTTTCCGTTTCCGTCTTCTGCCATTTGAGTAATTCTTTGATTTCCAGCGCGATTATTTTCTGCGCGGGGATGATTTGCTTCACGATTAAATCGCGTGCCTCGGCTCTATTTTTTCCCATGGCCTTATCCACGGCCTCTATTACCAGGGGCTGCGTCTTGGACGTGATGGCTCGCATGCGCGCAAGGATGGCCTTCTCTTCGTTACTTAGGCGCATGCCTTCGAGTTGCTGGCGCGCCGCGGCATAGCTATCGGCGTAATCGGAGAAACTGCTAAATTCTTCAATTTGATCGAACGGGTCTTCCATCAGGGAAATCGAATGCATGATCACCGCGCGCTCGCGCAATGCGTCCTTCATGGCATGCGCCAATTCCATTTTGACGTTATTCTCTTTCACAATCCGATTCATATGCTGATTGATGTCGGCCATCCGCAGCAGTCCGATCGACGTCAGCACGATCATCAACAACAACACCAAAACGAATCCCAGCCCGACACCGAGGCTTAGCGAAGTTTCAGGTTTTTTGATATCCACGGTTTCTCCTCTCACCCATCCAGTATAGGTGACGGAAGTCATAGGAAGTCATAGAGTTAGTGTTACGTACGCTTGGTTTTATCGGATTCTGGGGGGTGGAACCATCTGAGTCGGTTGGCGTTGCTCACCACCGTCACCGACGACATCGCCATCGCCGCCCCGGCGACGATCGGATTGAGCAGCAATCCCATCAAGGGATAGAGTGCGCCGGCGGCCACGGGGATGCCCACCGTGTTGTAGATGAAAGCGCCGAACAGGTTCTGCTTTATGTTGCGCACGGTCGCGCGCGAGATCGCGATGGCATCGGCCACCCCATGCAGCGAACCGCGCATCAGCGTCACGTCCGCGGACTCGATGGCCACGTCGGTGCCGGTGCCGATGGCGTAACCCACGTCGGCCTGCGCCAGCGCCGGGGCGTCGTTGATGCCGTCGCCCACCATGCCCACGATTTCGCCGCGCGCCTGAAGCTCAGAAACTTTTGCCGCCTTGTCGCCCGGCAGCACTTCGGCCATGACCTCGTCCACGCCGACCTCACGCGCCACCGCCTCGGCGGTGGCGCGATTATCCCCCGTGATCATCACGACCTTGAGACCGATCGCGCGCAGCCGTGCGATGGCGGCCTTCGAATCCGGCTTGATCGGATCGGCCACGGCAACAATGCCGGCCACGGTTCCATCCACGGCGAGAAACATGGGCGTCTGTGCCTGCGCCGCCAGTTCTTGCGCGCGCTTGGGCAGGCTTCCGAGATCGATATTGTGTTGCGCCATCAGGCGCGCGTTGCCGAACAATGCTTTGCTGCCTTCGATGGTCGCCGATACGCCATGACCCGTGATCGCCTCAAAATCGCTGACGGCGGATAGCTTGAGTTTTTTAAGTTTTGCCGCTGACACAATCGCCTCGGCCAGCGGATGCTCCGAGCCGGTCTCGATACTCGCCGCCAGCGCGAGCAGCTTCGGCTCATCCCAGCCCGGCGCGGGCACCAGCGTGGTGACGGTGGGCCGGCCTTCGGTGACAGTGCCGGTCTTGTCGAACACGATCATGGTGAGCTTGCCCGCCTGCTGCAAGGCCTCGCCGTTGCGAATGAGAATGCCATATTCCGCCGCCTTACCGACGCCCACCATGATCGAAATCGGCGTCGCGAGCCCGAGCGCGCAGGGACAGGCGATGATCAGCACCGTCATCGTGGCCACCAGCGCGTAGGAAAGCCGGGGCTCGGGCCCGATGTTATGCCACACCAGGAAGGTGATAACCGCAATAATAAGGATCGACGGCACGAACACGGCGGAGATTTTATCCGCCAGCCGGCCGATCGCGGGCTTGGAGCTCTGCGCGCGGCGCACCATCTCGATGATACGCGCGAGCGCGGTATCGGCGCCGATGTGCTTGGCCTGGAACAGGAAGCTGCCGGATTTGTTGATCGTGGCACCAACGACTTCATCGCCGATTTTTTTCTCCAGCGGCATCGGCTCGCCGGTGAGCATGGACTCGTCCACCGTGGAATGACCTTCGATGATCACACCATCGACCGGGATTTTCTCACCCGGACGCACGCGGATGGTTTCGTCGAGGCCGACTTCGGAAATCGGGATGTCCATCTCCTTACCGTCCCGGATCACGCGCGCGGTCTTGGGCTGCAGACCGATGAGACGTTTGATCGCCTCCGAGGTCTTGCCGCGGGCGCGCATCTCGAGCGCCTGGCCGAGATTAATGAGGGCGATGATGATCGCGGCGGCCTCGAAATAGGCATGGCGTGCGAGACTCGGCACGATGCCGGGGAACAGGACAACCACCATGGAATACAACCACGCGGCGCCGGTACCGAGCGCGATGAGCGTATCCATGTTGGCATTATGCGCGCGGAAGGATTTCCAGGCGCCGCGGAAAAAATGCCCGCCGGCATAGACCAGCACCCCCAACGTGGCCGCACCGACCACCAGCCAGAAGATTCGGCCGGACGGCGTGTCGAGCATGGGCATGAGGCCGAGCGGTTCAGCGAACATGAGCGGCAGGCCGACGATGCCGGCGGCAACGAACTTGCGCAGCAGCGCGCGATAATGCGCGAGTTCGGCGGCCTCTTTTTCAGACTCATCATCGAGACCGCGCAGCTCGGCCGCGCCATAACCGGAGGCCGTGATCGCCGCGATCAGTGCTTTGGCATCGACGCTGCCGCGCACCGTCGCGGTGTGCTCGGCGAAGTTGACCGCGGACTCAACCACGCCCGGTACATTCTTCAGCGCATTCTCCACCGTCGCCACGCACCCGGCGCAGCTCATGCCGGAGATGGAAAGGCGGTGCGTACTCAACGCCGTCGGAATCGCTGCAGTCATGGCCGAATTGGAAAAGAGGGTGGCGGGTCAGCCGGCATCCGCTGCCGCGGGATAACCGACCTGGGTCAGGGCATTGACCACGGCCCGCGAGTCTACGCCGCCCTTCACCGCGGCCGTGCCGTTCTTGAGATCGAACTCCGCGCCGACGTAGCCCGGCAGCTTGGATAACGCCTCGGTCGCCTTGGCGACGCAACCACCGCACTTCAAGCCGCTCACCTTATAACGGGTCTCGATTGCCTGCTCCATGTTTGCCTCCAAGCGTTGAAATATCCCGCCTCCCAGTATACCCCCGGTTGATTCTCTCCCCGATAAACCGCTGTTTCCTCATGCCCGCCGCTCCCTCATGGGGGAAAATGAGGTCATTTCTGGATGTTCTATACTCCTACAGTAAACCCGGTTTTGGCACATCAATGCCCATCGTCCGGGTTACACGGACGGCAAAACCGACATCGCCTCATATCCAAGGAGATCGCCATGAAATCAAGGAAACACACACGGATGGGAATGCGCCTTTTTTGTGCCGTACTCGTCGCCCTGACGCTCGGCCTGAGCGCCTGCGGCAACAGCGGCGAAGACAGCAGCAGTACCGCCAGCGGCAGCGCCCAGTAACTTCATCTGACTTTCAGGGAGGACAGTACCATGAAAATTTCCGCGCTCTTCCGCGGTTGTCTGTGCACCGCGCTTTTCCTGACGATATCGTTCTTCAGCGCACACGCGCTGGCATTGACGGCGGGGCAAACGTACACCGTCACCATCGAGAAACTGACCTCGGCTGGCGCGGTCACCAGCGGTTCCAGCTCGCTGAACCTGAGCACGACCGCCACCGCGAATGCCGACGGCAAGATTGCCTTCTCCATCGGCGGCATCCCAGACAACGGCTCATGCAACTTTCTGGTGATAACCATCGCGAACAGCGCCGACGTCACGGAGCGTCGCTCCATCGTGCCGTGTCCGGACACCGGCAAGACCCTGCCGCTCGGCGTCTCCGGCATCACCGACAAGCAGACCGAAGCGCTGCTCGCCGCCTTTGCGAGCGCCGGAACGGATGACCCGATTCTCGCCGTCTTCGGTTTCACCATCGTGCGCTCATCGGGCATGACCGCGAGCGATCTGGCGGTGCTCGCCGGCGCGTGCAACCAGGGCATCAACGCCTCGGGCGGTTTTCTGAATTACCTCAGCAACAACGGCGTCACCAGCGCGCAGCTCGCCGCCTACCGGACCAATATCGTCTCGCGCCTCGCGGACCCCGATACCGGCTACAGCAAGTCCTTCAAGGAGTCGGTCGATGTCGCGAGCAGCGCCGACGCTACCCTGGAAGCCGCGAAACGCGGCGAAGCGGCGGGCAAACTGCTCAAGGTCCTGGTGCAGGCGGCGACCTCCGCCGGCTTCTCGCAGGACCGCGTGCTGGAGGCCTTCAACGCCATGGGCAGCGTGGTTATGCCGATCTTGCAAGCGGCCGGAACCGCCGGAACTTTGTCATCGGCCAGCAAACAGGCCGTCGACTCCAGCATCGGCGGCGGCATCCAGAAACTGAAGGCGGACCGCGGCATCGAGAAATACACGCAGGCACTCACCTCGCTGGGCGCCACCGGCAGCGATGTCACCAGCTTCACCACGGCCGCCAGCACGCTGGCGAGCGCGATGCAGACCGCGTTTTCGATTTTCGAGAAGGTATTCACGGGCAGCGAGGCCGCGGCCCAGGTCTCGGCGGCGCAAAGCACGCTCGACGCCGCCATGCAATCCGCGTTCAGCACCTTCATGACCGGCACGGCGGCGTCGAACAGCCGCCTCACCACCATGATCGCCAACATCGACAGCGCGCTGGGCGCCTCGACCGGCCTCACCGTCAGCAACTTCCAGTTCTACAAGAGCGATGGCACATCGTCCAACTGGCCGATCATGATGGTCATCCCCACGGACTGGGTCTCAAGCATCGTCGCGGCCAGCGGCAGCGTGACGTATACGCGCGACACCACCGCCATCCCCGCCGCGATGACCTGGCTTTCGGGCGGACGCACCAGCTTCAGCGGCATGCCGGCCAGCTACGCCACGCTGTTCCAAATCCAGGAAGACATCATGATCCTGGAATTCACTCGCTTCGGCGCACAATCCTCCGCCGGCAGTGACATGAGCTTGCAACAGGCGCTGGAAAAGAGTTTTTCCACCTCCATGGCCGCCATCGCGGGAAATATCAGCGGCACCACTAACGGCAGCACCGCCATCGGCGCCACCGCCAAATCGGCTCTGGTGACGCTGATGCAGTCGCCGCAGTTCTGAAATCGGGCGGCACAGCCGGGGAGGCGGTCGCCTCCCCGGCTTTTTTTATTTCTGGCCGTTACTTCCAGCGGCGGAAAATCACGATCATGAGAAGCGGCACCACGAGCCATGGCATCAACGGCGCGAGGCCGATGCCCGCGACCAGAGGCATGGAAGCGGCGTAGCTTCACGCGCGCGCCCGATAAACGTTGTACCACTCGCTGAAAACGGTATAGGCAAGACCGAGAACGATCATGACCGCGCCGCCGCGCCACGGCCGGTGCACCGGCCAGGCGGAATCCCTGAATAGGGCGGCGACGGGAAGAAACAGTGCCGTGGCGGTTGGTGTCTTTCCGCAAGGTGTAAAGCGGAAGCCGTGCTGCCTCCCACAGACCGTGCAGCACGAGCGCGGGCAACCGCCCAGCGCAGCGGGCGTTTCAAGGCGTCGGGGGACACGAAAAGTCGAGAAAGCGCTAGCCGCGCAGATGATCGCGCACGCGCTCAAGCTTACCGCGCACTTCTATTGCCAGTGCCGCGACCGCGGGATTGTCGGTGAGCTTCAGAACCGCGATCGGGTCCATGAATCCCACGTTGATCTTCTTGTCCGGCTGCTCGCGCACCACTACGTTGCACGGCAGCAGCAGGCCGATATCCGGATCGGCGGTGATGGCCTTGTGTGCCAGCGGCGGATTACAGGCGCCGAGAATGCGGTAAGACGGGCCGTCGACATTGAGCTTGGCCTTCATGGTCGCTTTTACGTCGATGTCGGTGAGCACGCCGAAGCCCTCGGTCTTCAGCGCCTCTGTGACACGCTTGACGACGTTGTCGAAACCGTCCTGCAATATAATATTGAATCCGTACATGACTGCTCCTCCGTGGATACCGGTTACATCGTAGTCTTTACTTCTTTCCGGAGTCGCTCATCAGATACTTGATGAGCGCGGCGATAATCAGAATGATAATGATCCAGACGGCTATGCCCATTCGCGGGTCTCCTGCGATATCTTTTCAACGATCGAAAATCGATAATCGCCACGCCGCGTCAGCCCTTCGGTAACGCCGGCTGGGCGTTGGCTCTGCGCCAGCGATCATACACGTCTACCGGCCACGGCGCTTGAAACCAGGCGATCGCATCCTCGATTTCCCGATCGCTCAGGCGCCCGTTCCACGCCGGCATGACCGGATCTCCTTGCATGTCGCCGCCTTTTTGACCGCCCATCATGCCCCCACCCAGACCGCTTCATCGTTGTGCTCCTTGTTAATAAAATGGGGATCGCCCTGTTTGGTTTCACCGGCGCCCCTTATCGGGACACCCCCTTGGGACCTTAAAGCGTCCGTTACCTTGTCCTGCGTCGTCATCACGTCGCCGCCCGCCATGGCGACCGCCGCGGGAAGAACGCCGGCACGCGCGCCGCGTAACGCGCGTACGCCTCACCGAACTCGACCCCCACCTCGCGCTCTTCGCGCCGCGCCAAGCGCACGTACATGTAGACGAGCACCGGGAACATGGCGAGCGTCAGGATCGTCGGCCACTGCACGAGAAACCCAAGCATGATGAGCACGAAGCCGAGGTACTGCGGATGACGGATGTGCGCGTACGGCCCGGCGGTGGCGAGCGTGTGCGTGCGCTGCGCGGCATACAGCACTTTCCACGCCGCCGCGAGCAGCCAGAAGCCGCCGCCGATGAATACGAAGCTCAGCAGGTGAAACGGCCCGAAATGCGGGTTGGCCTTCCAGCCGAACAGCATCTCCAGCAGATGCCCGGCATCATGCGATGACCAGTCCACGCCCGGATAGCGGCCTGCCAGCCAGCCCGACAGCAAATAAATGGTGAGCGGAAAGCCGTACATCTCGGTGAACAGCGCCACGACGAACGCCGAAAACGCACCGAACGAGCGCCAGTCACGCTTGGTCTTCGGCTTAGTGAAGCTGAAGGCAAAGATGATGAACACCAGCGAGTTCAGGATCACCAGCGACCACAGACCGTAGGCGGGCGCGGAGGTGGCGGGGTTCATGGCTTGTCTCCCTTCTCCGCGCCGTGATCGTGTCCGCCGTGGCCGAAGAAATGCAGCAGCGGACACAAGGCCACCAGCAGGAACGGAAGCGCGCCGAGCAGGTGCGCGCGGTGCTCGCTAAAAAGAAAGAATGCCGCAATGGCCATGAACCCGAACAATACCGGCCCGGAACGCGAGATCATACGGTGAACCTTGGGTTTGACAGGTTTGTCCATGACCATATGCGCACGCTCCCGCGTCATACTGCATTCTTCATCATTGCGAAAAGTGGTTCATCTCGGATATTCCGCGCTGCCAATCAGAGTGGCGCCCGCCGCAAACGCAGGGCGTTGCTCACCACCGACACCGAGCTGAAGCTCATGGCCGCGGCGGCGATCATGGGCGACAGCAACAGGCCGAAGAACGGGTACAGCACGCCGGCGGCGATCGGCACGCCGAGCGCGTTATAAATGAAGGCAAAGAACAAGTTCTGCCGAATGTTGCGCATGGTGGCACGGCTCAATCGCCGCGCGCGCACAATGCCGCGCAAGTCACCCTTGACCAGGGTGACGCCGGCGCTCTCCATGGCTACGTCGGTGCCGGTCCCCATGGCAATGCCGACCTGGGCCTGGGCCAGGGCCGGCGCATCGTTGATGCCATCGCCGGCCATGGCCACGATCCGGCCTTCGGCCTGGAGTTGCTGGACGATCTGCGCCTTCTGTTCCGGCAGTACCTCGGCCTGAACCTGATCGATATCCAGCTTGGCGGCAACCGCCTCGGCGGTCTTGCGGCTGTCGCCGGTCAGCATGACGATGTGGATGCCTTCGGCATGCAGGTCGCGGATCGCCTCGGGCGTGGTCTCCTTGATCGGGTCGGCCACGCCGATCAAACCCGCCGCCTTGCCGTCAATGGCCAGTAACATGACTGTCTGGCCTTCGGCGCGCAGGCTGTCCGCGCGGCGCGCAAGATCGCCGGCATCGATGCCAAGGCTCTCCAGCAACTTGAAATTTCCGAGCGCCACCTGATGTCCCTCCACCTTGCCGGTGACACCCTTGCCGGTGACGGATTGAAAGTCGTTCACCTGAACGAGATTCACTTTGCGATCCCCGGCGCCGCGCACGATGGCCTCGGCCAGAGGATGCTCGCTGGCCCTCTCCAGGCTCGCCGCCCACCGCAGCGTGTCATGTTCCTGGAAACCATCGAGGGAAACGATCGAAACCAGTTTCGGTTTCCCTTCGGTCAAGGTGCCCGTCTTGTCGATGACCAGGGTGTTCACCTTGCGCAGGACTTCCAGCGCTTCGGCGTTCTTGAACAACACGCCGATCATCGCGCCTTTACCCGTGCCCACCATGATGGACATGGGCGTGGCCAGGCCCATGGCGCAAGGGCAAGCGATGATCAACACCGCCACCGCATTGATCACGGCATGCGCCAAACGCGGCTCCGGGCCCCAGGCCCACCAGGCGGCCAGCGTCATCACCGCAACGACGACCACCGCCGGGACAAAATAGCCCGACACGACATCCACCAGTTTCTGAATGGGCGCGCGCGAGCGCTGCGCCGCGGCGACCATGTTGACGATCTGCGCCAGCAGGGTATCCGCACCAACTTTCTCGGCGCGCATGAGCAGGCTGCCGGTAGCGTTGACCGTCGCGCCGATGAGCCGATCACCGGCGGATTTCGCAACCGGAATGGGTTCGCCGGTGACCATGGATTCATCGACATGGCTGGCACCGCCCGTCACGGTGCCGTCCACCGGTACCTTTTCGCCGGGGCGCACCCGCAAGCTGTCGCCGACTTGTACCTGCTCCAGCGGAATATCCTCTTCGGTGCCATCGCTGCGAACGATGCGGGCGGTGTTGGGCGCCAACCCGAGCAGCAACTTGATGGCGGCATTGGTGCGGCTGCGCGCGCGCAGTTCCAGCACCTGTCCCAATAACACCAGGGCGGTGATGACGGCAGCCGCCTCGAAATAGACCGGGACGACACCCATGGCGTTGTAGACCGACTTCGGAAAGATACCGGGCACGAGCACCGCGACCAAGCTGTAGCTCCATGCCACCGCGACACCCAGGCCGATGAGGGTAAACATGTTGAGATTCCAGGTGAGCACCGATCGCCAGCCGCGCACGAAAAACGGCCAGCCACCCCATAACACCACCGGCGTGGCCAGTATCATTTCCATCCACTGCCGGTTGTTAGGAGAAATAATTCCGGCCATGACCTCCGGCCAAAACTCGGCCGCCGTCGCGCCCAGGAAAACCGGAATGGCGAGAACGGTGCTCAACCAGAAGCGACGGCTCATGTCATCCAGTTCACGGGTGTCCTCCTCCGTTGTGACGGTGCGTGGCTCCAGCGCCATGCCGCACTTCGGACAAATCCCTGGATGGTCTTGCACCACTTCCGGGTGCATCGGACAAACATATTCCGTTTTGCTGACAGCAACCGACGCCCGAACCGGCTCCAGGGCCATGCCGCACTTCGGGCAGGCACCCGGGCCTTGCTGGCGCACTTCCGGATGCATGGGGCAGGTGTAGATCGTGTCACCACTCACAGACAATGGGGCGGCAGGCGCCGCCTTGCTTCCAGTAATGTACTTATCCGGATTGGCTGCGAACTTGTCGTGACAATGTGGCGAACAGAAATAGTAGGTCACGTCCTGATAGATGGACTTGCCTGCCGCCTTCTTTTCATCCACTGCCATGCCGCAGACTGGGTCCTTGGCGGGCCCCATGGCGAATTTCACCGATGGCGCGGCGGCGGGCATGGCGTGACCGTGCCCCATCGCCGCTTTCATAGGAATGAATTTGGCGGTAGCGTGCACGTACGCGGCTGGATTGGCTCTGAATTTTTCCAGGCATCCTCTGGAGCAGAAATAATAAGTTGTTCCCTCATGCGTGAATTTCCCCGCCGCCGAGGCTTCCTCCACCACCATGCCGCATACCGGATCAGTTGTCATCGTCGCTCCCTTCGCTCGGGCGCTTGCCCGTCGGGTTTAATTACCTGTCAGCGCCTCATCAAATCCTCGCGCTTACGCAGATACTCTTCGCGGCCGATCTCGCCGCGTGCATAGGCTTCATCCAACGTATCAAGTGGCGATTTCACCGCCTCGCTGGCGGTGGACAGGTGACCGGCACGATCGCCGCCGTGTCCCATGCCGCCGTGCCAGAGAAACCCGATCATCATCGCCACCATCACGACGACCATGGCGACCCCGGCGTCTCCTCGTTGATAATGCTTCGTCATCTTCGCTCCTTTCCCGGTTGTACCCCGAGAATCAGGTTATAGCTTGTCGCAAACACCACGCCGCAAACGAACGCCACCACGGCGATACCCACCGTGCCGTAAAGAAACACGCTCAACGTGAACGGTTTGGCGCCGGTTTGCAGTCCGGCCAGGTTCAGGCCGTGAAACCAGGCATTGAAAAAATCGATCGTCGCGATCGGCGCGATCGCAAACGCCGCGGCGCAAAGCGCGTAGACCGCGACGAAGGTGATGGTAAGCGCCGCGCCCATGACCCAGGGATTGAGCTTTTCCATAAAACCTCCTTTTCGTACTGCCGGCCGAGCGTATCCCGGCCTAGGGTTTGCGCGTCTGTTCGAGCATCATCTGCATCATGTCCATGCGCTTTTCCATCTGCTGCATGCGCTGCATCATCTGCTCGCCCATCATGCCGCCGCCCATCATCTGACCCATCATCGGGCAGTCCATCATCATGCCGCCCCCGGGGCCGGCGCCCATGCCGCCCATCATGCTTCCCGCCGTGGCCATGCCGGCGCGCAGCATCTGCATGTGCTCCTGCACGAGCTCCTGGCGCTCGGCCGGGTCTTTGGTCTTGGCGATCTTGTCCGCCTGCGCGCGCAGCTTATCCGTGTTCTCCTTCAGCTGCTTCACGGCCTGCTCCGGATCCTTCGGCGGCGATTGTGTTGCCGGGGCGGCGACCGGCTGCTGATCCGGATGATGTTCCTCGACGGCCGTCACGGCGGATGCGACCAGCAGCGCCACGGTAACGGTTATAACGGTGATGAGATTTTTCATGTTCGGCTCCTTGAAACGTTGTTGAAAGGGTTTGATCGGAACTTGAATGTCTTGCCTTGCATCCAGTCTGATGAAACGAATCTTCAAGTATTGCTGGATATAAACGCGCGGAGCTGGGCGGCCGATCACACGGGGAATATCAAACCACCCCGGGTCGCGCCGCGACGCCGGCAGGTGGCGAAAGTATCTAGAGCAGGAGGTGCTCGATGCGGAGGTACAGGGGTAGCGCCGGATTCGGCGGAGGATGATACAAAAATAGCGCCGTCACCATGGTTCCGGCGTGGGGCATCCGCAACAACAGTGGCGCGATGGGAATGTCCTGGTGCGCACCAGGTCCCGAAGTTACGGCGACATGCAATGAGTTTAGCGTGTAGTCGGCATGATCCAACCATTTCGTGCACGGATCGTGAAAGTCCTTCGACCCCGGTGAGTGAAGCGCGCCGTCCGGCCCGTCATGCTCATGATCGAGTGCCGCATTGGTTGCGGGCGGCGCCACAACATCGGCGAAAACTTCACAGCAGGGGGTCAGGGTCAGGATCAGTGACAGCGCCAGCCACGCCACCAACAGCCGCGAAGTGATGGACGTCCTTCGTCTCGCAGCGCCTATTCGCATCAAGCTTGGCGACATCACGAACTCCTCCATGAACAGCTACTATTTCGACACAGAGCCAGCTTCGCTACTGAATTTAAATTACACACAAATCCTGTCATAAACATTGATGCGGATCAAAAATTACTTTTCGCCATAGCTCACGGGTTTGAGCGTAACCGCCGAATGGCGATAATCATCACCGCCGGTACCACGAACCATTGCAGCAGGGGCGTAACACCGATTCCACCGATCAGCGGCATCTGGGGCGCATAGGACCAGGATTTAACCTCATACACGTTGTGCCATTCGCTGAACGCGGTATATGCGAGCGCCAAGGTAATGACCAGAGCGCCGCCTCTCCACGGGTAGTCCGCCGGCCAATTAAAGCTCCTCAGGATCACCGAGGTTAGAAAAAACAGAACCGTGGCAATCAACACGTCGCCCAAAATGCAATGGATGAGATAGGCCGCGATTCGGCTCCGATCCGGATCGTTCCACAAACTGTACAAAGGAAGTTGCGCCCACTCCCAGAGGGAATTCAGCACAGCGGCCAGCACTATCCAGACGATCAACCTTTTTGCCATATCCTGCACACCGAGCCTTCGTAAGCTGGTTCGATTCGGATTCGATCCTTGGTAGACATTTCAAGCAACGTATTTACGCTTCAGTGGTTGTGCCCACGGTCGTGGGGATGCTGGCTGTTGGCCTTATTCTTTCCTGGCGCGAGACTTTGGAAATAGTTCACCAGGTCCCAGATCTGATGCTCTTTCAGGGTCCCTTTCCACGCCGGCATGGCGCCGCGCCCATTGGCGATCTTCCAGGCGAAATCGCCATCCGGGTGCTGTCCGGCCATGGCCGTCAAATCGGCCGGCTTGGGATTGAGCGCCTTGCCGGCCGGACCGTCGCCGCGGCCTTTCGCGCCGTGACAACTGGCACAGTTCGCGCTAAACAATTTCCGTCCGCGTTGCCGCGACACGCGGTCCGCGGCAACGGGGTTGGACCGCTTCACGGCATCCTCCGGGGCCCTCCAGTGACCGCCTGCCACAGCCGGGTCGCCCTGACCATTCATTTTCATTTTACCGTGATCCATCCCCGCCATCGCCGCCGGTCCTTGCTTCGCGTCGTATCCGGCGTCGCCGAGCACGGCCGATGGCGCGAGGATCAGCAACAACAGCAGCGCTTGGCAAAAAACATTGGCATTCACTTGTATCATCGCTTGGCTCCTTAAATTATAGAAATGAAAAAATCACGAACATGTTGTGCTCCAGACTCATGAGGGAAAAATGCAAACCTCAGAACCAGAAGCGCAAGCCTGCCACAACCCGCGTCGCCATTGCCTGGTTCCCCTTGTCGCGGGCAAAATCGGCGGTGCCGCCGAATTTACCACTCCGCTCGACCCCGACGTAGGGCGCGAACTCACGCCGGATTTCGTAGCGCAGCCGCACACCCGCGACCAGATCGGACAGGCCGGAGCCCAGTTCGCGTTCGGCATCGCGCTTGCCGTAGAAATTGGCTTCGAGGCGGGGTTGCAGTATCAGTTTTTGCGTCAACAGTAGTTCGTATTCCGCCTCGACACTCAGCGCCGTGCGGCCATGTTCTCCGATGTATCCGGTAATATCCATTTCGAACCAGTACGGAGCCAGACCCTGGACGCCGAAGGCAAGCCATGTACGACTCGGCTCGATGCCACCGTCATGGCGCACGCCCAACTGTGTGTTCCAGTAGGCAGCGATGGCGTGGCCCCACAGCAATTCGGTGCGCGCATCATGAAGCCGGCCGCCATCGACCTCGCCCTCAGCCTTGAGCACCGCGCGGTCGTAATCACGGCCGAACCATGCCTGCAGATCGTATTCCGTGTACGAGTTGTCGCGCGTGCGTATCCTTTCGAGCCGATCGATCATGAGCCCATGAAAGTTGTGAACGTCTCCCATGCGCGGGGGCGAGATCGGGCCGAAGTCGTATCCGCCCGAGTAGGCGTGCGGGTCGCGCGCATCGGGCGGCGGCGAGCCGCCCTGCATGGAACCGTGGTCCATGCCGCCCATGTCATGTCCTGTGTCGGGCGCCGGCCCTGACATGGCGCCATGATCCATCTTGCTGTGGTCCATTTCCGGCCTAGCCGCCGCCGGTTCCTGCGCCCCGGCACAAGATATCCCGAGCACCGTCACGACGGCGACAACGATTACTTTGCCATTGATCGTCATTTCGTTCTCCAATATTCAATGCGCCGTATTCAGGCCACGACGATTTCGCGGAACATCCCCGAATCCATGTGGTACAGGAGATGGCAGTGCCACGCCCAGCGACCGCGGGCGTCGGTGCTGACGAGAAAACTGACGCGCTGTGCCGGCTGCACGTTGATGGTGTGCTTGCGCACCTGGAAACGCCCGTCGGGACTTTCCAGTTCACTCCACATGCCGTGCATGTGCATCGGATGCGTCATCATGGTGTCGTTGACCAGGATCACGCGCAGCTGCTCGCCGTGGCGGAAATGCACCGGCGTGGATTTGCCGAATTCCAAGCCGTCGAACGACCAGGTGTAGCGCTCCATGTTGCCGGTGAGGTGCAGCTCGATCTCCCGCTCCGCCTGGCGCCGGTCGATCGGGCCGCCGATGGTGTGCAGGGCGGCATAGGTGAGCACGCGCCGGCCGTTGTGGCGCAGACCTATGCCCGGGTCATCCAGATTGGTGCGCGGCGTGTCCACGCGCATGTCCACGCTGGGACCGTACTCGGTCCGGGCATGACGCACGCGCACGGAACCGGCACCCATGGCCATGCCACTGCCCATGGCGTGCTGGTTGTGATCCATGGCCATGCCGCCGTGAGCGCTGTGATCCATCGTGCCCAGGCTGCCGCCCATGTCGCCCATCATGTCTCCCATGGTAAGCGGCTCGGGTTTGTCCAGCGCGGGGACGGCGGCCTCCATACCGACGCGCGGCGTCAGGCTGCCGCGGGCATAACCGGTACGATCCATCGATTGCGCAAAAATTGTGTAGGCCTCGTCCCGGGGTGTGACGATAACGTCATAAGTCTCGGCGACGCCGATGCGGATCTCGTCCACCGTCACGGGGTCGACGTCCTGGCCGTCGGTCTGCACCACCGTCAGCTTGAGCCCCGGGATGCGCACGTCGAAAAATGTCATCGCACCGGAATTAATGAAACGCAGCCGCACTTTCTCGCCCGGACGGAACAGACCTGTCCAATTGCCGGCCGGGGTGGCGCCGTTCATGAGGTAGGTGTAGCTGTAAGCGGAAATGTCAGCCAGATCGGTCGGGTTCATGCGCATCTGGTTCCACATGCGCCGCTTCGCCATGGCGGCCGAGATACCGTTTTCAGAAGCGTCACGAAGGAACTGGCCTGCCGTCGGCTGATTAAAGTTGTAATAGTCACTCTGCATTTTGAGCTTGGCGTGTATGCGCATCGGGTCTTCGTCGGTCCAGTCGGAAAACTGAACCACGTATTCCCGGTCGGCGCGAATCGGACCCTTGCCGGCCGGGTCGATGACGATCGCGCCGTACATGCCGGTCTGCTCCTGCATGCCGGAGTGGGAGTGATACCAATAGGTGCCGGTCTGCACGACCTTGAAGCGGTAAGTAAAGGTTTCCCCGGGTCGAATACCCTTGAAGCTTATGCCCGGCACGCCATCCATCTGGTACGGCAGGAGAATACCGTGCCAGTGAATCGAGCTGTCCACGGCGAGCCGGTTGGTGACCCGCAGCGTCACCGTATCACCCACGCGCCAGCGCAAAGTGGGCGCCGGGATCGAGCCGTTGATGGTGGTGGCCATGCGCGGCGTGCCGGTAAAATTAACGGGTGTTTCCGCGATCGTAAGATCGAATTCAGTGCCGGTGAGCACCGGGGCG
>JAUSDQ010000037.1 GCA_030650525.1 Sulfuricaulis sp.
CCAGCCCCGCACGCCGCAGCCCCGCTGGAGCAGCCGCAGGCACAGCGCACATGAGCCTCCTGGCGCGCCGACCGCGTCCGCCCGGCTGTGAGCGGGATGCTATGCGCCCCCACCGCCGCCGTCAACCGGCAAATGGACCGCCCGGATCAGCACCCATGAGCAGAAAGATCGCCGCGGATGACTGGCCCGGCTGGAGATCAACGATACAATACGCGCCGTTCTCTCGGCGCCGGCCACCCCGCCGTCGCCGCCCGCCGGCCCCGGCCCGGTCTGATAACGGCCTTTCTGCCTATCGGGTTGACTCCGAAGCACACAACTGGTCGTAGGCAGAGGGCCCGTGCCGTGCCGCTGAGCCCACCCGATGGGATCGTTCGGAGTCAACCCGATAGGCAGAACGGCCTTTATCTTTCCTATCGTCTCTGGCAGCGGTAGCTCCATCATTGCGCCCTTCTTGTACATGCATGGCATTCCTCATTAAAGCGCTTGAGCTAGCGGCCAAAGTCGCGAGTCTGAAACCGATCTACCCATTTTCGGAACGTCTCGGCAGTTATGCGATGCCCCGGAAACAGTTCAAAGAATCTCTTCGTCGCTGCCGCGCAGTCATCCTTCCAAGTCGCTTGGAATTCTTGGATGGGCGTGGTGCGCTTCCAAATGAACACGTTCTCCCCGGCTGGCTCGGCGAATTCTGCATCTAGGCTGATCTCGGGATTCGTGGAAACCAGTCGGCGTCCTGACAAGGGGCCGGCCGTCAATCGATACGAAAGTGACTCGGCTGAATCGAAAATCGAAATCATCCGTGCCATGAACGTAAAGAACTCAATGATCTTGAACAAATGCGGCTGGTAGTTGATCCACTGCCCCTGCGGGATTTCCGGGTCTGGTTCGCCGCCTACTCGGTGCCACGGACTCTTGAAGCTGTATCTGTTCTCATCGAACGTCTCGCACCAGTGGAAGAGGCCGGCCCTGCTGAATCCCCAGGACTCGCTATAGTATGAATTGCCGATGCCCCAGTTGAATGGCGTCGTGCCGCGCCGATTGGCAGGAAATTCATCACGAAGGCGCACGGCGTGTTTGTTGATGATGTTCTCCAACTGCTCGGTCTCGGGGAATCGGTCTGCTCTAAAGCTACTCGGGTGGAACGACATGCTCCACGCACCGCTGGCCATCCGATCCGCAATGGGTGTTTCGACAGAAGTCTTGACCGTTTCGAAGTGCATCGCAAATAGCTCGCCGTTATCCGGTGGAGCGACCAGCCGTTTCCCCTGCATCATCGCATGAAACATGGTCAACATTTCGTCCGCGCGCTTCCGCGTGGCGATGCCAATCAGTTCGCGAAGCTCGTCCGCTGATCCCAGAGGCGCGGACTCAGCATTTGCCGTTCGGACGTACAGGGTACGTTCGCTCAGCAATGGCTTACCCTTACCCGAGGTCGGACCGACGGTGCGAACGCACAGCGCCGGGATGTCCCCGAACTCAGACACGACGATCACGACATACAGTTTGCTGTCGCTCTCGACTGTGTGGCAGGTGAGATTGATGGGCGGATTGAATCGGCTGTTGATCCAGTTGGCAACTCGTGTTGTGTCGAACGTCGCGGCCTGCTCCGCACTCACGCCGACGTACTCGAATTGACCGTTGTTCTCAGACTTCCCGATCACGATGGCCCCGCCATCGCGTGAGTTCGCGAACGCTGCTATATCCTTGGCCAGTCTCGCGGACTCGTCGCCTTCATCCCAACCCATCGGTGCCTTGGCGTCAACATTGCTGTTCTCGCCCGACGACTTGACCAGCCGCAGCAGTTCTTCAATAGAGTACGGGTCTTTGGCCACGGGCTAGACCTATTCAACAATGCGCCGAGAGCAAATGACGCCACATTTGTTAAGAGCCACGATGCCGCCCATATCCACCAGACCGTAGTCAACATGAAGGCCCTATGCGCCCTGGCTCCCCCGTGCCCGCACCCCCGTCCCCAGGCCATCAGGCCCCCAGCCCCGCACGCCGCAGCCCCGCTGGAGCAGCCGCAGGCACAGCGCACATGAGCCTCCTGGCG
>JAUSDQ010000038.1 GCA_030650525.1 Sulfuricaulis sp.
CTCGCCAACACCGCGGTGCGCGCCCGCGACCTCGACGAAGCCGCCGCGCTGCAGGCCAAGGAGCGCGCCGAAGAGGCGCTGCGCGACCGCAAGGCGGACATCGACTATGCCACGGCCCAGGCCGAACTGGCCGAATCCATCGCGAAACTGCGTGCCATCCAGAAACTGCGCGAGCGCACCCGCCGCAAGTAAGCGGTGCGCGCGCCGTGCTCCATAATTAAATCTCCATGACCACTCCCGTCGTTACCCGTAACAAGGTCGTCTCGCTGATCTACGCGGTGCACAATCAAAAGGGCGAACTTTTCGAATACCGCGACCTGCCCGTGTCCTATGTGCACGGTTCGGGCGCCGAGCTGTTCCCCAAGATCGAGCAGGCGCTGGACGGACACGCCATCGGCGACCGCGTGGCGGTGCAGCTGTCAGCGGCCGATGCCTTTGGCGAGCGCGACCCCCAACTCACTTTCACCGACGACATCGAAAACGCGCCCCCCGAGCTGCGCCGTGTCGGCGCCGAGTTCGAGGCGCAGAATGCGAAGGGTGAGAGTATCGTGCTGACGGTCACGCGCATCGAAGGCGACAAGATCACGGTGGATGCCAACCATCCGCTCGCGGGCCAGACCATCCGCTTCGAGGTGACGGTGCAGGACATCCGCGATGCCACCGCCGAGGAAATTCGCAACGGCCGCCCGGCCGGCGACCTGCCCACGCTGCAGTAGGCCGCCGCGCCGGGTGTTTTCCTATTGTTAACGGGGTGTGATTAAATCGACGCCCTGACCCATGTCCGCCCCTCTCGAAATCGTCATCCTGGCTGCCGGCCAGGGCAAACGCATGTATTCGGATACGCCCAAGGTGCTGCACAACCTTGCCGGGCGGCCGCTGCTGGCGCACGTGCTGGAAAGTGCCGCGACGCTCAAACCCACGGCCGTGCACGTGGTCTATGGCCACGGCGGCGAACGGGTGCGCCAGGCCTTTCCCCAGGCCGGGGTCAACTGGGTGCGCCAGGCCGAACAGCGCGGCACCGGCCACGCCGTGGCCCAGGCCATGCCCGCGGTCCAGGATAAGGCCACCGTGCTCGTGCTCTACGGCGATGTCCCGCTGATTCGCCCGGAGACCTTGCAAACCCTGCTGGCCGCGGCCGGATCTGATAGCCTCGCCCTGCTCACAGCGGAACTGGAGCAGCCCGGCGGCTACGGACGGATTATTCGCGACCAAGCCGGCAAAGTGGCCCGAATCGTGGAAAGCCAGGACGCCACGCCCGCGGAAGCCAGGGTCCGCGAGGTGAACACCGGCTTCCTGGCGGCGCCGGCGGTGAAGCTCAAGCAATGGCTCGCCGGCCTGCGCAATCACAACGCCCAGGGCGAATATTATCTGACTGATATAATTGCCATGGTGGTGTCAGAAGGGGTGGCGATCACGACCCGGGCACCGCAAGACATTACCGAAATCCTCGGTGTCAACAGCAAGCAGGAGCTCGCCCAGGTGGAGCGTATTCATCAAAAGCAGCAGGCGGAAAAGCTCATGAGCCAGGGGGTGACCCTGCGTGACCCCGCGCGTCTCGACGTGCGCGGTGAGCTGCGCTGCGGGCGCGACGTGGTGATCGATGTCAACGTGATCTTCGAGGGCCAGGTCACGCTCGGCGATCGGGTGCACATCGGGCCGAACAACGTCATCCGCGATTGCACCATCGGTGCCGATAGCGTGATTCTGCCGAACTGCGTGCTCGAGGAGTCCGCCATCGGCAGTGAATGCCGCCTCGGGCCGTTCACCCGCCTGCGTCCGGGGGCGCAAATCGCCGACCGCGTGCATCTCGGTAATTTCGTCGAAGTGAAAAAGTCCAAGGTGGGTAGCGGCAGCAAGATCAATCACCTGAGCTACGTCGGCGATACCACGGTGGGTCAGGGCGTCAATATCGGTGCCGGCACCATCGTGTGCAATTATGACGGCGCCAACAAACATCCCACCACCATCGGCGACAACGCCTTCATCGGCTCGAACACCGCCCTGGTGGCGCCGGTGAACGTGGGCGCGGGCGCCACCATCGGCGCCGGTTCGGTGATCACCAAGGATGCGCCCGAGGGTGAGCTGACGCTGACGCGTGTCCCGCAGTCGACCAAGCCCGGCTGGAAACGGCCGGTCAAGAAAAGCAAAGATAAATAGACAGGATTAACAGGATTTATTGGATAACTGGCAGCCACATTCAATCATGTTAATCCTGTAAATCCTGTCCATTTTTCAGCAATAAAAAGGCAGACAACAAATGTGTGGCATTGTCGGCGCGGTCGCGCAACGCAACGTGGTCCCGATCCTGATCGAGGGGCTGAAGCGCCTCGAATACCGTGGCTATGACTCGGCCGGCATCGCCGTGCTCGGGAGCAACGGCCAGGCGCACCTGGAACGCGTGCGCGCGGTCGGCAAGGTTAAGGTGCTCGAGGACGCCATCCGGAAGCACAACACCGAAGGCCAGACCGGCATCGCCCACACCCGCTGGGCCACCCACGGGGTGCCGAGCGAAGACAATGCCCACCCGCATGTCTCGAACGACAGCGTGGCCGTGGTGCACAACGGCATCATCGAAAACCACGAAAAACTGCGCGAGCAACTCCAGGACCTGGGTTATGTCTTCACGTCCCAGACCGACACCGAAGTGGTGGCGCATCTGATTCACCATCACCTGAAGACACACAAAGACCTGTGCCAGGCGGCCAGGATTGCCATTGGCGAGCTCGAAGGCGCCTATGCGCTCGGGATCGTCAGCCGCGATGACCCGGATCGCCTGATCGCCGCGCGCAAGGGCAGCCCACTGGTGGTCGGGGTCGGTATCGGGGAGCACTTCATCGGCTCCGACGTGCTGGCGCTGGCGCCGGTGACGCACAACGTGATCTATCTCGAGGACGGCGACGTCGTCGATCTGCGCCACACCGGGTATACCATCTACGACGCCGGCGGCAAAAAAGTTGAACGCCCGGTGCGCGTGTCCGAGGCCTCGGCCGATTCGGTCGAGCGCGGCCAGTACCGCAATTTCACCGAGAAGGAAATTTTCGAGCAGCCCAAGGCGGTGGCCGACACCCTCGAAGGCCGCCTCGGCCAGCACCGGATTCTGGAAGCGGCCTTCGGCGTGACCGCCGGGCAGATCTTCGACAACACCAAGGCCGTTCAGATCATCGCCTGCGGCACCAGTTTTCACGCCGGTTCGGTCGCGCGTTATTGGATCGAGGGCATCGCCGGCCTGCCGTGCAACGTCGAGATCGCCAGCGAATACCGCTACCGCAAACACGTGGTGTTGCCGGGTACCTTGATCGTAACCATCTCGCAGTCAGGTGAGACCGCCGACACGCTCGCAGCGTTACAGCAGACCAAGAAGCTCGGCTACGGCCATTCGCTCGCCATCTGCAACGTGCCGGAATCTTCGCTGGTGCGCGAATCGGAACTGACGCTGCTCACCCGCGCCGGTCCGGAAATCGGCGGGGCCTCGACCAAGGCCTTGGTCACCCAGTTGACCGCACTGCTGCTGCTCACCATCGCGCTCGCGCGCCGGCACGGGTTGACCGCCGAGAAGGAACAGAAACTGGTGGAAGAGCTGGAACAACTCCCGGGCCGTATCCAGAAGGTGCTGGAACTGAGCGAAGAAATCCGCCAACTCTCCGAGCGTTTTGTGGACAAGCACCACGCCTTGTTCCTCGGGCGCGGTGTGCACTACCCCATCGCCATGGAAGGCGCACTCAAGCTCAAGGAAATTTCCTACATCCACGCCGAGGCCTATGCCGCCGGCGAGTTAAAACACGGCCCGCTGGCGCTGGTGGATGCCGACATGCCGGTGATCGCGGTGGCACCGAACGACGAGCTGCTGGAAAAATTAAAATCGAACCTACAAGAAGTCCGCGCCCGCGGCGGCGAGCTGTACGTGTTCTCAGTCAAAGGCACCGGCGTACGCGCCAGCAACACCACCAAGATCCGCATGCCCGAGGTGGGCGAAACCACCTCGCCGATTCTTTACACCGTGCCGCTGCAACTGCTGGCCTATTATGTCGCGCTCGCGAAGGGGACGGATGTGGATCAGCCGCGGAATTTGGCGAAGTCGGTGACAGTAGAGTAGAGCCTTCGATCGCTGCTGCATAAGGCTTTCGCGGGGGAGTTGTGAGGCGGCTTGACTCATAACTTGACTTATACTTGACACTCGCTTAGCCTTTTTCCATGACCTATGTTCCGCAATTTACCATCACTCCAGCCCTGCTTGCTGAAGTTGAGCAGGTGGCGGCGTTGCGCGAGCGCATTCAAAGCGCGGTGGTCGATCTTGCCTGGATGCCGGCTTTGCAGAAGGATACTCGTACGCGTAACGGACATGCCTCGACGGCCATTGAGGGAAACCCGCTGACCCTCGAACAGGTGCGCGCCCTGGAGGAAGGGCGCGAACTCTCCGCGCCCGGTGCGCGGCCCAAGCGCGAAGTCCTCAATTATTTTGCCGGATTGCGCTATGTGGAAAAAAATACGGCCAAGAAAACTATTCGTCATGCGGACATTCTGGCGCTGCACCGGATTCTGGCCGGGGAGGTGATGGATCAGGGCAAGGCGGGAAAATACCGGATGATCGCTGTTCGGGTCGGGAAGTATCTACCTCCTCCGCCGGATGCGGTTTCGGGATTGATGTTCGAGTTGCTAGAGTGGTGGAACACGGCGGCAAAAAAACTCTCGCCGGTTCTCAGTTCGGCCATTCTGCATTACCGGTTCGAGGCGATCCATCCTTTTGCCGACGGCAATGGCCGCACAGGCCGAGCTCTTGCTTTGTGGGAACTCTACCGGCGCGGCTTTGACACGCATCACATTTTTTCGGTGGATGAGTATTACTGGGAAGATCGGCCAAAATATTATGCCGCGTTGGATGGCGTACGGCGGGCCGGAGAAGATATGACGGCATGGCTGGAATACTGTGCGGCGGGACTCCGGCAAACCTTGGATCGGGCATGGCTGCGGATTCAAACCTTCCAGGGAAAGTCCACGGAAAAACTGGTTTTACGTCCGCGTCAGGAACAGCTGCTCCACCTGCTCCGCGATCACGGGGGCATGGCTCCGGCTGAAATATGGGCGGCGTTGGGCGTGTCTCGGCAGGGTGCGATGGATTTATTGCGTCCGCTGCTTGATGCGGGTGTGGTCGAGAAGGTCGGTGGAAATAAGACCGGTCGGTATGTTTTGAAAAACTCATGAACGAAGCCGAAACCCGTGCTGAACACATCGACCCTGCGCTCAAGGCCGCGGGCTGGGGCGTCGTCGAGGGCAGCCGCATTCGGCGCGAGTATCCGATCACGCTTGGCCGCATTGAGGGTCATGGTAAGCGCGGCAAGGCGCTTACCGCCGATTATGTGCTGGAGTATCGCAACACCAAACTGGCCGTGGTCGAGGCCAAGGCATCTCGGCATCGACATGACTGCGGGAACAGCTGAGTCGTCAGAAATAATCCAAAGAAATGTGCAGGTGTCGAGCAGCAGCTTCATGCTGTGTCGCCGTGGAAAGCCTTGATGATTTTCTCCGGCAGCGGTTTGAAGAAGCTGGCGGGCACGCGGAACTTGCCTTTTGCGAGGCCAATGGGGCGCGGCTTTGCGAGCGCCGCTGGTAGCGGCCGAATTTCCGCCACCGGCGTGTTGCGGTGGCACAAGAGGATGGTCTGGCCCTTCTTGAGTTTGGCCAAATAGCGCGAAAGATGGGTTTTCGCTTCGTGGACGTTTAGCTTAATCATGAGTTATTTCTAAACGGAATTAGTTAGTCATGTCAATTTTCGCCTGATACTGATGCGGGACGGGGTAGTCACCGGTTCACGAGTCTCGTGTTGGACAAGGACGATTTGAGTTATTGCCTTGAATGCCGTGTCTGCCGTTTATGCCATGAAACCAGCGTTTTTCTGGCACAAATGGAGTTTCGGGCCACATCAGGGTCTATTCATGGCGTGGATGTTATATTGACTTATAGATCAACTAATATTATATATTGACTATTAGATCATTTTTATGGTTAATTGATCATATGAGCAAGAACATAACCTCGAACGATGCGAACACGGTGCGGCACGTCCTCAGTGCCATCCTCGGCGCGGCCGCGGTGAAGAAACTCAAGGAAAAGGATTTGGCGCAGCGCGCCGGCCTGCGACCCGAAACCTTAAGCCGAATGAAAAGCCGCGGCACCGCCGACTTCACGCTGATTGATCGGCTGGCGCGCGCGGTGGGCCTGAAATTGGCCGCGGTACCGGATGACGACCAGCTCGAACGCATCCAGAAGGGCAACTTCTTTTCATGACCGACCGTTACGCGGTGGTGTGGGCCCGCACCGCGACCGAGCCCATCAAGATGGGCCATCTCGTGGCCACCGACCGCGAGATGCGTTTTTCTTACACCCCCGAGTTTCTCGAACGCCAGGAAGTCGCCGGCCTGTCATTGCTGCTCCCGCCCACGCTGTGGCAGACACGCCCTTTCATCCATCAGGCCACCGAAATTCTCCCGCTGCTGCCGCGGCTGATGGCGCTGATCCCCGGCAAGAACGTCAACAATATCCAGCGTCGCATCTATACCGGTCTGCTGGCCAAGCGTCCGCACCCGCCGGCCCCGGGATTTGAAACCGAGTGGGAATTGCTCATGCTGACGGGACACAACGGCATCGGGCATATCGATGTGTTCCAGGATGACCGCGCGGCCTTGGAGTTTTATGGCACCAAGCCGGAATCCCGGAAGCGTATCGGATCGCGCTCGGAGTTGTGGCATTTCCTGAAGGACCAGACCCACCAGGAATCAAGCAACGAAGCGCTGGATATCCTGCGCCTCATCGGCCCGACACCCTCGGTCGGCGGCCAGATTCCCAAACTCCTGGTATCGATTCCCGACAAAAATAAATGGGACGGCAGCGTCGCCGCCCCCGGCGTGCGCCAGGTCGATGGCGTGCCCCATACCGATGTAGTCATGAAAATAGAAGACCCCCAGTATCAGGGCATCACCGCGCTGGAAGCCCTGTGTCTGGAGGTGCATCGGGAATGGGGGCTTGAGGTACCGCGCCATTGGCGTGCGTCGATTGACGGTTTGTCGGTGCTGGCGGTGGAGCGTTTCGATCGTACCAAGGATGGCAACGCGCTTCCCATGGAAAGCTTCTTCTCGGTCTACGCCACGGGTCAGCAACAGGTGCGCACAACGACGGATGCCGAGGTGGAACAGCTGGGCAGCATGATTCTGAAGCTGTCTGAAATCGTCGATATCGATGCCGCCCAGGCGCGCGCGGAGGTGTATCGCCGTTTTGTGTTGGCGCTCCTGACCGGCAACGGCGACCTGCACCTGGAAAACCTCGCCTTTCTCGGGGGGCCGAAAAACGTGCGGCTGGCACCGGTGTTCGATCCGGCGCCGATGCGCGCCTGGGATCGGCACGATCTGCTGTCAGCCTTGCCGTTTTACATCGATGCCAAACGCGGCCTGGCCTACAGCCTCGCCCGGGTGGGCGAATCTTTCGGATTAACCAACCATGGCGCCATGGAAATCCTGCAAAACCTCATGAAAATGACCAAGGCTTATCCGGAGCGCGTACTGGCCCTCAAGGATGTCCCGGAGGATACCAGGAAGAAATTAGCGGCGCGGGTGAAGACGCTGCGTGCCAAGCTAAACGCGAAAAGCTGATCGGGTTTGGTCTGCCTCAAAGAGCGAGAAAACCGGCCATAGTCGGTGAGTGCCGGGCGCCATAAATTCAGTCTGTACAAACCAAAACACAGGATGTAATTTGCACATCTGAAAAGCCGCAGGCCACACCGTGCCGTCGTTGGCGCGCATTAAACCAGTTCGGGGCGAGGAGAAAAAATCCATGGCACCTGTCCGCAAAACCCCTCTTTCAGAAGCCGTGCACAACAAAATTCAAGCGCACGTCAAAATGCACTGCGAGGCGTTTGCCTCCGATACCGTATATCTGGACACCATCGGCAGAATTCCCGGCGGTCAGGTCGTCGCTGAGTCCCAAAGCTGGCCGATTCGAGAGGCCTTCGAATACTTCCAGCATCTTGGCGTGGGACGGCTGGAAGGCGATGCCTTCAAGGTCTTGGATCCGGATTACTTCAATATCGACAAGAGCCAGGTCATCGTTTCCTTCAGCTTCTCCATCGACGAACGCATCCGCTCGGAATTACACGTCATGCTGGACGTGTACGCCCAGCTCTACGATGCCGAGAATCAGCTGCGGTTTTATCTGAATCAAAAGTTGCAGGAGAAGTTCGGCCCGAATTTCGTTCCCCATTTGCCGCAGCATGTCCAGGAACGCATCGCCCTCGAGAAGTCGCGCCATAACAGTTATGTGATCGATCCGCGGAGAGCAGAGCTGGAGTTTGTTCACCTCAGCGATCTGAAGCGGATTATTGTCGCGAATGAAGAATTTATCGCGAGCCGCCGCAGCCGCGCGGTGCTGATTCAGAAGCTCGACTACCTCAATTCCATCCGCCACCTGGCCGCGCACAACAATCTGATCCTGCCGGCCGAGGTCACCCGCATCCGCTATAACTGCGAAATTGTTCGCCTGATCATTACCGGGGCGGGGGTGTTGGAGATGACACAATCGCCCGCGATGGCGGAAGATTCAGAAACAGTCACGTCATCCGGGAGTTTTGATGCACAAGAGCGTCGCGTCAGCGCGGGAGGAAACGGAGATGTCCGGAGCGAACACAGCCATTCTGAAAGCACCGCCATCCCTTAAGCCGCTGCCCTGCACCGGCGCCGATGTGCCAGCGGCGTTTCCCAAGCTTCCCTCCGATGAGTTGAAAAAAGTGCTCGCCACCCTGCCCGGGCGCAATTCACCAAGATGTTCTGGATTGCCGACCTCACGCCCTCCGCTCGTCTTGGGACGGTAAGCCGTTAACAGTTCTCCGAAAATCTGACCTTAAAAAAAGGTTTTTCTGCCGTTTTACGCCGCCAACCTCGGATTTTTCGGGCTTTTTGCGGTCGTCTGACGCCTGTCGTTCCTGATCTGGATCAAACTTAGCTGGCACCAATAATGCAGGTCTCTATTATATTTGTTCAAGACCCCGTGCGTGCACGACAGTACAGGGAAGATAGGTCAAACGGCCGTTTGTGAGAATCGGCTAGAACGCGAGGCAAAGCACACAAGAAGGCGGGCCCCGAATGGACCGAGCGACCGCGACGTAACAGGAATGGACGCATGCGCCCCGAGGGTTACATGGAATCAGCTAGATCATTATCGCGCCACGCCGAAACCGAGTTCATCGGTCAGGATAGCCGCATCCTTCTTAATCAGGTGTTGGAGCACGTCGCCAGCGCCATCTTCGTCTTCGACCCCACAGGACGATTCACCCTGGTCAATCGCGCCGGCGCCAAAATAACGGGCTATGCCGTCGAAGAATTGATCGGCAGGTCCTTTTCCATACTTTTTGCCCCCGAGATACTCCCGGAAGTGATGGTGCAATTTCAGCGAGTTGTGGCGGCGGGCGAGACCGTGTCGAACTACGAAGTTGAATTGGTGCGCAAGGACGGCGCGCATCGGGTCGTTAATCTCAATGGTTCCCCGCTCTATGAAAACGGCCGAATCACCAGCGTGGTCGGCGTGGCCGAGGACATCACCGGGCGCAAACAGGCGCAGCAGGAACTGGAATTCAGGAACACCATTCTTTCAACCCAGCTGGAGACCTCGCTTGACGGGATCCTGGTGGCGGACGGCGAAGGCAAGATGATTTCCTTCAACCGCCGCTTCGTCGAAATCTGGGGTATTCCCCCGGAGATCGTCGGGTCGCGCTCCGATGAGGCCGCGATTCTATCAGTGCTCGACAAGCTGGTGGACCCTGAGGCGTTCCTCGCGCGGATTAAGTATCTGTACGAGCACCAACACGAAAAAAGTTCGCAGGAGATTGCGCTGAAAGACGGCAGGATTTTGGAGCGTTACTCCGTCCCCATGTTCGGGCCGGACGGCAAGTACCATGGACGGGTGTGGTACTTCCATGACATTACCGAGCACAAGCGTTTAGTGCTGATGTTGGCAGGAAACGAAACCCGCCTGCGCACCCTGGTGCAAACCATCCCCGATCTGATCTGGCTGAAGGACGCGGATGGCGTCTATCTGAGCTGCAACCCGATGTTAGAGCGTTTCTTCGGCGCTAGTGAAGCCAAGATTGTCGGCAAGACCGACTACGACTTTGTGGACAAGGAACAGGCGGACTTCTTCCGTGAAAACGATCGCAAGGCCATGACCGCGGGCAAGCCCAGCATCAACGAGGAATGGCTGACCTTCGCCGGAGATGGTCGCCGGGGGCTGTATGAAACCATCAAAACGCCCATGGTCGATGAAGCAGGCAAGCTCGTCGGCGTGCTGGGCATCGCCCGCGACATCACCGAGCGCAAACGGGCGGAAGAGGCGTTGCGTGATTCTCGCGCGAGCGTGGATCGCCTGTTCAATTCGATGGAGGAAGGCGTATATGAGGTGAACACCAATGGCAACTGCACCTTCGTCAACCGGGCGTTCCTACAAATGCTGGGCTACCCGAACGCCGATGAAGTGCTCGGCAAACACATACACGAACTCATTCATCATTCTCATCCCGACGGCAGTACCTATCCGGCCAAAGAATGCCGGATGTACCGCGCTTATCAGACCGGTCAGACAACCAATACTTCTGATGAAGTGTTTTGGCGTAAGGACGGTGTCGCGGTCCCCGTCGAATACTGGTCGCGCCCGATTGTCACGGACGGCGTGGTGACGGGCGCCATAGCCACCTTTATCGACATCACCGAGCGCAAGCGCCAGCAAGCGCTGCTGACGGGTGAAAAGCATGTGCTCGAGATGCTGGCGCGGAGTGCCCCCTTGGTTGACGTATTGGATGCGCTGGTCCGGATTTACGAAGAACAATACGAAGGCCGCAAATCCGGAGCCGTCCTGCTGCTCAATGCCGACGGCACGCACCTGCGCGTCGGCGGCGCACCCAGCCTGCCCGAAAGCTTCCGTCGTGTGCTCGACGGCATCATCGCCGATCCCCATGGTGGCCCCCAGGAAGGCCGTGCAAGCGAGATGGTGACGGTGTCGGATATTGCCAGCGACCCGCACTGTGCCGTGATTCGTGACGCGGCGCTGCACCACGGTCTGCGCGCCTGTTGGTCCACGCCGATCGTCTCGGCCAAGGGCGTGAAACTGGGGACATTCGCGGTCTACGCCCGCGAATCCTCGCGGCCGACCGCGGCCGATCGTGAACTGCTTGAACGCGCCCGCCAGCTGGCCGCCATTGCCATCGAAAAATACCGGGACCAGGAATCGCTCGCGACCATGGCCTATTATGACGCGTTGACCGGTTTGCCGAATCGCATACTGTTGCAGGACCGGCTGCGCCAGGCCATGATCGACGCTGATCGGCACGAACGCCTGGTGGCGTTGTTGTTCATAGACCTCGACCGGTTCAAGAACATCAATGATACCCTCGGCCACGAGATGGGCGACCTGTTGCTCAAGCAGGTCGCGCAACGGCTGCAAAGCGGCGTGCGCCCCGGCGACACCGTGGCGCGTCCGGGCGGTGATGAGTTCATCATCGTACTCGCGGCCGTGGCGCACGTGGACGACGTCTCGCGCGTGGCGCAGAAGGTCAACGATATCTTTTCCCTGCCTTTTGAAATCGGTGGTCACGAGTTGTTCGTGACCTGCAGCATCGGCATCACGCTCTACCCGTTCGACGACCGCGACATCGAGACGCTGTACCGCAACGCCGACGCGGCCATGTACCATGCCAAGGAGGAAGGCCGCAACAACTTCCAGTTCTACAGTGCCGAGATGAACACCCAGTCGTACAAGCGCCTGACCATGGAAAATGCGTTGCGCTATGCACTGGAGCGTAACGAGCTACGGCTTTACTACCAGCCGCAGATCGATCTTCACAGCGGACGCATCATTGGCACCGAGGCGCTGATCCGCTGGCAGCATCCCGAACTCGGATTGGTGTCACCGGCGGATTTCATCCCGCTTGCCGAAGAAACCGGATTGATCGTGCCGATCGGCGAATGGGTGCTGCGTCAAGCCTGCGCCGATGCGCGCGCCTGGCAAGTCGCTGGCCTGTCACCGGTGCGCGTAGCGGTTAATCTCTCGGCGCGCCAGTTCCGTCAAAAAAACCTGCTCGACGTGATTACTACCGCACTGCAACACGCCAACCTGGAACCGAAATGGCTCGAGGTCGAGGTGACGGAAAGCATGGTGATGCGCGATGTCAATCAGACCATCGACATCCTGCGCGGACTGGAGCGAATGGGTGTGTCGATCGCGGTGGATGACTTCGGTACCGGTTACTCCAGCCTGAGCTACTTACGGCGTTTGCCGATCGACGTGATCAAAATTGACCGTTCCTTTATCGAGCATATCCCCGACAATCTCGACGATGTGGCCATCGCCGCCGCCATCATCGCGCTCGCCAAAAGCCTGCAGCTTACAGTTGTCGCGGAAGGTGTCGAAACCCAGGCGCAGTTGAACTTTCTGCGCCAACACGATTGTGACACCGCTCAGGGGTACTACTACAGCCGGCCTGTGCCACCCGAAGATTTCGTGCGTTTCCTGGGCCAGGGCCCGCTACCGCCGGACTGATCCGGACTTAAATACTCAGTCCACGTCGAGTTGTAACGTAGCAACCACCGGCGTGCCGGAACGTTGTTGAGCCCGCGCAGCTCAAGCCGGTACATGGTCAGCGGCGCGGGGCGCATCTCATGCGTTACCCACCAGCGGTAGCCGATGATCTCCCAGTTGATTTCCCGGATGTCCTGTCCCGTCTCTGGTAAAATCCGGCCATGGATGTTTCCCACCTGTTAGACGATCTCAACGACGTGCAGCGCGAGGCGGTGGCCGCCCCCGCCGGGCCGTTGCTGGTGCTGGCGGGTGCCGGCAGCGGCAAGACGCGAGTGCTCACCCACCGCGTGGCCTGGCTGGTGGGAGTGGAAGGCCTCTCGCCGCATTCGATCCTCGCCGTGACGTTCACCAACAAGGCCGCCAGCGAGATGCGTGGCCGCATCGAGGGCATGCTCGCGGCGCCGGTCGGTGGCATGTGGATCGGCACCTTTCATGGGCTGTCGCACCGGCTGCTGCGCATGCACTGGCGCGAGGCAAATCTCCCTCAGGCATTCCAGATTCTCGATAGTGAGGACCAACTTAGAGTCATCAAGCGCTTGCTCAAGGGTCTCAACATGGACGAGGCCTACTGGCCGCCCAAGCAGACGATGTGGTTCATCAATGGGCACAAGGAAGAAGGCCGACGGCCCAAAGACCTCGGCGAGTCCAACGACCCGACCCAGCGTGAGCTGCGCCGGGTGTATGCGGCCTACGAGGAAATCTGTCAGCGTTCCGGCCTGGTGGATTTTGCCGAGCTGCTGCTGCGGGTTTACGAAATGCTGCGTGACAACGAAACCCTGCGCGCCCATTACCAGGCGCGCTTCCGCCATGTGCTGGTCGATGAGTTCCAGGACACGAACCGGATTCAATACGCCTGGTTGCGGCTGTTCGTCGGGCCGGAGCGTAACCTGTTCGTGGTCGGCGACGACGACCAGTCGATCTATGGCTGGCGCGGTGCCAAGGTGGAAAATATTCTCAAGTTCGAAAACGATCACCCCGGCACGCGCGTCATCCGGCTGGAGCAGAACTATCGTTCCACCGGCACCATCCTCAAGGCCGCCAATGCCGTGATCGGCCATAATACCGGGCGCCTGGGAAAAAACCTTTGGACCGCGGGCGAGGTCGGCGAGCCGATCGAGCTCTATACCGGCTATACCGATTTCGACGAGGCGCGCTTCGTGATCGACCGCATCCAGGATTGGGTGGCGCGCGGCCATGCGCGCGCCGAATGCGCGGTGCTGTACCGGTCGAATGCCCAGTCGCGGCTGTTCGAGGAACGGTTAATCAACGAAGGCATACCCTACCGCGTTTATGGAGGTCTGCGCTTTTTCGAGCGTGCCGAGATCAAGGACGCACTGGCCTATCTGCGGCTCATGGCCAGCCGCCACAATGACCCCTCGTTCGAGCGCATCGTGAACCTGCCCACCCGTGGTGTCGGCGCCAAAACCGTGGACACGCTACGCGAGCGCGCCAAGGCTGAAAAAATTTCCCTGTGGGACGCGGCGCAGAAACTGCTCGCCGCCACCGAGTTGCCGGCCCGCGCGCGCGAGGCGCTGCACGGGTTCATACTGCTCATCGAGCGCCTGGCGCGTGAAACCGCGGGGCTGGCACTCGGAGAAACCGTTGAGCACATGCTCGCGGGCAGCGGACTGATCGAGCACTACAAGAAGGAAAAGGGCGAGAAGGCCGAATCGCGCGTGGAAAATCTGGAGGAATTGATCAACGCCGCGCGCGGGTATGAACACGACGAGGCCGAAGGGCTCGATCCCCTGTCCTCGTTTCTGGCCCACGCGGCGCTGGAGGCCGGCGAGGGCCAGGCCGAGGCTTGGCAGGACTGCGTGCAGCTGATGAGTCTGCATTCGGCCAAGGGGCTGGAGTTCCCCCTGGTGTTCCTCACCGGCCTGGAAGAGGGGCTGTTCCCGCACCAGCACTCGCTGGAGGACCCCGCCCGGCTCGAAGAGGAACGGCGGCTGTGTTACGTCGGCATGACCCGGGCGCGCCAGCGGCTGGTGCTGACCCAGGCCGAGCTGCGGCGGCTGCACGGGAACGAGCACTACACCAGCCCCTCGCGATTTCTGGGGGAAGTTCCCGAGGAATTGATTCAGGAAATCCGCGCCAAACCGGCGGTAGCGGCCTACGCGCCAGTGAATCTGGTCATTGGCCTGCCGTCCCAGGAACCGCCGGCCGACATGAAGCTCGGCCGCCGGGTGCGCCACGGTACGTTCGGCGAGGGGGTGGTCTTGCGTTACGAAGGTCACGGACCCCATGCCCGGGTACAGGTCAATTTTGAGGCGGCCGGCACCAAGTGGCTGGTCATCGGTTATGCCAACCTGCAATCCCTCTGAGCCCCTTGCACCCGCAACCGATGGACTATAGTTAGTGGAAAGTAGAACTACCGGGATCAGGGTAGACCGCGATCAAGCAACAACGGGGATCAGACCTTGAAGAAAGCTAGGAGCGAGACACGATCGGCGATCCAAGCCATGCTGGCCATCGTAGTTATCGTTTTTGTTGCCGAACTTGTCGTGATGGCGGGGCTCGCATCGTTCGGTCACTCCACAAGTTCCTTTGGAGTCATGCTCTTTGATGCTGGGCTGCTGGCGCTCGTGACCGCTCCGCCGATTTACTGGCTGGTGCTGAACCCCATCCGCAAGGAATACCAAAAGCGTCTCATGGCCGAGGGCGAGGCCGAGGAGATGAGCCGCGTGGCCATCACCGATCCGCTCACGCATATCATGAATCGCCGCGGCATCACCGTCGGCCTGCTCGATGCCATGGCGCAGGCCGAGCGCTATCGAACGCCGCTCACGATCGCGATGGCCGACATCGATCACTTCAAAGAAATCAACGACACCTACGGACACGATGCCGGCGATCGCGTGCTCAAAGATGTCGCCTCGCTGCTCGCCGACGCCTTGCGCATGCCGGACAAGGTCGGGCGTTACGGCGGCGAGGAATTTCTGATGGTGTTGCCGCACACCGGCCTGGTCCCGGGCCGCAAGATCGTGGATCGCATTCGCGCTTCGGTCAGTAAATGGAGTTTCGATCTCGGCACCAAGAAAGTTCGGCTGACGATCAGCATCGGCGTGACCCAGTTCAAGCCGGGTGAAGACCTGGAACAGCTGATGGCGCACGCCGACAAAGCGCTGTACGACGCCAAGAAAGGCGGCCGTAATATTGTCGTAGCCAGCAAAATTCGCTGATTTTTCTCCGTTTCATCCTGTTCCCGTAGTACCAATGTAGGTTGGGTTAGGCGCGAAGCGCCGTAACCCAACTGTTTTCGTTGGGTTTCGCTTCGCTCAACCCAACCTACATGGATATTTTTAGGTGGGTTGCTTGCGCCGCTAAAGAGCGTCACGCACAATCCCTGCTTGTTGCTCGCGGAGAAAAAACAAACATGAAACGACGCGATGTTCTCAAGGGCGCCGGGCTCGGGCTGGTGGGCGTTGCTGGTGCGGTACGTGCCGACGAGGCCCCCACGATCCGCTGGCGCCTGGCCTCAAGCTTTCCCAAGAGCGTGGATGCCATCTACGGTGCGGCCGAGCGGCTGGCGCGCCGCGTCGGCGAGATCACCGGCGGGAAATTCCAGATCCGCGTGTTCGCCAGCGGCGAGATCGTGCCGGGCCTGCAGGTGCTGGACGCCGTGGGGCAGGCGACAGTCGAGTGCGGCCAGACCGCCGGCTACTACTACGTCGGCAAGAACATGGCCTTCGCCTTCGAGACCGCGGTGCCGTTCGGCCTGAACGCGCGCCAGCAGATTGCCTGGATGTATGCCGGCGGCGGACGCGAACTGATGCGCGACCTCTACACGGAGCATGGCGTAGTGATGTTCCCGGGCGGCAACACCGGGGTGCAGATGGGCGGCTGGTTCCGCCGCGAGATCAAATCCATTGCCGACCTCAAGGGCCTCAAGATGCGCATCCCCGGCATCGGCGGCCAGATCATGGCGCGCCTCGGCGTGGTGCCGCAGACGCTCGCCGGCGGCGACATCTACCCGGCGCTCGAAAGCGGCGCGCTCGACGCCACCGAATGGGTCGGGCCCTACGACGACGAGAAGCTTGGTTTCCACAAGGTCGCGAAACATTACTATTACCCCGGCTGGTGGGAGCCTGGGCCGCAGATTTCGTTCTATGTGAATTTGAAAAAATGGCAGGAACTGCCGCCGGCCTATCAGGCCGCGTTCGAGGCCGCTGCGGCCGAGGCGAATCTATACATGCTCGCCGAATACGACGCTAAAAATCCGCCGGCCCTACAACGACTGCTCAAGCAAGGCGTGCAGCTGCATGCCTTTCCCAAGGACGTCATGCTCGCCGCGCGCCAGATGGCGTTCGAGATGTACGAAGAGGAAGCGCGCAAGAACGCCGCGTTCCGGCGCATCTATGTCGAGTGGAAAAAATTCGCCGCCGCCAGCGACCAGTGGTTCAAGGTGGCCGAGTCGTCGTATGCGAATTTCATGCACTATGTGAAGTAAAGTTTTTCTGCAGCCCTAACGACCAACCAGTACGGTATGGTTTTTCAACGTGAAAGAAGACTGTAAAAATGCAGGACGTTATAAAAATAGGCTGAACCACTGAACTGGCTGGGTCACGCGAATCCTAGACCCACAAAATCGCTGAGGTGGCCGATCAAGGCTAGTGGTTTAACTGTGGTGAGAGTTGGTTGTGTGTGGGCGTCACACCGGCAAAAAAGCCATATCTCACTGAAAAATCAGTGAGATATATGGTGACCAACTTTGACAAACCTGAATCTTTTGAAGGAAAAAAGTCAGCGTTGACAGCCACTTACAAAACTGGATAATCACTTTTTGGGCGTCGTGCGCCCTGAAGAAATGTGAAGCCCGCCGCATGCGGGCTTTGTTGTTTTCGAGTAGTTGCTAGCCCGCGCAATTGTTGGTGTAATTTTTCCAGAATGAATTGCTGCGCACTTAGCGCAGATGTAATGACAGAAACCCGCGAAAGCGGGTTTTTTATGTGAAAAATTTGCTTAGGGTTAACCAAATCGGCATAATTTTTCTAGGCTAGCAGTACTTCGCCCAGAGCAGTCACACCCAAACCCGCGTGGCCGAAAGGTCCGTGGGTTTTTTATTGCTCAAATTCTTCCGCCCGTCCTTGCCAACAAGGCCAACAAGTCGGGCTTTACCAACGGCTCCAACATTCGCTTTCAACAGGCGAATCCGCGAGCCGTTTTTCATTGGCCTCTCAACCCGAGAAACAACTTAATGACTTTGATCTCGATTGGCGAGGTTACGGTCAACTTCGGTCTGGGCGATTGGGCCCTGATCGCGTTGATCGTTATCCTCCTCGCCTCGAAAATGACCAGCAAGTAACCCTCTCTCTGCTGGTTTATAAATTCTTAAAGCTAGTAAAGATGATGTACAGCCCGCGCTCGCCTTGAATTTTCCCATCGTCGAGATTTTTGTCCGCGAATTAGGGATTAAATAGTAATCACTACCTCCACTCCGGCGGTAGAAAGCTGGCGTCAGGATCGACCTCCAGCGGCACTTCCATGATCTCGTTTGCCGCGGTGATGGGCGCATGGCCCACGATCTTCCGGTCGTCACCATGTCGTTTGACATATTACGTATCGCGTAATATCCTTGGCGTAAATGATCCGCACTTTCCGCGAACCCCGAACCGAGTCGCTGTTTAATGACGAAGATGTGCCCCGATTCCGGGCCATTGAACGGGTCGCCCGGCGCAAACTGCTGTATCTGCATCAGGCGCGGCGGCTGGAAGATCTTCGGGTTCCACCGGGAAACCGGCTGGAGGCCTTGAAGGGCGACCGCAAGGGACAGCACAGCATCCGCATCAACGATCAATGGCGGATATGTTTTCGCTGGATGGACGGGGACGTCTTTGATGTCGAGATCGTGGATTACCACTGAGGTGTGT
>JAUSDQ010000041.1 GCA_030650525.1 Sulfuricaulis sp.
GATGAGGCGGCAGGCGCGCAGAGCGTCCGAGAAATCAAATCTTTGATGAAAGTCGATAACCCAGTCTCCATCCGCGCCCACGCCTTCGCGCACTTCCTTGCACTGCTCCGCCACCACACGGACCTGCTGGCGCGAATTGTAAATGTCGCCGGCGTTGCCTCGCCCGGCCGCGAGCCGAAATGCCCGGAAGCCGGACTCGATCGTCGCCCGGGCACGATCCTTAAGAGCCTGTTTTGAAAATCATGATTTGCTCGGAATCAGGCCAATCTTCGGAGCATAATTCGGATCATGGCGATGTAAACCATCGCCGCCGCGCTCGTTTCGGTTTTCTCGTAATCCCGGACCAGCCGTCGCTGTTTCATCAGCCACCCGAAAGTCCGCTCCACCACCCACCGCCGCGGCAGCACTTTGAATCCCTTGACATCATCGCAGCGGCGCACGACTTCCACCTCCAGCTTCGGGCGGATCGTTCGGACCCAAGCCGCAAAGTCAGGCCCGGAATAACCGCCGTCGACCCACATTTTCCTCAACCACGTGAACCACACCAACACCCGCTCCAGCAGGCCCTTGGCTCCGGCACGCTCCGGCGTATTGGCCGCGGTGATCCAAACCCCCAGGATCAGCCCCAGCGTATCAACCAACAGGTGGCGCTTGCGCCCTTTGGTTTTTTTGGCGGCATCATATCCCACCTCGCCGCCATGATCGGCCGATCGGACCGTCTGACTGTCGAGAATACACGCCGTCGGACGCGACCGCTTGCCCTCCTGCTTTCGCACACTGGACCGAAGGCAGTCGTTGAGCGATTCCCACACGTTGCCGGCCTTCCAACGAGCGAACGTGCCATAGACCGTCTCCCATGGCCCATAGGCTGTGGGCAAAAATCGCCAAGGAATGCCGCCGCGCACGACATAGAGGATCGCATTGAACATGGTTCGGGCCGGGCCAGGAGGACGACCGCGCTTGCTGGGCTTGGGCAGCATCGGTTCCAGCAAAGCATACTGCGCATCGGTGAGATCGGAAGGATAGGATGAATTTTGCATCCCACCAGCCTCCCAGACCCGGTTGGACATCCGCTGTCCATCCCTTCCCTATTTTCAAAACAGGCTCTAAGAGTGTGTTTGAAAATGTGGGGCAGGCTTCCAGCCTGCCGGTTCACGGGGCGTCCTCGCCCCGTTTTTCTGGCGGCAGGATGCCGCCAGAACTGGCAGACAAGATGTCTGCCCCACATTTTAAAACAGGCTCTAAGACTAATCCGCCATGAACCGGCGAAACTTTATTTATCGTGCTTCGGCAACAGCCACCACAGTTTTCTCAGGTGCGTCGTTGCTCTTGCCACAGTCCGCGCGAGCGACTCAAGAACGCGAAGTGAATCGCCAAGGCAGGAAAGGTCTCTCGGCCGATGTGGTGATCGCTGGAGGTGGACTCGGCGGCTGCGCCGCGGCGCTGGCTGCGCTTCGAAACAACCTGCGCGTTATCATGACCGAGGAAACCGATTGGATTGGCGGCCAACTGACGCAGCAAGGCGTGC
>JAUSDQ010000045.1 GCA_030650525.1 Sulfuricaulis sp.
ATCGCATCTCGTTCATTGCCACCAGCTATGCGGCATGGCGCGCGGCGCGCTCAATAAGTCGCCATCTTCGGGTCGATCTCGCGCGCCCAGGCGTCGATGCCGCCCGTCAGGTTATTGAGTTGACTGAAACCCAGGCGCGCGAGGTACGACGCCACCTGCTGGCTGCGGATGCCGTGATGACACACCACGACGATCTCCTGGTCCTTGGGTAGTTCCTCGGCGCGCGTCGGAATCTCGCGCATCGGAATGGTCTTGGCCCCCGGCAGCGCGCAGATGTTGCACTCCCACGGCTCGCGCACGTCGAGCAGCGTGAAATTATTGGTTCCCTGGTCGAGCCGCTGTTTCAGCTCGCGCACGGTGAGTTGCCGGATCATGTATGGAGGATTTTTAGGCCACGAAAATAAAAAATCGTAGGGTGTGCTGAGCGTCAGCGAAGCGCACCGGGAAAACCGACGCTGCGCAACGCTGCGCTTTTGCGCACCCTACAGCTAGACCGGTGAATTTCATCTTGCCGCGCCCTCAAAAAACAAACCGGGCGGGCTCGATGGCGTTGCGCAGCGGCGGCAGGTCGGTTTCGAACAATGAAGTTTCGTTGAAAGCGCGCCCATTCGTACGGCGAATAAGCTTGACCTCCATCGCCGGGGATTGGCCGACAATGGCGATCATCCGTCCGCCGGGCGCGAGCGTCTCGCGGAACGCCGCGGGCAGGATCGGCAGCGAACCGGTGATGAGGATGACGTCGTACGGCTGCTGGCGGTCCCAGCCACGCGCGCCGTCGCCGACTTCGAGCGTGATGTTGCGCACACCGTGATGCGCGAGTTTGGTCGCGGCCTCGGCGGTGAATTCCGGGCGGAGCTCGACGCTCACCACGTGCCGGCCGAGGTTGGCGAGCAGCGCGGTCATGTAGCCGCTGCCGGTGCCGATCTCGAGTATTTTGTCGGTGGGCACGATCTCCAGTTCCTGCACCAGGCGCGCCTCGATCTTCGGGTTCATCATCACTTCGCCGTGCCCGAGCGGGATGTTCATGTCCACGTAGGCGAGGTTGCGGCTGGCCGCGGGCATGTAGTCCTGGCGCGGCATGCGCGCGATGAGATCGAGCACGCGCTCGTCGTGCACGTACCAGGTACGCATCTGCGACTTGATCATGCTGTCGCGCGCGACATCGAAATTGAGTGATGGCATAAAACCACACGGTGTAGGGGAAAAGGGCTGATAAGCCTAAGCATTTTGCCCGGGGCGTGCAAGCGCAAGGCTTCTGTAAGGGTATTGAAAGAGCAGGGGATTTGTTAGGGAGCCTTCAACAATTGCCGTCATGCCCCGCCCCCGACTACACCATTCGAGGGCAGGCTTCGGCGGGGATCCAGGCCGCGGTAGACAGGGTATTGAAATTGCCGTCATTCCCGCGAAGGCGGGAATCCAGGGCTTTAATAATTTCTGGATCCCCACTTTCGTGGGGATGACAGAGGAAGGAAATCCTCGCAGACCTGTGTGGTTGCAATCCCTGCACGAATCCTTTAGCGTGAATCCATCTGTATGAGCTAGGGGTGCTGGCCAAGTGGCCAGCTGAGATACACCCTTCGAACCTGAACCGGTTAGTCCCGGCGTAGGAAAGCTATCCGAAGCTTCTTCAGTTTCACCCCGCCGCTCATACCCCGGTCAGTTTTTACGAGGTAGTCC
>JAUSDQ010000060.1 GCA_030650525.1 Sulfuricaulis sp.
CCTCGAAGGTCATGGTCACGGTCGGTTCGTCCACCGACAGCGGTGGCAGCGCCTCGACCTTATTGGGATCGCACAGCGTGTCGGAGATGCGCGGGCCCTCGATGCCGGTGATGGCGATGATGTCGCCGGCCATGGCCTCGGGCACTTCGGTGCGTTCCAGCCCCATGAAGCCGAGCACCTGCAGGACCTTGCCGTTGCGGCTCTTGCCGTCGTGGTCGATGATCACGACCTGTTGGTTGGTTTTCACCTTGCCGCGGCTGATGCGGCCGATGGCGATGGCGCCGACGTAGCTCGAATAAGCGATGCTCGAGACCTGCATCTGGAACGGGCCTTCGGGGTCGACCTTGGGTGCTGCGACATGTTTGATGATGGTTTCGAACAGCGGCGTCATGTCGCCTTCGCGCACGTCCGGCGTGAGACCGGCGTAGCCGTGCAGCGCCGAGGTGTACACCACCGGGAAGTCGAGCTGCTCTTCGGTCGCGCCGAGCTTGTCGAACAGATCGAAGGTCTGGTCCAGCACCCAGCTCGGGCGCGCCCCGGGGCGGTCGATCTTGTTGATGACGACGATGGGCTTCAGGCCCTGCGCGAACGCCTTGCGTGTGACGAAGCGCGTCTGCGGCATCGGTCCGTCCACGGCGTCCACCAGCAGCAATACGGAATCCACCATCGATAGCACGCGCTCGACCTCGCCGCCGAAGTCGGCGTGGCCCGGTGTATCCACGATGTTGATGCGATAGTCATTCCAGCGGATCGCGGTGTTCTTGGCCAGGATGGTGATGCCGCGTTCCTTTTCCAGGTCGTTCGAATCCATGATGCGCGTGCCCACGGCCTGGTGCGCGGCAAAGGTGCCGGACTGGGTGAGCAGCTTGTCCACGAGCGTGGTTTTGCCGTGGTCGACGTGGGCGATGATCGCGATGTTGCGTAGTTTCTGAATCATTAGAATTTACCGTTTACGTGGGGGTGACAGCCGAAAGGCCGCGCATTATACACATTTGCCGGGCAACGGCCTAATGACGCGTGGGGGCGGCCGGGGCGCTGTGGAGCGCGGCAAACAGCTGTTCCGCGTCAATACGGTCGAATTCGTAGCGATTGCCGCAGAATTCGCAATCCACGCTGACCGACCCCTGTTCGTCGAGAATCGAGTGGATTTCGTCGCGTCCGAGCATGCGCAGCACCGCTTCGACCCGCGCGCGCGAGCAGGAACAGCGGAAGCTGACCGGCCTGCGCGAGAACAGGCGGATATCCTCTTCGTGATACAGGCGATGGACGATCTCGCGCACCGGCAATGCCAGCAGCTCTTCCCGCGTGAGGGTCGAACCGAGGTGCACGGCGCGCACCCAGGCGTCATCGTCGGACGGTTCGGCTTCCGGTAGGCGTTGCAGCAACATGCCCGCCGCCTGTTGCGGATCGGAGGCGAGCCACAGGCGCGTGGCGAGCTGTTCGGAACGGGCAAAATAGTTTTCAAGCGCCGCGGCCACGGTCAACCCCTCCAGGGCGACAATCGCCTGATAACGTTCCTGGCCTTTCTGCGGGTCGATGGTGACGGCGAGCCGGCCGTCGCCGACCAGCTCGGCGAGCGGTGCGTCCGGCACCTCGCCCTGCCACTGGGCGATCGCGCGCATCTTGCGCTCGCTGGTGCATTCGACCACCAGCAGGCTGACCGGCCCCCGGCCCTGTATCTGCATGATCAGCCGGCCGTCGAATTTGAGCGTGGAGGTGAGCAGCGCCGCGGCCGCCATCAGTTCGCCCAGCAGCTCGCGCACGCGCGGTGGATACTGACGCCGTTCGAGCACCGCCTGCCAGGTGGCGTCGAGATGCACGATCTCGCCGCGGATCGGGACGTTCTCGAAGATGAAGCGTTGCAGTGAGTCGCCGGTGATCATGGTGGGCCCATAAGCTCATTATAACCGCCGGTTATGCCGGCGGTTGGTGAAGACGCGGGAAAAGCGGGGCAGGGCGGTATCAGCCGTTATTCGAGGCGCTGGTGTTTTCCTTCTCGATCTCGCGGCGGACTTCATCCATGTCGAGCGCCTTGGCCTGTTCGATGACTTGGTCGAGGGCCGCGGGCGGCAACGCGCCGGGTTGCGCGAAAATGATAATTTTCTCGCGGAAGATCATCAGGGTGGGAATCGAGCGGATCTGGAAATGGCCCGCCAGTGTCTGCTGTTCCTCGGAGTTGACCTTGGCGAACACGACATCCGGATATTTTTCCGAGGCCGCTTCATAGGCCGGGGCGAACGAACGGCACGGGCCGCACCACGGCGCCCAGAAATCCACGACGACCATATTGTTTCCGCTGACAACCTGATGAAAATTTTCCTGAGTTACTTCAAGGGTAGCCACGTCATCTCCTGCGGGCACAGTGTGAATGCCCCATAAACGTTAAAGTTGAATGAAGATTATACAGATATCCAATGACTGTCTGAAGGGCAAGGTGGGGTCTGAAACGATAAAATCAAGTGTGCCGGCTAATGTGCTGCATCGGCGGCGAAGCGCGCCGACGCCGATTCTGTGAAAGGATATTTTCGCCCGACGATCAGCGCTATTTCTTGCCGAGGATTTCCCGTTCAACCTGATCGAGGCTCGTGTGACGCACGTCCTTGCCCTTGACCAGATAAATAATGTATTCGCAGATGTTGCACGCATGGTCGCCGATGCGCTCGAGCGCGCGCGCCGCCCAGATCACGTTCAGCACGCGCGAGATGGTGCGCGGGTCTTCCATCATGTAGGTGATCAGCTGACGCATCGCGCCGTCATATTTCTGGTCCACCTTGATGTCCTCGCGCGCCACGCGAATGGCGGCTTCGATGTCCAGACGCGCGAAGGCATCGAGCGCATCGTGCACCATTTGGCGCACGTGGTTGCCGATCGCCTGGATCTCGGCGTAGTTGTTCTTGGGCCGCTCCTCGCCGACCAGACGCACCGCCATGCGCGCGATTTTTTCGGCCTCATCGCCGATGCGCTCGAGATCGGTGATGGTCTTGATGACCGCCACCACGAGCCGCAGGTCGCTCGCGGCCGGTTGGCGCCGGGCGATGATCTGATTGCATTCCTCGTCGATGGTGACTTCCATCTTGTTGACCTGGGTGTCGTTCATGATCACGGCTTCGCCCTGCGGGGCGTTGCCCTTGATCAAGGCATCCAGGGCCTGCTCGATCTGATGTTCCACGAGCCCGCCCATCTGCAGCACGCGCGAGCGGATTTCCTCGAGTTCGGTGTTGTATTGCCGGGATATATGGGTATGTATGGGTTCCATGCGCTTTTCCTTCCGGGTCCGGCCTAACCGTAGCGTCCGGTGATGTAGTCTTCCGTCTGCTTCTTCGACGGGTTGGTGAAAATGGTATCGGTGTCGCTGAACTCCACCACCTCGCCCAGGTACATGAAGGCAGTATAGTCCGAGACGCGCGCCGCCTGCTGCATATTGTGGGTCACGATGATGATGGTGACGCGCTGCTTCAATTCGTGCACCAGTTCCTCGATGCGCGCGGTGGCGATGGGATCGAGCGCCGAGGTCGGTTCGTCGAACAACAGAATTTCGGGGTCGGTGGCCAGCGCGCGCGCGATGCACAGCCGCTGCTGCTGGCCGCCGGAGAGATTGAAGGCGAGACCGTGCAGCCGGTCCTTGACCTCGTCCCACAGCGCCGCCGCCTGGAGCGCCTGCTCCACTTTCTCGTCCACGATGCTGCGCTTGCGCACGCCGCGCACGCGCAGCCCGTAGGCGACGTTTTCATAAATCGATTTGGGAAACGGGTTCGGCTTCTGGAACACCATTGAAATGCGCATGCGCACCTCGATCGGGTCGACCCCCTTGCCGATGATATTCAGGCCGTCGGGGTGCAGGATGATCTCGCCCTCGTAGCGGTTGTCGACATAGAGATCGTGCATGCGGTTGAAGCAGCGCAGGTAGGTGGTCTTGCCGCAGCCCGAGGGGCCGATGAGCGCGGTCACGCGCTTTTCGGCGATCTCGAGGTTGATGTCCTTGAGCGCGTGTATGCTGCCATAGTAGAAATTCAGGTTCTTGACCTGAGCCTTGAGTCGCTTGCCAGTCGCCACCGGCGGGTTGACCGCGATACCGGCTTTCGATACGCGGTTACCGGCGGCATTCGCGGTCTGTGTGTCCGGACCCATGACGTGTTCTCCTACCATTTAATACGTTTGCGGAAACGGAAGCGGATATAGATCGCCAGCCCGTTCATGATCAGCGTCATGATCAGCAGCACCAGACCCGCGGCCGCCGCGTTGAGATGAAATGCCTCCTGGGGGCGCGACACCCAATTGAACATCTGGATCGGCATGACGGTGAAGGGGTCCAGCAACCACTGGAAGGAAACATACGGTGCTTCCGTGGTCACCGGTGCATGCGGCAGGAAGGCGATGAAGGTGAGCGCGCCGATGGTGATGAGCGGCGCGGTTTCGCCGATCGCGCGCGACAGCGCGATGATGACGCCCGTGAGTATGCCGCCCGTGGAATAGGGCAGCACATGATCGCGGACTGTCTGCCATTTGGTGGCGCCGAGGGCGAACGACGCCTCGCGGATCACGCCGGGGATGGAGCGGATCGCCTCGCGTGTGGCGATGATGACCATGGGCAGGATCAGCAGCGCGAGTGTGAGCCCGGCCGTCAGGATGCTCTGGCCCAGGTTGAACTGATACACGAACAGGCCGAGCGCCATCAGGCCGTAAACGATGGACGGCACGGCGGCGAGGTTGGCGATGTTGATTTCAATCAGCGCCGTCACCCAGTTCTTGGGCGCGTATTCCTCGAGGTAGACGCCGGCGGCCACGCCGAGCGGCACCGCGGTGGTGGCGGTCACGAGCATGACCAGCGTGGTACCGACCCAGGCGGAAAGTATGCCGGCCTGCTCCGCGAAACGCGATGGAAACGAGGTAAAGAAATGCCAGGACAGGCGCGGCACGCCATCGATGGCGAGATCGATGATGAGCGCCAGCAGCGTGACCAGCCCGACCATCAGCGACAACAGGCCGACCACGGCGAAAACGCTATCGAAGAATTTCCGGCGGGCAATGAGCGAACGGATGTCTTGCATGGATAATGAAGCTCTACTTCGTTCGTCCTGACATAGCTAATGAAGCCCTACTCGCTGCGCTCGTTCGTCTTGTCATAATTAATAGGCCTGACGGAAACGCTGGCGCAGGTAGTAACCCGCGATATTGAACACCAGGGTCATGACGAGCAGCGTCAAGCCGGCGGCAAAAATGGTCTGGTAGGCCAGGGTGCCGTGCGGCAGATCGCCGAGGCTCACTTGCACGATGTAGGCGGTGATGGTCTCGGCCGGTTCTTTCGGGTCCCAGGTCAGGTTGGGTTGCATGCCGGCGGCGATCGCCACCACCATGGTCTCGCCGAGGGCACGCGAGATGCCGAGGATATAGGCAGCGGCGATGCCCGAGATCGCCCCCGGCACCACGACGCGCAGCGCGGTTTGCAGGCGCGTGGCGCCCATGGCGTAGGAACCCTCGCGCAGATGCATCGGCACGGCGCGGATCGCGTCCTCGGAAAGCGAGCTCACGTACGGGATGATCATGATACCGATGACGAGACCGGCCGAGAGCATGTTGAAGCCCGGCAGATCGGGGAACAGCTTTTGCAGCAGCGGCGTGATGAACAACAGCGCGAAGTAGCCGTATACCACCGTGGGCACCGCGCTCAGCAGTTCCAGCGCGGGTTTGATGATTTCACGCATGCGGTGCGTGGCGTATTCGCTGAGATAAATGGCGGTGACGGTGCCGATCGGGATTGCCACCACGAGGGCGATGGCGGTCGTGACCAGGGTGCCGGCCATGAGCGGCAGGATGCCGTAGTGGGCGTCGTCGAACAGCGGAGTCCATTGGGTGTCGGTCAGGAAATCCCACAGCGACACATGCCCGAAGAACGCCAGCGACTCGTAGACCAGCACGCCTACGATCCCGAGTGTGATCGCCACCGACGAGAACGCCGCGAGGAACAGCAGCAGCTCCACCGCGCGCTCACGCACGCGTCGCAGGCGAAAACGCTGGCTCAGTTCGGATGGAACGGCGGACAAGATGGTTTCCTCGGCCTAGGGTCGTTGTGGGACAAACGCTAACAGTTGAATATGACAGTTGTGTTACAAAACTGTCATGTTGCGGCGGTGGACCGGGTGGGTTTGGTTTTCCATGACATTGTTTATACAGATAAAAAAAGGGCGCTTACGCGCCCTTTCATTATCGGGAGAGAGAGGGGGATTAAAGTTTTGCTTCGCGCTTCAGCAGGTCTTCAATCTTGATGCCAACCTCGGCCTCGCCGCCAAAGACCGTGCCGGTCTTGCCCTTCTGGAAGTGCCCGAGCGCCATGGTGTAGGCATTGGCCGGCAGCGGGACATACTTCACTTCCTTGACGAGTGGGGCGGCGTTCTTGAGGTAATACTCGACAAACTCCTTTACCTCGGGCTTGGCCGCCGATTTCTTGTTCACGTAGATGAAAATAGGACGGGACAAGGGCTGGTAGGTGCCGTTTTCGACGGCCTGGGCCGATGGCATGACCGGGCCCTTGCCGACGTCAATGGCGACGGCCTTCAGCTTGTGCGAGTTTTCGATGTAGTACGCGAAGCCGAAATAACCCAGCGCGTTCTTGTCGTTAGCGATGCCTTGCACCAGCACGTTGTCGTCCTCGCTGGCGGTGAAGTCGCCACGCGAGCTTTTCGATTTCCCGACGACTGCCTCGGTGAAGTAATCGAACGTACCTGAATCCGCGCCAGCGCCATAGAGCTTGAGCGGCGTATCCGGCCATTTCGGGTTGACCTGATTCCACTTAGTGATCTTGCCCTGCGCTTCCGGGGCCCAGATCGTCTTGAGTTCGGCCACGGTCATGGACTTGATCCAATCGTTCTTCGGATTGACCATCACGGTGATGGCATCGTAGGCCACCGGCAGTTCGTAGTAGTCGACCCCGGCTTTCTTGCAGTCTTCCATTTCCTTCTTGAGGATCGGACGCGAGGCGTCGGAAATATCGGTTTCGCCGCGGCAGAACTTCTTGAAGCCGCCGCCGGTGCCGGAGATGCCGACTGTTACCTTGACCGCGCCCTTCTTGGCCTTCTGAAATTCCTCGGCCACGGCTTCCGTGATCGGAAACACGGTGCTTGAGCCGTCGATCTGAATCAGTTTGTCCTCGGCCATCGCCGGCACGGATGTGCCGACGATGCTGCCCAGCACCGCCGTAACAGTTCCGAGCGCCACTATTAATGTATGTTTCAATTGCATGATATGTTCTCCGGAAAGGGAATGTTTAACGCGGCGCTACTATCCCAGCGCAACATGACAAATACGTGACACGCGCATGACGGAATGATTAAACGCGGCTTGGCAGTTCTTTTTGGCTATTTCCTGTGGCGGGACAGCAATGTTCGTAACTGGGTACGCCGGGTTTTGTCTCGTACCAGACGCGCGTGGCGTTGACGATTTTGACGACGGAGAGCATAACCGGGACCTCGATCAGCACGCCGACCACGGTGGCGAGCGCCGCGCCCGATTCGAACCCGAACAGGCTGATGGCGGCGGCCACGGCGAGTTCGAAGAAATTGCTGGCGCCGATCAGGGCCGAGGGCCCGGCGATACAATGTGCCACCCGGAAGCGGCGGTTGAGCAGGTAGGCCAGGCCAGAATTGAAATACACCTGGATCAGAATCGGCACCGCCAGTAACGCAATAATCAATGGCGCACGCAGAATCTGTTCGCCCTGAAAACCAAAGAGCAGGACCAGCGTCGTCAGCAGCGCGATCAGCGAGACCGAATGCAGCCGGTCAAGAGTGCGTTGTAATGCTGCTTCGCCGCCCCGGCGCAGCAACCAGCCACGCCACAGCTGGCTGAACACCACCGGAATAACGATGTACAACCCCACCGACAGCAGCAGCGTATTCCAGGGCACCGTGATCGCGGATAGTCCGAGCAGCAGACCCACGATCGGCGCGAAGGCGAAGATCATGATGGTGTCGTTGAGGGCGACTTGGGTGAGGGTGAAGTTGGCGTGACCGTAGCTCAGATTGCTCCAGACGAACACCATCGCTGTGCACGGCGTTGCCGCCAGCAGGATCAGTCCCGCGATGTAGGCATCGATCTGATCGGCCGGCAACCACGACACAAACACATGGCGGATGAAAACCCAGCCGAGCAGGGCCATGGAAAACGGTTTGACCATCCAGTTGATGAACAGCGTCACGCCGATCCCGCGCCAGTGCTCGCGCAGGTGATGCAGTGCACTGAAGTCCACCTTGAGCAGCATCGGGATGATCATGAGCCATATCAGCCCCGCAACCGGCAGGTTGACGCGCGCCAGCTCGATCCGCCCAACGGCCTGAAACAAGTCCGGGAACAGGCGGCCCAGCAAAATGCCGACACCGATGCACAGGAACACCCACGGCGTGAGATAGCGCTCGAACACCCCCATGGGATTTTCCGCGGCACGCTTGTCGGTGATTTCGCGCCGCGCGCTCATGCTTGCTCCTTGCCGGCGATTTCGTTTCCTGACACATCGTCTTCCGGCGCTGGGCAAAATACCGGCGCGAATCCGCCGCCCGGGGTGCGGAAGTTAGTCGTTTGCCCCTGATACAGCCGCGCGGCGAGGAGTTGCACCTCGCCGCCGTAGACGTAATTACGGATATCGAGCTTGAGTGCCGTTTCGGCTCCGTTCTGTCGCAGCCGCCGCTCGCTCGGAGCGATTTGTTCCTGCGCGACGTAGCGGCCGGAAACAATCTCGTCCCACACCCGCCGGGTGAGCTTGGCGCCACGATAGGCGGCTCTTCCGCCATAACCGGCGGCGGGCTTGAAGAAAAGTTTGCGTCGCCGCGCCCACAACAGTTCGGCGTTGGCGCGCGTCACCGGTACGGTGCGCGGAATGCCGGTCAGCAGCGTATGGATGACGGGTTCCGAAACCTGCCACGCGCGCAGCCGCGCGCCGTCGGTCAGCGCGACGAGATTGCGTTTGTCGGCATAGAGCGCATGCGCGCGCGGATGGGGTGTGAGCACGACGCTGCCTTCGAGATAGGCCTGCCGCAGGACCGCGTGCTGCGGTTCTGCCAGGGCGAAATCGGTCAGACGGTTATACGCGAGATCGATTGGTTGATGCTCGTGCCACAACTTGCCGTCGCGTATCCTGAGTTCGGCCGGATCGGCGATCACCGCCTTGCGCCCGTGACGGCGGAACAACCGTTCGAACAAAACAAACTCCGGGTAGAGGTACTGTTCCCGGGGAGCGTCATCCACGATGGCGATGCTCGTGAGCGCTTGTGCGCCACGTTGCCGGCGCCACTCGCGCAGAAACATCTGGTGAAAAATATCTTCGAGCGCGCCGACGCGCGCCGGTCCCGGTAGCAGCGGCTTCATCGTCTCGCAGCAGGTCGTCTGCGCGCGCGCCAGCACGGTGTTGAGCAGCGCCCCGCCGGCATTGGTGTTGATCTCGATGAGCTGCGGTCCCGCGGTGCCGAGATGAAAGTCATAGCCCATGAACACACCGCGCGGTCCCGGGTCGAAGCGGGCAATCTCCGGCGCCTCGGCCAACACCGCCTCGCGATAGGCCGGGAGCGCCACGACGGCTTCGACCGCCCGGATGATTTCGCGCATGCGTTCGACCTGCGCGCGCGTCACGAATACGGCCGTGGCCGAGAAAAGATTCGGCCGGGTGGCGAGGATCTCGCGATAGAGATCGGCGTCGGTGCCGTCGGCGTCCAGCTCGCGCCGCAGCGTGTCGTGATTGACGGTCACACAGAGACAGTCACGATTGAGCGCGGTTGCCAATTCATCGCCCTCAGTGGCGGAAAGGATAGCCGCGGCACTTGCGGCAGATGGTTTAGTAATGAATGTATTCATGCGCTTCACTTATATTCCGCAAGTCAGTCTTCGACAGCACCTTGCTTGGTACGCATGCCCCGTGCGTCACTTGTTTTACAGGTCCGCTATGTGCAGCAGCGAACCGGCGGCCGGGTCGGCGCGCCGCGCAGGCGCTTGCGGTCCTGCGCGAACGGTTTGGCCGTGGCGTTTGCCTGACTCGCGCTGTCCAGAATCTTGCGCGCCCATGGCGCTAAATCCGGGTTGATGCGATAGTGAATCCACAACCCCTCGCGCCGGTCGTTGACGATCCCGGCATCGCGCAGCATCGCGAGATGGCGCGAGATCTTGGGCTGGGATACATCCAGGGCATGGGTGAGTTCGCAGACGCACAACTCACCTTCGACCGTGAGCAGCAGCAGGCCGCGCAGACGGGTCGGATCGGCCAGGGCGAAAAAGAAGTTTTCGGCGGAAATCATGGCCAATAATATATGTCAGAACATATATATGTTCAAACATATATATTATATGTCCCGGTTTATCCGGTAAAACGAGGGATAAACTACCTCTGCGGCGATTTCGATTTGTCGGCAGCCTGGATACCCGATGTCAGCCGAAAAAGGGCTAACGCGCACTCGTCCGAGTTTCAGATAGGCCTGAAGCGTGCGGATGACTTCCAGTAGCGCCAGCATCCATGGAGAAAGTGTCACGATCAGCATTCCGGTGCGCTAGATAAAATTTTGTTTACACCGACATCAGGTATTTCAGCTATGGGCAATGCGTTGTTCCGGAAAGAGGCAACGAAAGGTGCTGCCTTGGCCGACATCGCTTTCGATTTCAAGTGTGGCGTCGTGACGCAGTAGCACGTGCTTGACGATCGATAGCCCGAGGCCGGTTCCGCCCGAGGAGCGCGAGCGCGCCGTATCCACGCGGTAGAAGCGTTCCGTCAAGTACGGAAAATGCTCCGGCGCGATACCTTCGCCGGTGTCGGTGACGGTGAATTCCGTGCCACGCCCGGACGCGCGCCAAGTAAGACGGATCGTGCCGCCGGCCGGTGTATAGCGCACGGCGTTGTTGATCAGGTTGGAGAAGGCGCTGGTCAGCTCCTCGCGGCTGCCCAGCAGCTTGAGCGAGCGATCCGCTTCGAGTGAAATCGCGTGCCGCTGCTCGCCGCTCAACAGCTCGGCCTGTTCCTTGAGACCCGACAAGAGCGCGGCGATGTCCACGGTTTCATCGTGCGCGCGTGGCGGTGCCGTCTCCAGCTTGGACAGCATCAGCAAATCGTCCACCAGACGCTGCATGCGCAGGGATTGTTCGTGCATGATAGCGAGATGCTTCTTGAGGTCCTCGATCCCGATCTGATCCATCTGTCGCAGTGTCTCGACATAACCGCCGAGGACGGTCAACGGGGTACGAAGTTCGTGCGAGACGTTGGCAACGAAGCTCCGGCGCATCTGCTCGAGCCGCACCAGGCGGGTGACATCGCGTCCGATGACGAGCTTCTGGCTGCTCCCGAAGGGCGTGATCTGAATCGAGACGTGCGTCTCGCGGCTGTCCGGCGAGGTGACCTCGATCGATTCGGTGTATTCGCCCCGGCGCGCGTATTCGGCGAAGTCGGGATCGCGCAGCAGATTGAGCAGACGCATGCCGGCATCGCGCGGGTATTTAATGCCGAGCAGCCGGGCGGCGGGATTGGCCCATTCGATGTCGCCTTGCTGCGAGAGGATCACCATCGCATCCGGCATGGCCGAGGCGGCGCTCTGGAACCGCCCCAGCATGTCGGTCAGCTGATCCTCGCGGTGCCCGGTCTGTTTCATGAGCTTGCGGATTTCATTGAACACGTCGCCCCACAGGCCTTCGGCATCGGGAATTTCCCCTCCCTGGCGGTTCAGCAGCCAGTGGTGCAGTCGCTGGAGATGGCGCAGGAACAAAAAAATGTAGAGGCCGAAGCCGAGGGCGGCGATCAGAAACGGGCGGCCGGTGAACGCGCCGAGAACCAGACTGGTCACGGCGATACCGACCAGAATCCAGACCTCACGCCATAGACCGGGGTGCATGCGCTCAGTCACGGGCGGAGAAACGGTAGCCGGCGCCGCGTACCGTCTGGATCAGTCGGTCATGTCCGGTGGGTGTCAGTGCCTTGCGCAGGCGGCGGATGTGCACGTCCACGGTGCGCTCTTCCACGTAGACGTTGTTGCCCCAGACGCTGTCGAGCAGGCGTTCGCGCGAATGCACGCGTTCGGGATGAGTCATGAAGAAGTGCAGCAGGCGGAACTCGGTTGGACCCAGTTCCAGATTCCGGCTGTCAGTGCTGACGCGGTGCGTGATCGGATCGAGTGCCAGCCCCCGGATTTCCACGGGCGATTCCACGGCATGTGGGGCCGTGCGCCGCAGCAGCGCCTTAATGCGCGAAAGCAACTCGCGCGTGGAAAAGGGTTTGGTGATGTAGTCGTCCGCGCCGGTGTCGAGCCCCTTGATCTTGTCTTCCTCCTCGGTGCGCGCGGTCAGCATGATGATGGGAATATCCTGGGTCAGTTTTTCGCGCCGCAAGCGCGCCGCGAACTCGATGCCGCTGATTTTGGGCAGCATCCAGTCGAGCAGGATCAGGTCAGGCTTGTCCGCGAGGATTTTTGCCTGGGCCTCGTCCGCGTCGGCGGCCTCGAGACAGCTGTGGTTTGCCTGCGTGAGGGCGAGGCAGATCATCTGCCGGATGGCGGATTCGTCGTCAACGATGAGGATTTTGGCCCGCATTTTTCCAGTGCCCGGGCGTAATGACCCTTGGGTATTCTGCCATTTCATACCATAAATATTACATTTTGGTTACCATTACCGGTTTGGCGCCAGGTTCGTGGTAAAGCACCGACTGGCCGTGTCATTCAGGGCAGGAAAACATGCGAAAAAACACCGTCAGACCGACCGACATCAAGTTGCACCAGAAATCACATGTCCTCGAAGTGTCATTCGACGACGGCAGCCATTTTAATTTCCCCTGCGAATATCTGCGGGCGTATTCGCCCTCGGCCGAGGTCCGCGGCCACGCGCCGGGGCAAGAAGTGCTGCAGGTCGGCAAGGAGAACGTCAACATCACCAACATTGAGCCGGTCGGCAGTTACGCCGTGTGCCTGTTTTTCGACGATGGCCACAGCACCGGTATTTACTCCTGGGACTGGCTGCATCATCTGGGAGTGAATCAGGAAAATCTGTGGCAGCAATATCTGGAGCGGCTCACGCAGGCCGGCCATCAGCGTAAGCCCGCCAAAGCTCTCGATTAAACGCCATGCCACAGCCCGGTCGCAAAGAACGCACGACGCATTTCGGATACCGCGAGGTACCGGAGTCCGCGAAGGAAAATCTCGTGGCCGATGTTTTTCATTCGGTCGCCGGTAAATATGATCTGATGAACGACCTCATGTCCTTGGGCGTTCATCGCCTGTGGAAGCAGTTCGCCACCGAGGCGAGCGGCGTGCGCGGTGGCTTTCGCGTGCTCGATGTCGCCGGCGGTACCGGCGACCTGGCGGCGAAATTCGCCCCGCGTGTCGGACGGCGCGGGCAGGTGGTGCTGGCCGACATCAACAGTTCCATGCTGGAGGTCGGCCGCGCGCGTCTGGCGGACCAGGGGTTCGCCGGCAATGTCGCGTTCGTGCAGGCGAATGCCGAGAATCTTCCGTTCGCCGACGATTACTTCGACCGTGTCAGCATCGCGTTCGGATTGCGCAACGTGACGCATATCGATCAAGCGTTGGCGTCCATGTTGCGCGTGTTAAAGCCGGGCGGGATGCTGCTGGTGCTCGAATTTTCCCGTCCCGTGGTGCCGGGATTGAACAATCTTTATGACGCCTATTCCTTCAAGGTGCTCCCGTGGCTCGGGCGCGTGATCGCGCGGGATGAAGCCAGTTACCGTTACCTCGCCGAGTCCATCCGCAAGCATCCCGATCAGGAAACGCTGAAGGCGATGATGGAGCAGGCGGGATTCGAGCGGGTGCAATATTTCAACTTGAGCGGCGGTATCGTAGCCCTGCACAAGGGATATAAATTTTAAGCCGTTGTATTTTCTTGAATGAGAAGTTCTGTGAACGCTGACCAGACATTTATCACTTTGATGGAAACCGTCGTTAATCGTGCGCTGCGGCTCGATCCCGATACGCTCGCGCGGCTCGGCGAACTTCAGGGCAAGGTGATCCGGTTGCGGATCGCGGGCGCCGTTCCGCGCGAAATATTTTTTATTCCGTCCGAGACGGGTTTGCGTCTGAGCGGGCAACACGACGCTGAACCGGACGTGACGCTCACCGGCGACCTCCCGGTTTTCGCGCGTTTCGCCTTGCGCCGGGTGGCGCCTGAAATGATTACCGCGGGAGAGGTCCAGATCAGCGGTGACATTGACCTGGGTCAGCGTTTCCAGCGCCTCATGGAAAAAATCGACATCGATTGGGAAGAGCAGGCGGCGCGCGCTCTGGGGGACGTGGCGGCGCATCGGCTGGGCAACGCGCTGCGCGATTTGCGTGCCTGGTCAACACAAAGTCTGCACACGCTGCGCGCTGACGCCGCGGAATATCTCCAGGAAGAAAGCCGCTTGCTGCCGTTACGCTCACGCGCCGAAAGTTTCCAGCGGGCGGTGGAATCCTTGCGGCTCGACGCGGAGCGTCTGGAAAGACGTTTTCAGCGGTTGCATGAGATGACGCCGTGATCCGCTTGCGTCAGTTTGTCCGCCTGCTGCGTATCACGCAGATTTTCGTCAAACACGACCTGGACGAATTCATCACCGCGGTTCATCTGTTTCGTCCCTATCGCTGGCTGCTGCGTCTGGCTCCGTGGCGGCTGTTGGTGCGCCGCGGCTTGCCGCGTGGCGTCCGTTTGCGCGAAGCGCTTGAGGAGCTGGGTCCGATCTTCGTCAAGTTCGGGCAGATGCTGTCCACCCGTCCGGATCTGCTGCCGGAGGATATCGCCGAAGAGCTCGCCAGGCTCCAGGATCGGGTACCGCCGTTTTCCGGCGATGCGGCCGTGGGCCTCACCGAGCAGGCGCTCGGCGGCAAGCTCGATGCCTTCTTCAGCGAGTTCAACCGCGTGCCGATTGCCTCGGCCTCGGTGGCCCAGGTGCATATCGCGCGCTTGCACGACGCTACCGAGGTCGCGGTCAAGGTGTTGCGGCCCGGCATCGAGCAGGTTATTGAGCGCGATCTGCAGTTGCTCTATCTGATCGCGCGTCTGGCGACGCGCTACTGGCCGGAGGCGCGCCGGTTCCGGCCGGTCGAAGTGGTGCATGAGTTCAGCAAGACTATTCATGACGAACTCGATCTGCGCGTGGAATCGGCGAACGCCAGCCGGCTGCGCGCCAACTTTGAAGGCTCCAGCCTGCTGTACGTTCCCAAAATATACTGGGACCTCACGCGCCGCACGGTGATGGTGCTCGAACGTATCCATGGTATTCCGGTTGGCAATATCGAGGCGTTGCAAGCGGCCGGGATCGACATGCGCAAACTGGCGCACGACGGCGTCGAGATTTTCTTTACCCAGGCGTTTCGCGACGGCTTTTTCCACGCCGACATGCATCCGGGCAATATTTTTGTCACGCCGGAAGGCCAGTACCGGGCCGTGGATTTCGGCATCATGGGCACCCTCGGCGAACGGGACAAACGTTACCTGGCGGAAAATTTTCTCGCATTCTTCAACCGCGACTACCATGCCGTGGCCGATGCCCACCTGCGCGCCGGCTGGGTGTCGCCGGAAACCAATATCGTGGAGTTCGAGGCGGCGATCCGCACCGTTTGCGAGCCGGTCTTCGCCCGCCCCATCAAGGATATTTCCTTCGGCCGGTTTCTGCTGCATCTGTTCCAGACTGCGCGCCGCTTTAACATGGAGGTCCAGCCGCAACTGGTGCTGCTGCAGAAAACGCTGTTCAACATCGAAGGCCTGGGCCGGCGGCTTTATCCCGATCTCGACCTGTGGGAGACCGCCAAACCCTATCTGGAGCGCTGGATGAGCGAGCACATGGGTCCGCGGGCGCTGTGGCGCACACTGCGCAAGGAATTTCCCAAATGGTGGGCCATGTTGCCTGAAATTCCCGCCCTGGTGCACGAAAATCTGCGCCGCGCGGGCCAAGGCGAATCGGCCCAGGAAGCGCGCACACGCGAGTTTGAACAGCTGCGCCGCCACATACGGCAGAACCATCGCCGGCTTTACTTTGCCATTACCGGCAGCGGCCTGCTGATTGCCGGGGCGGTCTTTCTGGGCTTGGACCTGGAAATTTACCGCGGTTGGGCAGCGGCCAGCGTTTTAGGCTGGATATTGGCTTTGGCGGGGGGCGTAATGTTGCTGCGCGGCTGGCCGAGCCGGAATCTGTGACCAACGGTGTGTCGGCCTGAAGTGCCTCTGTGCTAGAATTTAACGATATCTATTGATGAATCCGATCGGCCATCATGAAAGCAATCAACATGACGATTCTCGCGGGCGCGGCATTATTGGTCGCCACGGGACCGGCATTGTCCGCACCATCGGGGAAGCTTTCCTGGTTTGATGGCTCCCCCTTTGCCGGCGTCGGCGCCCTGGGGATACCCGAAGTACAGTTGCGCAACCCTTCTGAATACAGCAGGTTCGGCCTTAGACTCTATCGCTCTGAGTTATTTACCGGCGCCGCGGACTATTCCGCGGATAGCGGCGAAACCGCCCGGGGAATCTCATCGGTCAGTGTTTACGGTGAAGTCGAAACTCCCGGAAACCGGCCACGTAATTCTTCGCTCGATGTTATCGATCCGTCCAGCAACCGTGTCAACTCCTTCGGCGTGAAATGGCAGCATAATCTGGATGCCGTTAACAGTTTTGCCGTATCGGCCGAGTATGGGGAGGGAACGGCGGTCCTGCCCGCACCGCTGGATACGTACGATGCACGCGCGGCTTTTTCCTGGACCAGTCGCCTGCCGATCAGCGTAAAGCCGAGCATCACCGGCAGCGTTTTTCTCGGTGACGAGGTGGCGCGCGAGGAGATCTACCGGCATCTGGGTCGTAAGTATTACGGTTTTACCGTCGGTGGCAGTCTGACGCTGCTTCAATCGCACACGCCTTACGTGTCGTTCAAGATGCAGAAGAGTCTGTATGACACGAATGACGATACGCTGTTTGTCGCCACGCGCAGCGGTGATCGCTCGCTGTTGTCCGCGGGCTGGAAGTGGCAGGTGCAGCGCGATTTCAGCCTTCAGGCCGAAGCAAGTTATGGTGTCGGAGACACGACCACGCTGGATCCGAACAAACTCGAGCACAGCCGGATCCTCTTCGGCACGCGCTTCGATTTCAAATAATTTATTTCACGGGATTAACAAGATTAATTCTGAAAAACTCAGAAAATCTTTTCCTGTGTGTCCGGTTTAATCCTGGCCCTGTCTCGAAACCCTATTTGTAGAATCGGCACCGTCCACCACAAGTGGCTTTGGTTGCCGTCCCATGGCGGGCAATGCCGAGCCTACAAACCAGGCGTTGTTGAAGTCGCTATGGTTAGCGCCCCTGCGCCTTGAAGAAGCTGATACCCTTGAGCAGATTGAGTGCTTCCTGCAGCTGATAATCCTCCGCCGCCGGAGTCTTGCCGGCATCGTCTTTCTTCGCGCCGTCCTTTTTGTCTTCCGCTTTCGGCTCGGCTTTCGGTTTGGCCGCTTCATCGTTGTTCTCAAGATGACGCGCCAGATCGGCTTCTCTTAGGCGTTCGCCGGCCTCGCTCTTGGTGATCCTGGCCTCTTCCGTCACGATGTCAGGCACGATGCCCGAGGCCTGAATCGAGCGTCCGCTCGGCGTATAGTAGCGCGCGGTGGTGATCTTGAGCGCGGCACCGTTGCTGATCGGAATAATGGTCTGTACCGAGCCCTTGCCAAAGCTCTTGGTACCCATGATGACGGCACGCTTGTGATCCTGCAGCGCGCCGGCGACGATTTCCGAGGCCGAGGCCGAGCCGCCGTTGATCAGCACCACCAGCGGCGCGCCGTTCAGCAGGTCCCCGGGGGTGGCGGACAATTTCATTTTCGAATCGGTCACGCGACCTTCGGTGTAAACGATCAGACCCGAGTCGAGGAATGTGTCGCTCACGCCCACGGCCGAATTGAGAACCCCGCCGGGATTGTTGCGCAGATCGAGGATCATGCCACGGAGATTGCCCTTGTTTTCCACCTCCAGTTTTTTGATCGCCTCGGCCAGGCCC
>JAUSDQ010000064.1 GCA_030650525.1 Sulfuricaulis sp.
AACTGCCGGATTTCGAGGGCTTCTGATGCAACTCACTTGTCCTTGTTGCTTCGCCCGCTTCTCAATCGAGGCCGCGCTGACGGATGACGCCGCGCGCAAGGCCGTGGCCGCGGCGCTGAAACTGCCCGCACCGCTCGCCGATTTAATCCTGCGTTACATGGCGTTTTTCCGGCCATCTAAACGCGCCTTAAGCTGGAACCGAGCAGCGAAGCTGCTGAACGAGCTGGTCGAGCCGATCCAAGCGGCGCGCGTCGAGCGGCATGGCCGCGCCTGGCCAGCACCGATCGAATACTGGCGCGAGGCGCTCGAACAGATGCTCGATCGGCGCGACAAACTCCAGCTGCCGCTCAAGAGCCACGGTTACCTCTTCGAGATCGTCGCCGGGCTCGCCTCCAAGGCCGAAGGCCGCGCGGAGACGGCGACGGAGCAGCAGAAACGCCACCCACAGCGCGTGGCGGTATCGCAGCCGGTAGCGGTCGGGAAGCTCGTCGATCCCGCGCGTGTCGAGGGGCATTTGGAGCAGCTCAAAGGGGCCACAAAACGGTGAAGCTCACGCTCGACGATTTGCCGGAATCGCTGCGTGAGGTGGTGGACCTCATCGGCCTGCCGGCTACGCTGCGGCTCGTGGAGAACTTCGGTGGTGTGATCCAGGTGTACGTACCGCGCCAGATCGAGCCTGATCACCCATTGGCGACTGTGTTGGGCCTGTCCACCGCGCGCAAGCTCGTTCCACGGTATGGCGCGGATTACCTGAGAAATATCCCGCGCTGTGCCTTGGGGTTGCGGCGCATCCGTAACACCGAAATCCGCCGCCGGCATCGCGCCGAATCCGCCGCTAAACTCGCGCTTGTCTTCGCCCTGACTGAGCGCCAAATATGGACGATATTGAGTGATGGGGATGATGGCCAGCAGGATAAACAAACCGCGCTTTTTTGATTCTCGATCTAAAACCGCTTCTTTTCACAATTCACAATTTTAAAAGTTCGCAGTTCAGCGTTTTCTAATATTCACCTTTTTTTTCAGAAACATCTATTTTTTAGCGGTTTTATCGAAGTGCGAACCGGCACTCGAAGTGCGAACCGTAGTTCGCACTTCGCACTTCGAAGCGCGAACAGACTAACGGTAATTCAATGAGTTAGTTCCAATCCGTCGCAAACCAAGTGGCGCATCTGCCGCATTTTGGCCTTTTGTATCAAACCCAAAACTTTCGGCCTCTCTCGACCCCTGCCTCTCAAAACCCTTTAACCCCAAGCATTCCCACGAGATTCCGTTAATTCCCACTATCTCCCGGTCTGTATCAAACCAAGTGTCTGCTCTCATTCAGCGTGAGATGTCAATGGTCGGCGCAATTGACAATCCCCGCTCTGCTCCCTTAAATGGCGGCCCATGCTGGAACATGTCATTCATCGGGATTTTGCGTGAAATGAACGGCATCGTTCTGGTCGAAGTCAAAAAACTCTCGCGCTTTTACGGCGCGCTCCAGGCGGTCAAGGACGTCAGCTTCACCATACGTCAGGGAGAAGTACTCGGTTTCCTCGGCCCCAATGGCGCGGGAAAAACCACCACCATGCAGATCATCAGCGGTAACCTTGCCCCCTCGGGCGGGAGTGTCACCATCGCCGGACATGATCTGCTCGAAGACCCGCGCGCCGCCAAGGCGGCCATCGGTTATCTCCCGGAAAGCCCGCCGCTCTATCGTGAACTCACGGTGGATGAATATCTGGATTACTGCGCCGCGTTAAACCGGATTCCGCGCGTTGCGCGCAAGCAGATGCGCGAGAACGCCAAGGAACGCTGCGGCCTTCACGATACCGGGCGACGCCTCATCGGCAATCTGTCCAAGGGTTATCAGCAGCGCGTGGGCATCGCGCAGGCGATCATCCATCTGCCGCCGGTGGTGATTCTGGACGAGCCCACGGTCGGCCTCGATCCGATTCAGATCCGTGAAATCCGCGTGCTCATCCGCGAGCTCGGCAAGGAACACGGCGTGATCCTGTCCACGCACATCCTGCCCGAGGTGCAGGCCACCTGCGACCACGTGCAGATCATCAACAAGGGCGAACTGGTGTTGAATGAAAGCATCGAGGGTCTGGGACATCACATGAAATCCGCCTCGCTCACCGTCGCCTTCCACCACGCCCCAACACCGGGCACGCTGGAAAAACTGCCGGGGGTGAAGTCGGTACAGCCGGTGAACGATGGACGGGTGCATATCTTTTATGAGCCCGACCGCAACCCGACGGATACGATTTTGCGCCTGGCGGTTGAAAAAAACTGGGGACTGTATGAAATCCGTCCCGGACGCCTCTCGCTTGAACAAGTATTCCTGGAATTGACCACAGACTCCGCGGCAGCGGGCGATACCACGAATGAAATTACCGCGCCCGCGGTCCCGCTGGGAAGCGAAGCATGATATTCACCATCGGTATTCGCGAACTGAAATCGCTGTTTCTCTCGCCGCTGGCATGGTCGATTCTCGCCGTGGTGCAACTGATCCTGGCCTATCTGTTTCTGGGGCGCATTGAACTCTTCCAGGTGTACCAGCCGCAGCTCATGGCGATGGAAAGCGCGCCGGGAGTGACGGAAATCATTCTGCCCGACCTGCTCGGCAACGCCGCCATCATCCTGCTGCTGGTGGTACCGCTCCTGACCATGCGCCTGGTGGCGGAGGAGCGGCGTAACCGCACGCTCGCGTTGCTGTTCAGCGCCCCGCTGTCGATGACTGAAATTGTGCTGGGAAAATTCCTCGGAATCCTGCTGTTCTTCTTCATTCTGCTGGCGCTGATCGCGCTGATGCCGCTGTCGCTGCTGGCGGGCGCGGGCCTGGATTTGGGCCTGCTGGCCTCGGGGTTTCTGGGGCTGGCGCTGCTGCTCGCCAGCTTTGCCGCCGTGGGGCTGTTCATGTCCACGGTCACGCAATATACGACCGTCGCCGCCATCAGCACCTTTGGGGCGCTGCTGCTATTCTGGATACTCGACTGGTCGGGGCAGGGATTTGCCGGCGGCAACCGGCTGGCGTACCTGTCATTGTTCAACCACTACAAGCCATTTCTCGACGGCATCTTCGACAGCGCCGATGCGGTCTATCACCTGCTGCTCATCACCACGTTCCTGGTGCTCAGCATCCGCCGCCTGGATGCCGACCGGCTCGGTGGTTAGCGCATGTATCACACACCGAAAACAAAATGGCAACTGCGGCTCATGAACGCGAGCTTCGTGGTGCTGTTTCTGCTCGCCGTCGGGCTATTGCAATGGCTGGCGCGCGAATACCACCTGCAATTCGACTGGACCCATGCGCATCGGCACTCGCTGGCCCCGGCCAGTATCGCGGTGGTGGAGCGGCTCGCGGAACCGCTCAAGGTCATCGCCTTCGCGAGTCAGCGCGGCGAAACACGCCGCATCGTTCAGGACATGGTGGGACGCTATCAGAAATACAAACCGGACATTCAAATGGAGTTCGTCAACCCGGATACCGCCCCCGAACGCGTCCGGGACGCCGGGGTTCAGTTTGAAGGCGAACTCGTCTTCGAATACGGCGCTGCCAGGGAAAGCCTGTCGCCGGCCCAGTTCAATGAAGAAAATTTCACCAACGCCCTGACGCGCCTGGGCCATCGCGGCGAGCGTTGGGTCATCTTCCTCGGCGGGCATGGCGAGCGCAGCCCTGATAAACGCGCGAACTTCGATCTCTCGACCTGGGCGACTCAATTACACAAGCGCGGCTTCAAGACCAAAACCTTCTCGCTCGGCGATCATCCGCAGATTCCCGAGAACACGACGGTGCTGATCATCGCCGGCCCGCGCACGCGTCTGCTGGCAGGCGAAGTGAAAGAAATCCAGAATTTTCTCAATCGTGGCGGCAATCTGTTGTGGCTGCATGACCCGGGTCCGTTGTACGGACTGGAGCCGCTGTCGGAGTCACTCGGCGTGGAATTTCAGCCGGGGGTGATCGTCGATCCGGCATCCGAATCCATTAGCGGCAATGCCGCGGCGATCGTCATCGCCCAATACGGTACCCATCCGGTGGTGCGGAATTTCAGCGACAACACGGTATTCCCGCAGGCCGGAGGCATCAGCCTGAACGCACCGGAAGGCTGGCAAGGGTCGGTGTTAATGGATACGCGGTCTTCCAGTTGGTCGGAAACCGGTTCGCTTCAGGGTCCCGTCCAGCTTGACCAGGGTAAGGACATCCGCGGCCCGCTCAACCTCGCCGTGGCGCTCATGCGCAACCAGGACAAGTTCACCGGGAGCGAGGAGCGGTACATGGATCGGCCGCCGGCGGAGCCAAGCACGCAAACGGAACCGCGGGAACCCGGCCGCGAAACGGCGCAACCGTGGAACGGGGAGCAAAAACACGAGCAGCGTATCGTTGTCTTTGGCAATGGGAATTTTCTGGCGAACGCTTATATCGCCAACGCCGGCAACCTCGATCTCGGCATGAGCCTCATCAACTGGCTGTCTCAGGACGATGCCTACGTCAGTATCCCCATTAAAACCGCGCGTGATCGCACACTCAATCTGTCGCGCAGCGCCCAGATCGCCATTGCCACCGGATTCCTGGTGGTCCTGCCGCTGCTGATGGTTGGCAGCGGGGTATTCATCTGGTTGCGACGGCGTAGGCGCTGAGGGCAGGCACGGATGCGAAAAACGAATAAAACAGACCAGCCCGTATTATTCAAGGGCAATACCGGCGTCACCTCAGAACTCAGGCGCCGCTGGTTGCTCAACGCCGGTTTATTGCTGCTCATCGCGGCGCTCACCTGGGTCGCGATGCAACGGTCCGAACAGAAACAAGCCACACCCGCCCCACCCCTGACCGCCGTTTCGACCAGCGCCATATCGCATATACGTATCGAACGGCCGGAGCAGCCGGATATCGCGCTGGAAAAAACCGGCGAGGAATGGAAGCTCACGGCACCGCAACCGGCGCGCGCCAACCAATTCAATGTCGAGGCCCTGTTGGGCACGCTGTCGGCTCCCGGCATCGTCCGCTTTCCAGCAGTCGCCGGAGAACTCGGCAAGTTCGGCCTGGATAGGCCACAGTCGCGGATACAGTATGAAAATGAAACAATCGCCTTTGGCGCCGTGCACCCGCTCAACAACCAAGTTTACGTCCTGTATAAAAACGAAGTGGTGCTGATTCCCGCGCATCACCTCTCCGCGGCCACCTATCCTTATACCAACTTCATCGACAGCCGGTTGCTGGAAGCCGATCGCAGACTGGTGGCGCTGCGAATACCCGGTTTTTCGCTGACACTGAAAGATGGCGTTTGGCACCGGCAGCCACCGGACAAAAAGCTCAGCTCCGACCAAATCAACGATTTCACCTCGGAGTGGCAAAACGCCCGCGCACTCAGCGTGGAAAAATATTCCGGCAAGCGCGCCATCGGTGAAATCGATATCACGACAACGCGGGAAAGCAAGAGCGAAAAGCTGCGGCTGGGGATTCTCGCCACCCACCCGGATTTCGTCCTTCACCGCCAAGATGAGAATCTGGAATATCATTTCACCGAAGAAACCGGCAAGCGCCTGCTGAACCTGAGCGTAAATCGTGAACCGTAAATCGTAAGTCGTATCACGACTCACGGTTCACGATTTACGACTTACGGTTCACGAATCACGACCATGCCAGAGCTTCCCGAAGTCGAAACCACCCGCCGCGGCATTGAACCGTATGTGGTCGGCAAAACCGTCACGCGCCTCATCGTGCGCAATCCGCACCTGCGCTGGCGCGTGCCGGCGAAACTCTCAAAGAAATTACCGGGACAAAAAATCCAGTCGGTCGTGCGGCGCGGGAAATATCTGCTGCTGAGCACCGCCGCGGGCACCGTAATACTCCACCTCGGTATGTCCGGCAGTCTGCGCCTGATCGCCTGCACGCAAGCCCCGGACAAATACGATCACGTCGATATCGTCCTCAACGGTGGTGACTGCCTGCGCCTGCGCGATCCGCGCCGGTTCGGCGCGCTGCTGTGGACCAGCGCGGACCCGCTGCGCCACAAACTGCTCAGGGATCTCGGGCCTGAACCGCTGACGCCGGATTTTAGCGGGGATTATTTGTATGCCAAGTTGCATGGCCGCCAACGCGGTATCCGCGATGCGCTGCTCGACGGCCGCCTCATCGCCGGCATCGGCAATATCTACGCGAACGAGGCGCTGTTTGCCGCGGGCATCCGCCCGGCACGTCGCTCCGGTAAAATCACCCGGGCCCAGCTCGATCGGCTCGTGCACGCCATCCGCGCGACGCTCAATCGCGCCATCCAGGCCGGTGGCACCACGCTGCGGGACTTCCGCAACGGCCATGGCGAACCTGGGTATTTTCAGCTCGCGCTCAACGTCTATGGCCGCGCGGGCGCGCCCTGCCGGATCTGCCAAACCCCGGTCCGGGCCAGGCGGCTGGGCCAACGGACGGCGTTTTACTGCCCGAAATGCCAGATATAGGATAAATTTAACAATAATTCATAGATATAATTTAAATAAACTGTTGATTGGAAGGGAGTTTCATCTTGTTTCGGCAAATACCAACTATAATTTGAATGAATAAAAAGTTGGCTTATTGGGAGGAGTTTCCTCTCAGGGAAACTATATTTTCATGATGCAACCCGGAACCAAAAACCAGAATCTCGAGCAACATTTCGAGGCCTACAGCGAATGGCGCGCGGCGCTCGCCGCGGCCGTTACTGAACTCAAAACCTGGCTGCAACAGCAAGAGCTGAGCGACACCCAGATCGATCAGCGCCTGGAACATGTGCTCTCCACGTTGCGCGACGACAAGCTCTACGTGGCCTTCGTGGCCGAATTCTCGCGCGGCAAATCCGAACTGATCAACGCCATTTTCTTCGCCAATTTCGGACAGCGCATTCTGCCGTCGAGCGCCGGGCGCACCACCATGTGCCCAACCGAAGTCATGTATGAATTGGGCAGCAAACCGAACCTGCGATTGTTACCGATCGAAACCCGCAAGAGCGGCACCACCATCACCGAGTTTCGCGGTTTCCCCGAGGAGTGGCAGGTCCTGCCGCTGGACATCGAATCTCCGGACACCATGATCAAAACGCTTCAGCACATAACTGAAGTGAAACATATCGCGCGGGAAGAAGCCCAGACGATGGGGTTTCATGTCGCGGATGAAGAATCTCAGACCGGCATGCGCATTGCCGAGGATGGCCTGGTGGAAATCCCGAAGTGGCGCCACGCAATCATCAATATCCCGCATCCGCTGCTGGAACAAGGCCTCGTCATCCTCGACACGCCTGGACTCAACGCGCTCGGCGCCGAACCGGAACTAACGCTCAACATGCTGCCCTCCGCGCACGCGGTGCTGTTCATCCTCGCGGCGGACGCCGGCGTAACCAAATCGGACATCGAGGTCTGGCACGACCATATCGGCATACGCAAGGACAGCCCGAACAAGGGACGCCTTGTGGTGCTTAACAAGATCGACGGTTTGTGGGACGAGCTCCGGAATAACGAAGAAGTGAACCGGGAAATCGATCGTCAGATCCACGACACCGCCAAGCATCTGGCTATTCCCGAGCACAATATCTTTCCGGTGTCGGCCCAGAAAGCACTACTCGGAAAGGTAAGGAAGGACGACAAAGTTCTCAAACGTTCGCGTATCCAGGCGCTAGAAGAGGCGCTGGGGAATGAAATTGTCCCAGCCAAGCGCGAAATCGTGCGCGACAACATCAGCGGCGATATGGAAGACGTCATCAATGCCATGCGCCTGATCATCACGCAGCGCCTGAAAAACGCCTATGAACACATGGACGAACTCGGCGGCCTGTCCGGCAAGAACATGGACGTCATCGAGCACATGATGAAGAAGGTCAAGGCGGACAAGGAAGTTTTTGAGAAAAGCCTGCAGCGGTTTCAGGCCACGCGCAGTATTTTCTCGCAGCAGACCAACGTACTGTACACCCACCTGAACCTGAAAAACCTGGATTCGATCATCGCCCACACCAAGAAGGACATGGAAACCAGCATGACCACGGCCGGGCTCAAGACGTGCATGGATAACTTTTTCAAGCACTCCTACGTCACCATGGAAGAAGCCGCCAGACAGGCACAGGAAATCAAGGCCATGATGGAAGGCGTATACAAGAAATTCCAGGAAGAGCATGGGCTCGGCAACATCAAGCCGGGCGGCTTCTCGGTCACGCGCTATTTGCGCGAGATCAAGCGGCTCCAGGACAAGCATGAACAGTACATGAAGGGTGTATCGCTGGTCTTCACCGAACAGCGTGCGCTGACAAAGAAATTCTTCGAATCGTCCGTGGTCAAGATTCGCGCCATCTTCAAGATGGCGAACCGTGACGCGGATAACTGGCTCAAGACCATCATGTCGCCGATGGAGTCGCAGGTGCGCGAGCATCAGGTGCAGTTGCGCCGCCGGCTGGAATCCATCAAGCGCATCCACCAGGCGAGCGACACGCTGGAGGAGCGCGTGGGCGAGCTCGAGCAGATCCGGGATGGCATCCGCGAGCAGGAGCTGAATCTGGAAAAACGCGTCGCGGCAGTCATGAAGACCATTAACTTCGACAGGCCCGAAGAAGAACGGACCGCCGGCCAATCGGCCTGATCTGTCGCCGAGTTGCCCGGGGCGGGCTCATGCTCGCCTATCTCCTTTCCTACTTTGCCAGACCTAATCCCTCGCCGCGCGGGTCTGAGGTTGCCTCTACCCGGCCGGTCTTCTTGTACCACGTGACCACCTGCATGTTGCCGTAACTCCCCCGAACGGTGTCGAACTTGTGTCCGCGCTGTTCCAGCGCGTGGCGTTCGGCCTCGGCAAAAGCCTCCGATTCATGCGTCACGACATCGGGCAGATATTGGTGATGAAAGCGCGGCTGCTTGACCCATTCCCGCGGACCACCTCGTCCATGGGCGAATTCGAGCGCGGCCAGCAGCACCATGGTAATGATGCGGCTGCCGCCGGGCGTACCCAGCACCACCACGGTATCGTCACTCTCCAGAAACGTCGGAGTCATGCTGGACAGCGGCCGCTTGCCGGGCGCGATGGCATTGGCAGCGGAGCCCGTGAGCCCGTAACTGTTGGGCGCTTCCGGTTTGACCGCGAAATCGTCCATCTCGTTGTTGAGCACCACGCCGGTACCGGGCGGCATGAAACCGGAACCGAACAAGGTATTCAGACTCAAAGTCGCGGCCACGCGATTACCCTCCCGGTCGATGATGGAGAAATGGGTGGTGTTCATGCCCTCGCGCGTCGCGCGGTCGGGGGATTCCGTGGAAGTGTGCTTCAAGACGCGCATTTCTTCCCGAAGTTTCACGGCGTAGGCGGGATCGATCAGGCGCGGAACGTCCACGCGCACATAATCCGGGTCGCCGAGATAGCGCGCCCGGTCGCGGTACGCCAGCCGCATCGCCTCGATGATGATGTGCTCACGCTCAACCTTGCTCATTGAATCCAGATCGAAACCCTGCAGCATGTTCAGCATCTCCATCAGCACGATGCCACCGGAGGACGGCAGCGCCGCTGAGGTGACTCGAATATGCCGATAGGTCCCACGCACCGGTTCACGCTCGACAACACGGTAGTCCACCAGATCTTGCGCGCGCCAGACGCCACCCGCCGTCTGCACCCCCTGTATCAGGCGTGCGGCGGTCGCCCCACCATAAAAACCCTTCCGGCCTTGGGCGGCCAAGCGCTCAAGCGTACGCGCGAGATCCGGTTGCCGCAGTCTTTCGCCCACCGGATAGATAAAGCCCTGGTTGAGAAAGGTCCGTGCCATCTCGGGAACCTTTTCCAAGCGGTCGTACTGGCGCAAGGTCATCTTTCCGTAGAGCTTCGTGACCGGAAATCCATCGCGTGCCAGGCGGATGGCGGGTGCCAGACTTTTCTGGAGCGGCAGACGGCCGTATTTTTCGGCGAGATGTGCCAGGCCGGCGGGGATGCCGGGAATGGCCGCCGCTTTGGCGCCATCGATGGACAGACCGGGGACGGGTTGATCTTCGCGGTCGAGATACATGTCCGGCGTGGCGGCCCGTGGCGCGCGCTCGCGCGCGTCGATCATGATCTCAAACCCGTCGCGCGCACGGTGCAATAGAAAAAATCCACCACCTCCCAGACCGGAATGGTAGGGCTCGACGACGGCCAGCGTGGCCGCCACGGCCACCGCCGCATCGAAGGCATTGCCGCCGCGTGCCAGCACCTCATGACCGGCCTGGGTTGCCAGCGGATGGGCGCTGGCGATGCCCGCGACCGGCGCGCGCGCTGCCGCGGTGGCGGTGGCCGCGGCCAGCGGCAACAACATGAGCAGGCACATCAACCGCAGGGAGCGAATCATGCGAAACACGATAAAGGAATTGCCGCGTTCAAGCAAAGACGAAGGGCTCATTGTCCAAAAATAAAAAAGGCGGCCGCAGCCGCCTTGGCGTATCATGATCTCGGGTCATGCCGTCTGTTGAATCAACCCGTGATATTTCTTCTGCAGTTCCTCTTTGGTTTCCGGGTGACTGGCGTCGAGGATGATGCAATCCACCGGGCAGACATCCACGCACTGCGAGGTTTCATAGTGCCCGACACACTCGGTGCACAAATCAGAATTGATCAGGTAGATCTCCTCGCCCTGGGTAATCGCCCCGTTCGGGCATTCGGGCTCGCAGACATCGCAGTTAATACATTCGTCGGTAATCAACAGGGACATATAAATACCTACAAAATCAGTCAGGTTTAGCTTTTAGCATCTTAACGTTTTTTTGCCGCCATGGCAGCCGCCACGCGCGCATCCACGAATTCCGAGACATTCCCGCCGAGCAAGGCAATCTCCTTCACGAGCGAGGCGGAGATGAACATCTCCTGCTCCGACGGGGTCATGAATACCGTCTCCACTTCCGGCGCAAGCCGCCGGTTCATGCCGGCGAGCTGAAACTCATACTCAAAGTCCGAGGCCGCGCGCAATCCGCGCAGGATCACGTTGCCGCCATGCTGACGCACACAATCGATCAGCAGATTGTCGAAGCCGGCGACCTTCACGCCCTTGATGCCCGCCAGCACCGCGCGCGCCAGTTCCACGCGCTCCGACAGGTTGAACAATGGCTGCTTCTGCGGATTGGCCGCCACCGCGACAATCACTTCATCGAACAGGCGCGCGGCGCGGCGCACCAGGTCGGTATGACCGTTGGTAACCGGATCGAACGTACCGGGGTACAGCGCGATGACTTTCATTCAGGCCCTTGGAATTGGAATTCTATATCACTGCCAATAGTCGTCTCATTGACGAAAATCAAGAACACTTTGCGATTATCCGGTCTTTTGCACCAGATGATACCCCACACGCCCGGCCTGCTTGCTGCGGATTAATTGCCATGTGGCCGGCAACGGGAGCGCTGCGAGCTCGCTGGGCGCTTCCACATAAATGAGCCCACCGGGCTTGATCCAACCATGCGTCTCAACCAGCTCGGCACAACGCGCGATGAGATCGCTCCGGAAGGGTGGATCGAGAAAAACGATATCGAACGGTTGCGGCGTCTGGCGCAGAAACTCGACGGCATCCGCCGGCACCACCATGGCGTTCCCTGCCTCCAGCATGACTATATGCTGACGTAACTGCGCGACCACGCGCGATGCTTTTTCCACCATGACCACGCGCCCGGCACCGCGTGAAAGCGCCTCCAGGCATAAGGCGCCGCTCCCGGCGAAGAGATCGAGACAGCTCGCACCGGCGATATAAGGCTGTAACCAGTTGAAAAGTGTTTCACGCACCCGGTCGGGCGTCGGACGCAGTCCTTCCGCCTCGGGTATACTCAAACGCCGCCCGCGCCAGCGTCCGCCGATGATGCGAAGTTTTCCCGGATAGGATGATTTCTTTTTCGCTGCCGGGCGGCGGCGCGTTAACTTGCGGTCAGCGGCCGCCACCGACGATTACCGTTACCATTCGATCCGGATGAACGCGGCGCCGGAACGCGCTGCGAATTTGCTCGGCGGTGACAGCCTCGATCGTCGGGATAAAATCATCGAGATAAGTCAGCGGCAAGCCGTAAAAAGCAATCACCGCCAGGTTTTCGGCGATCTTGCCATTGCTGTCGAGCCGCAGCGGAAAACCGCCGGTGATGTGTTTCTTGGCGGCGTCCAGTTCCTTGTCCGTCGGTCCGGTGGCGACGAAATCGGCAAGCACCTGATGCACAAGTTTGAGCGCCTGATCGCCTTGCGAATTCTTGGTTTGCAGTCCGATCAGCATCGGTCCTTCCTGGCGCAGCGGCATGAAGTAGCTATAGACGCTATAGGACAAACCTTTCTTTTCCCGCACTTCGACCGACAGGCGCGATACCAACCCGCCACCGCCGAGAATATAGTTGCCGACATAAAGCGGAAAATAATCCGGATCGCCGCGGCGCATCCCCGGCTGGCCCAGCATGATGTGCGTCTGGGTGGCGGAGAACGCGATCTGCTTCCGCTGCGCGGCCGCGAGCGTACGAACCGCTGACAGCACCTCCGCGGCCTGGCCGGGCGGTAACTGACCCACGACACGCTCGGCGATCATGCGCGCCTGACGCTGGCTCGCATCGCCGACCAGCACCAACCAGGCATTGGCGCCGACGTAATAACGCCGATGGAACTCAAGCAGATCCGCACGCTTGATGGTCTTAAGACTGGCTTCATCACCCTGCGATTCGTGGGCGTAGGGATGATCGCCGTAGAGTTCCTGGAAGAACGCCTTCTCGGCGATCGCGCCCGGCGATTGCTTGTCCTTTTGCAACGCCACCAGCGCCTGCGCACGCTGGCGCTCGAGACTCACTTCGGGAAACGCAGGCCTAGCCAATAGGCTCGCATACAGGTCGAGCGCCGGATTCAGCAGATCGGCATCCGACAGGCTGCGCAAATTCACCGAGGCCATGTCACGATCCACGCCCGCGCCGAATTCGGCCCCCAGGCCTTCAAACCGGCTGGCAATGTCATTCGTGGAGAGCTTGTCGGTGCCTTCATCGAGCATGGCGCTGGTTAACTGTGCCAACCCCGCCGCCGCCGCGGGATCGCGACTGGAGCCGGCGTCAAACACCGCGCGTATTTGCAGCATGGGCAATTCGTGCGTTTCCACGAAATAAACTTGCGCGCCATTCGCCAGTGTCCAGTGCTGGATTTTTGGACCGGCAAAGATGTTGGCAGATACTAGAAACAGGCTGAAGAACAGCAGCACTTTAGCGAACATCGGCGCCTCCCATGCGCGGGGCCATGTGTCTTTTGCCCTTGCCCATCGGCTGCGGATCGAGCACGGCCACCGTCAGGTTCGTATCCACCAGATACTTGCGCGCCACCGTCTGCACCTGGTCCGCGGTCACGGCATTGAGCTTGCCGACAAAGTCGTCAATCATCCGCCAGTCGAGACCGACCGCGGCCAGGCGCCCGATCTGCATCGCCTGGTAGAAAACGGAATCGCGGCCATAGACATTTTCCGCCACCACCTGCGCCTTCACGCGCTTTAATTCCTCGGTGGAAACGGGCTCCTTTTTGATACGTTCGATCTGATCGCGGATGGCCTGTTCGAGTTCCGCGATGGCATGACCGCTCGCCGGCGTGGCTTCGATGAGGAGCATGCTGGGGGAACGCGAAATCGACGAGTAGTCGGTGCCAATGCTGGAGGCGATTTTCTTATCGCGCACCAACTCACGTTCAAAACGCGCCGACTGCCCGCCGTCCAGGACCCCGGTCAACACGCTCAAGGCGTACGGCTCCCATTCAGCGGCATCGGCGCCGTGGCCGACCGAGGTCAGTACCGGCGTGTGATAACCCATCATGAGATACGGGACTTCCGCCGGAATGGCGACACGCAGGCGACGTTCGCTTTGTTGCCTGGGCTCCGCCACGGCTTGCGGCGGCTCAAACGGACGTGACGGCACCGGCCCGAAATATTTTTTGGCAAGCGCGAAGACCTCGCTTGGCTGCACATCGCCGACGACCACGAGAATCGCATTGCCCGGGGAATACCAACGGCTGTACCAGTCGCGCAGTTCCTGGGAACTCATGGATTCCAGGTCCGCCATCCAGCCAATGATCGGATGCCGGTAGGGATGCGCCTCGTAGACGGTGGTCATGAACTTTTCCTGCACCAGCGCCTCGGGCTGATCCTCGGTGCGCAAGCGCCGCTCTTCCATCACTACCTTGATCTCTTTGCGAAACTCCGCATCGGCCACTGTCAGGTTCTGCATGCGGTCGGCTTCGAGTTCGAACGACACCGGCAGACGCGATTTTTCCAGTTGCTGGAAATAGGCGGTGTAATCGTAGCTGGTGAAGGCGTTCTCGCGCCCGCCGTTCTCGGCGATGATGCGCGAGAATTCGTTGGGGCCAAGCTTGGCCGTGCCCTTGAACATCATGTGTTCGAGCACGTGCGAAATACCGGTGCTGCCCTGGGGTTCGTCCTGGCTGCCAATCTTGTACCAGATTTGCGATACCACCACCGGTGAGCGGTGGTCTTGCTTGACGATGACACGCAGTCCGTTGTCCAGCGTCGTTTCATGTGTATGGGCGCACGCCGTAAGCCAGAAGCTCAGGAGCAGGAGTCGCGATAATTTATTTAGCATGGGGTTTCCAGGATGGATCTCTTATACTATTGTGCCACAGGTTCGATCGGCAAAGCCGGAAAAAATTCCATCGGGACAAATCTTTGAGTCATTCTCATCATTCTAATCCGAGCGAAAAAACCCGGCCGGCGGGCCTGTTCGGTCGCCTGCGTGAGAAGCTCACCGCCACCCAACGAAATTTCACCCGCGGGCTCACCGATCTGTTGCTCGGTGAGCGTGCCCTTGACGACAACCTCTTCGAGCAGATCGAAACCCTGCTGCTTGCCGCCGATGTCGGCGTGGAAACCACGCAATTTCTGTTAAAAGGGATCACGGACCAGGTGGCGCGCCAGCAATTAAACAACACGCGTGCCGTGTATAGCGCCCTCCGTCAGGGCATTCTATCTATTATGTCTCCCTGCAGCCGGAGGCTTACGATCATACCGGACAAACCCTTCGTGATCATGGTGGTGGGCGTCAACGGTGTCGGCAAAACCACCACCATTGCCAAACTGGCCAAGCTGCTCAAAAACGCCGGGCACAGCATCACCTTGGCGGCGGCCGACACCTTTCGCGCCGCCGCGATCGAGCAACTCAAAACCTGGGCCGAGCGACTCGACATCCCCGTGATCGCCCAGCACACCGGGGCCGATGCCGCGGCGGTGGTGCACGATGCCATGATCGCGGCGACCGCGCGTGCCAGCGATATTTTGATCGTGGACACCGCCGGGCGGCAGCACACCCAGGCGGGCCTGATGGATGAACTGAAAAAAATCCGGCGCGTGATCGCCAAAACCAAGCCCGCGGCGCCGCACGAAGTACTGCTCGTGCTCGATGCCAGCACCGGGCAAAACGCCTTGTCGCAATTGACGCACTTTACCGAGGCCGTCGGGGTGACTGGCCTGGCGCTCACCAAGCTCGACGGCACGGCCAAGGGTGGTATTCTGATTGCAATCGCGCGCCAGACCGGGCTGCCTATCCGCTATATCGGCGTGGGCGAAGGCATGGACGACCTGCAGGAATTTAACGCGGAAGAATTTGTGGATGCGATACTGCCTAAGAGTCCCTAACAAAAAGAAAAATCAGACAGGATTAACAGGATTTTTTCCTCTAAAATCCTTAATCCTGTCAATCCTGAAAAATCCTGTTAATCCTGTCTATTGCATTTTGTCAGAGGCTCTTAATAACAGTAACGAACGGCCGGTGGCTAGTATCAAGTAAAAAAATGAACGCATATTTTTTTGCCACGGGCGAGCGCGCCACGAATTACCATCATCAGTGAATTTATGATTCAATTTACCCACGTCTTCAAACGCTACCCCGGCGGCTTCGACGCCCTGCGCAATATCAATCTGCAGATTCAGGCGGGAGAGATGGTCTTTATCACCGGCCATTCGGGCGCGGGCAAAAGCACCTTGCTCAAACTCATCACGGCCATCGAGCGGCCCACGCGCGGCGCGGCCCTGGTCAACGGCAAAAACCTGCTACGCCTGGCGCGGCGGCACATCCCTTATTTCCGGCGCGAAATCGGCGTGGTTTTCCAGGACCACAAACTGCTTTTCGATCGCACGGTGTACGACAATGTCGCGCTGCCCCTGATCGTGACCGGTGCCGATGTGCACGAAGTCCCGCGGCGCGTACGCGCGGCGCTAGAAATGGTCGGCTTGCTCAGCAAGGAGCGCATGTATCCGATCACGCTCTCCGGCGGCGAACAGCAGCGCGTCGGCATCGCCCGTGCGGTGGTCAACAAACCGCCGTTGCTGCTGGCGGACGAACCGACGGGCAACCTCGATGCGGCGTTGTCCGATGAAATTCTCGATATTTTTATCGACTTTCATCACCACGGCGTGACGGTGTTGATCGCCACCCATGACTGGCATCTGATCAATCGCGCCCGCCAGCGCGTCATCGAACTGAAGCACGCCGAGCTGGTGCGCGACTCGGGGGTGGCGGCATGATCAAAAACTATTTTTTGCGTCATGCCCAGGTATTTTTTTACAGCCTCGGGCAGCTCACGCGCACCCCGGTGGCCACGTTCCTGACCGTGGCGGTGATCGCCATCACCCTGGCCATGCCGGCCGGTCTTTACGTCGCCATCGAGAACCTGCAGCGTCTGGCCAGCGGCTGGGAGGATAACGGCCAGATTTCGCTGTTCCTGAAGCAGGATGTCGCGTCCGCCGCCAGCGAAAAACTCGCCGACAAAATACGCCGCCTGCCCGGCGTCTCCTGGGTGGATACGATCTCGCGCGAAGCGGCGCTGGCCGAGTTCAAGCGGCTCTCCGGTTTCGGCGATGCGCTGAATGCGCTCGACCGCAATCCACTGCCGGTGGTGCTGGTCGTTCACCCCGCCACCCAGCACATGCATCCCGATAAGCTGCAAGCGTTGCTGAATGAACTCCGTCGCCACAACGAAGTCGACATCGCCCAGCTCGACCTCGAATGGGTCCGCCGGCTGCACGCCATGCTCGAACTCGCCCGCCAAGTCGTCATGATTCTGGCCGGCGGCCTGGCGGTCGCCGTGTTGCTCATCATCGGCAACACCATTCGGCTGGCGGTCCTCAATCGCCGTGATGAGATCGAGATCACCAAGCTGATCGGCGGGACCAACGCCTTCATTCGTCGTCCGTTCCTCTATGCCGGCACACTCCAGGGCCTGCTGGGAGCGCTGCTGGCCTGGTTGCTGCTGAGTCTGAGTCTGCTGATCCTGTCCCACCCCATTCACCGTCTGGCGGGCCTCTATGAGAGCCAGTTTGAGGTCGAAAACCTCGGTTTCCTCGCGACGCTGGCCCTGATCGGAGCGGGGGGGTTACTCGGCTGGCTGGGCTCGCGTCTGGCTGTCAGCCGGCACCTCCGCGCCATCGAACCGCGCTGACTTTTTGGCCGCATCACCCCAGAAACCCCTATTTTTCTGGAGGAATTCGAACTATTCCTTTATTTGGCACTCATAGACATCGAGTGCTAAAATGCCGTCGCTAGGAACACCGTATATCTGTCACGGGAGGTTATCGAATCATGACTCAATCACTGACTTTGCCCATCAACCTCTACCCCGAAAAGGGACTGGCGACCTATATCCGGGCGGTCAATGCACTGCCGGTTCTGAGCGTGGAACAGGAACGTAAACTGGCGCGGCGTTATCACAAACACAATGACCTCGACGCCGCGCGCCAACTGGTGATGTCGAACCTGCGTTATGTGGTGCACGTGGCGCGCGGCTTCTCGGGTTACGGCCTGCCGCAGGCGGACCTGATCCAGGAAGGCAATATCGGCCTGATGAAGGCCGTCAAGCATTTCGATCCGGCGCGCAAGGTGCGGCTGATGTCGTTCGCCATCCACTGGGTCCGTGCCGAGATGTTCGACTACATCCTGCGCAACTGGCGTATCGTCAAGGTAGCCACCACCAAGGCGCAGCGCAAACTCTTTTTCAACCTGCGCAAGTCGCGCGAACGTTTGGGCTGGATGACGCGCGGTGAAGTCGACGGCTTGGCGAAAAATCTAAACGTCGCGCCGGAAACGGTGCAGGAAATGGAAGCGCGCATGAGCAACGCCGACGTGGCGTTCGATGCCGACAACGATGCCGATGACGACATTTATCACGCCGCCCCGGCCGGATACCTGCAAGACATGCGCTACAACCCCGAAACACTGGCGACGCAGTCCGATCAGGAAGACATGCGCCAGACCCAGCTCCGCTCCGCGCTGACCTCGCTCGATGCACGCTCGCGCGACATCATCCAGCGCCGGTGGCTGGATGAGAAAAAGCCGACGCTGCATGAACTCGCCGATGAATACGGCATCTCGGCCGAGCGTATCCGCCAGATCGAGATGAAGGCGCTGGATGTGATGAAAGACGCGCTTGTGGCGTAAGGCAGTACATCAACAACAAAACAAAAAGGGCTTCCCTCTGGAAGCCCTTTTTTATTTGTCTGCCAAATAACATCATTCCGTTTCGAGAACGGACATGCATGGGGCGTGGACTATGAAGACTACCACCGCTTCGCTCTTTCCTTGTTCCGTGCAAAAGCCGCGGGAACCAGGCCAGCGGCACGGATATCCTCCTGCCGTCGCTCAAGTCCACGCTGAGCGTGTCTTCCGTCGCGGTTACGTTCTCCGCGACGGGCACTTCCGCTTCAACCGTTGAAATACGCATTCCACGCCTCCTTCGGACGAAAAGGCTCATCCCCTGCACACCTCGAACTCGGCCTCACGCGGCATGTAGCGACAACATGGCCTCGGGATTTTTCTGCACGATCCGCAACAAGGTGCGCGCCCAAGCGGCATTGGCAGCATTCAATGGCGATGCTCCGGATTAAAGCGAATCGGGCAATTGCTGCGCGCCGTGGAAGACGGCAATCACGTAAATGCAATCCGTCATCACCCGATAGATCAGGCGGTACGGGAAGACGATCAACTCTCGGAAGTTCCGATCATCGTACGCCGGCACGATGCGTCCGGAGTGCGGGTGGTCGACGAGCTGCTGGGAGCGACGCGTGAGTTTATCGACCACGCCTTGGGCGTAAAACGGCGCATCGCGCTTGACGTACCTGGTAGATGCCATCGAGGTGGGCTTGCGCCTCGGGCGTCCAGATCACCCTCATTCAGGCAGGTCATACTTGGCGCGCACGGCTTTGACGTCATCGCCGCGACCGGCGTCGCTGTCGGCCAGCCCCCGCTCGATCGCCTGGCGCTCGTAGAGTTCGCGCATCATGTCGTCGTAGGTGGCGTCGTCCGGAAGCCGATCGATCAGCTGGTGGGCTACTTGCTTGCGGTTGGCGTTGGGCATGGGCTGTCTCATCGCGTGTTATCTCCTGATGAGTTTACTCGGCCGATGTCGTTTTGTCTTGCACGGCCGCTTCATCGTTGGCCACCGCGCCCTCTTTATCGGTCTGGCGACCCGGATGCGTGGCCTGGTGAATCGCCCGCAGCGTGCGGATCGCCACATGGGTATAGAACTGGATAAGCAAGGCAGGCCGCGCGTCAGCTTTTCCCATCCAGCCAGCACACCAGGTAATAGAGCCGGAACCCTTCAGAGGACCGTGACGGCCCGATGACACGTGCCGGGTAAAGATTTTTTGCCGAATCGGCCCCTGAAAGTGCCGCGGCTTCGGAATCCACCAACGTCACGCAGTTTTCCGGAAAACGGTCGCGGGTGCGCCGCGGCGCATAGATCAGCGCAAAACATTCGCTGACAATCTTGCTTTCCGGGTCGAGGCCGATACGTGCCATGGGCTGATACTCGCACCAGTGACTGATTGACGACCATCATACCCGCCCCCGGGAGACACAACCATTTAGATTTACGGCTGGCAGCGAGGCACGTAACATGCAGCCCCATTCCATGACTGCAACCTTCAAATTGTTCGCGACTTGTCCCAAGGGCATCGAACCCCTGCTCGCCGACGAGTTGCGCGCGCTCGGTGCCGAAGAGGTCAAGGAAACCCGCGCCGGGGTCGCGTTCGCGGGCACGCTCGCGACCGCCTACCGCGCGTGCCTGTGGTCGCGCGTGGCGAACCGCGTGTTGCTGCCTTTGCAGCGTTTCCCCGCCGCTTCGCCGGAGGCTTTATACGCCGGCGTTCAAACCATCGTCTGGAAAGAACACCTGGCGCCCGAGGGCACGCTGGCCGTGGATCTCACCACCTCGCAATCGGCCATCACCCACTCGCACTACGGTGCGCTCAAGGTAAAAGACGCGATCGTGGATCAGCTGCGCGACGAGTTCGGGGTGCGCCCGTCGATAGACACGGCCCAGCCCGATGTGCGGGTGAATGTCTATTTGCTGCGCGATGAGGCAACGGTCAGTTTGGATCTGTCGGGTGAGTCGCTGCACCGGCGCGGTTACCGCGCGCAGACGGTGGAGGCGCCGCTCAAGGAAAATCTGGCCGCGGCGATTCTCCTGCGCGCGCATTGGCCCGCCATTGCCAAGGAAAACGGGGCGCTGGTCGACTTGATGTGCGGCTCGGGTACGCTGCTGATCGAAGCAGCCATGATCGCCGCCGACATTGCACCCGGGCTGGCGCGCGAGAACTTCGGCTTTCACCGCTGGAAGCAACACGATGCCGCCCTGTGGACGGGGCTGCTCGACGAGGCGCGCCAGCGGCGCGAAGTAGGTCTCACGCAGCTGCCACCGATTTACGGCTACGACCACGACCCGCTGGCCATCCGGGCCGCGCGCGACAACATAAAACGCGCGGGGCTGGGCAATCTTATGATTGCCCAACAACGTGAGCTGGCCGCCTGCGCCCCGGAACCGAGCTCGACCGGGCTCGTGGTG
>JAUSDQ010000075.1 GCA_030650525.1 Sulfuricaulis sp.
AGCAAGCGCGACATCTACAGCGGCGAGACCGTTTGCGGAGGCGACCGCATTACCGCTGGTCTTGACTACCGACGTGAACCTGCCGCGATGGTTCATCCTCGTGAACGGGAGTTCGGTGCCGAGCCCGATGGCGCTTTTCACCCCGACCGTGCTGACGGTCAACGGTACGGGCCCGGCGGGATCGCCTAACCCCAACAGCGGCACCGGCGTCGGGCTTGCTCCCATGACGTTGGTGGCGAGCCCGGTCCCGCAGTCCTCGCCGTCGGCGGTTGCGACCGCGGTGCCGTTCGCGTTCACCGGAGCGCAGGTATGGCAGGCGGCGCCGGGGACGCAACCCGGCAATTTCTTTCTTCGCAGTGGCGAAAGCTTCACCGTCGATAGGACCAACAATGCGGTCGGCTCGCTCCTGCTAGGTTACGGCGCGACCGAGGCAGTACTGGAGCTAGGCTATCTCCCGAACTGGTACACTGCCATCTTCCTCGACCAGTCCAACTCGCCGACCGGGGACAATAGCTGCTTCGAGCAGTGGTCCTATGACACCAGCACCGCGCAGATCACCAATTGCAACGGCGGTCAGCTATCCGAGGGATCGCCTACGGTGAATGTTGGCGGCGGGACCTCGGCGCCGGGCAACCAGTGGTACGCGCTGCCCAACTACCATCTGGTCGATATCGTCACCCGCGCAAACGCCTCGCCACTTTTCCCGGCGTGGACCGCCAACCAGCAGAACGCCTACAACTGGATTAGCGCGCAGCCAACAATCAATGCCACCGGACCGTGCGTACCCGTCGCGGTTGGAGTCGGCGCCAATCAGATGACGGGGCAGTGCTTTACCGGCGTACGCAACGAGTACCAGAACTCAAATTTCCAGACTGCGCAGACCAACTCCAACATCCAGAGTCTTGCCTATCCGAGCGCTACGCCAAGTCCATTTTTCGGGCCCGCCGACCTGCAGGCGGTGCAGAACCAGTTGAACCTCGAACTGACTTACGTCGGCGACGTGCAGGGATTGATCGGCAACGCGCGGACCGTGCTGGCGACCGTGTTTTGGGAGAACAGCAACGTTCTGACGAAGGTGGTTGCCGACCTCGGCGTGTCATCGACTGCGAAGCCGTTTGCCGTAGCCGCCCAGATCGTCGAGGGTTCGCTGTACACGCTGCTCTGCGCGCTGGGCCCGGTCACCGGAGTGGTGGCCAACGTGATCCAGACCGCGTTCGATACCACCGCGATCAGCCAGCCGAGCTTCGAGCAGGAAGTCGGCGGCACCGTCGGCGAGTTGGCCGGCAACCTCAATACTCAATTCAACTTCATGAGCAACGCGCTGACGCTCGACTACAACTCGATCGTGTACGACTGGTCGCGCTTAAGCGAAGTAGGTCCTGCGACTCAGCAGGCCGGTTACTGGGGACTGTTCTGGCCCGACACGCTGACGGGAATCATCGTGCCTTACATGGTGAACGGCTACGAGATTACCGTGATGAAGGCACTGCTGCCGCTAACCTACAATCTGCATGAAGTCGTGGGACAGACTAGCGCCTCGATCATCCCGTTCAGTCCGCCTAGCTATGCACAGTATGGGTGGGATTTCGGCAGCGCCGCGACCACGATGCCAGTCGGAAGCATGGGAACCACTGACTGGGCCGGTTACTACAACCAGGGCTATTGGGAAACGGGATCGACGATCTTCCACTATCCAAGCGCGACGGTGATGCAGAACGATCTCCTGGATCTGGGGGCGAATCCGTTCGAAGTCTTCAGCGGGATCAATGGCTGGGGCGGCGGCGTCGGCACCGTCTATTATCCCAACCTAAGCTGCGAGGGCGTCGCCGTCACCCTGTTCAACGCCACACCGTCCGACCTGTGGGTGAACTACACCACCGTTCAAGGCGAAGAAAGCGGCATATCGGCCAGCAGCCATAAGGATTTCGGCGCCATTTTCGACAGTGAGTATTGGGCCATCGACGGACTAAAAGGTACGGCCTGGGCGGAGTTGCGGCCCTTCGGATATACGACGATGTTCTACGCACAGGACAACGTTACTCCCACCAATCAGACCGGCAGCATCACCGTCTTCGATCCCAATTTCTCGACAAGTAGTAGCGTCGCTTTCTTCGAAGAAGGCCAGGACGGATGCACCGCGGACTCGCATACCAATATCCACAAAGGCGCCACGACGGCCGGCAATTACAGTTGGAGCGGCGGCCTACATACGCGCGGTCAATCTTCGGGAGAACCGGGCGGAGTTTGGGGTACCCTGATCAACAGC
>JAUSDQ010000076.1 GCA_030650525.1 Sulfuricaulis sp.
CTGTCGCCGGTTTCGGGCCGGCACTGCTCGGATCCATTATCGTGAGTCTGACCGGCTGGTTCGGATCGTGGTTCATCGGCCCGCGCGGACGCATCGAAGTCATCGTCGTGCGGCATCGGGGATAGTGCCTCCAACAAAAAAGCGGTCGAGCCGTGGCTCAAGGGCGTGGCGAGCGCGGTCGTCCCGGGCGCGGGGCAGGCAGCCAACGGCGACTACGGCGAGGCGGTGTTGCACTTCGGCGTCTTCGCGGTGTCGGTCTATGGCGCGATCCGTTACATTAGATATCGGTCACAGCAGCACGTGTTCGATGCCGCCCTGCTTCGCCCGGGCGATGAAATCCTGCGCCCAGGTCTCGCCCATTTTCAACCGCGCCAGTTCGACCACGATATAGTCGGTGTCGAGCCCGGTGCTGTCGGCGTAGCGCGCCAATCCCTGCTGGCAGGCGGGACAGGAAGTCAGCATCTTGACGTTGCCATCGTGGGCGCGGGCTGCGCCGGTCAGTTGCGCGATGCCCCGGTGCAGCTCCTCTTCCTTGCGGAAGCGCACCTGCGTGGCGATGTCCGGGCGCGACACCGCGAAGGTGCCGGCCTCGCCGCAACAGCGGTCGGAGAGCAGCACCTCTTGCCCCATTAACGCCGCGGCCACTTTAATCGGCGCGTGGGTTTTCATCGGTGTGTGGCAGGGATCGTGGTACAGGTATTTCACACCCGGCACGCCCGCCAGTTTCACGCCTTTTTCCATCAGGTATTCGTGGATGTCGAGCAGGCGGCAGCCGGGAAAGATCTTGCCGAATTGGTAGCGCAGCAGCTGATCCATGCAGGTGCCGCAGGACACCAGCACGGTCTTGATGTCGAGATAGTTGAGCGTGTTGGCGACGCGGTGGAACAGCACCTGGTTGTCGGTCGAAATCTGGTCGCCCTTCTTCGCATCGCCGCTCGCGGTCTGCGGGAAGCCGCAGCAGAGATAGCCCGGCGGCAGCACTGTTTGCACGCCGGTTTCGTAGAGCATGGCGAGCGTGGCGAGGCCGATCTGGCTGAACAGCCGCTCCGAGCCGCAGCCGGGAAAATAGAACACCGCCTCCGATTCGTCGTTGACCTTGCGCGGGTCGCGCACGATGGCAACATGCTTGCTGTCCTCGACGCCGAGGAACGCGCGCATGGTCTGCGACGGCAGACCCGGCGGCAACGGGCGCTTCACGAAATGCACGACCTGCGCCACGACCGATGCGGTGCCGACGGTGGGAGCCGGGTGCGACTCGCGGCGCGCGAACGGCTTGCTCAGCAAGGCGTAGCCAAGGCGCTGCGCCTTATAGCCCCAGCCGATCAGGAAGCGGCGCATCAGCTTGATGGTCGTGGGATCGGTGACGTTGAGGAACGCGAGCGATGCCTGGGTGCCGAGGCTCAGGCGTTTTTTGCCGCGGGCGCGCAACAGGTTGCGCATGTGGATCGTGACGTCGCCGAAGTCGATGTCCACCGGGCAGGGCTTTTCGCACTTGTGGCACACGGTGCAGTGGTCGGCCACGTCGTTCAGCTCGTCGAAGTGGCGGATCGAGATTCCACGGCGCGTCTGCTCCTCGTACAGGAACGCCTCGATGAGGCGACCGGCGGCGAGAATCTTGTTGCGCGGCGAGTACAGCAGGTTGGCGCGCGGCACGTGCGTGTTGCACACCGGTTTGCACTTGCCGCAGCGTAGGCAGTGTTTGATCTTGTCGTTGCGCGCGCCCCGTTCGCTCGCCTCGAGGATCAGCGCCTCCTGCTCCACCAGTCGCAGCGACGGCGTGTAGGCGCCGTCCAGGGTTGCGCCCGGCAGCAGCTTGCCACGGTTGAAGCGGCCGTCGGGGTCGATGGCGTGCTTGTAGCGCGCGAACGCCTCGATCTCGGGCGCGTCGAGATAGTGCAATTTGGTAATGCCGATACCATGCTCGCCCGAGATCACGCCGCCGAGCGACACCGCCAGTTGCATCACGCGGTCGACGATGCGGTGCGCCTCCTGCAGCATGGCGTAGTCGTTGGAGAACACCGGGATGTTGGTGTGCACGTTGCCGTCGCCGGCGTGCATGTGCAGCGCGACAAACAGCCGGCTGGCGCGCAGTCCGGCGTGAATCTCGTCCAGCCGCCGGCGCACGCTCTCGAGCTCGCCGCCGAGGAAAATGTTCTTGAGCGGGCGTTCCACCTCGCGGCGGTAGGAGATGCGCAGGTCGCGCCGCGCGAGCAGATCGAAGAAGCTGTCGCCCGGGCGTAGTTTGGCGCGCTCGGCTTCGTCGAGCACTGCGGCGTTGCGTTGCGCGTCGGCGTCGAGGTTCACCAGGATCGCGCGCCAGCGTGTGCGCACCTCGGTCAGATGCTGGCGCGCGTCGTGTTTCTTAGATTCGAGGATGGCGTCACCCTCGGCGCTGCGTTCGGCCTCGGGACCCGTGTGCAGCTCGGGCATGTCGCCGGCCAGGTAGGCGAGCACCACGTCGATCATTTTGAGCTTGTTTTGCGTGGATTGCTCGATGTTGATGCGGTCGATGCCGCGACTGTAATCGGCCAGACGTTCGAGCGGGATGACCACGTCCTCGTTGATCTTGAAGGCGTTGGTATGGGTCGCGATCGCCGCGGTGCGCGCGCGGTCGGCCCAGAAACGGGCGCGTGCCTCGGGACTCACGGCGATAAAACCCTCGCCATCGCGCCGGTTCGCCAGCTGCACCACGTGCGCGGCGGCGCGTGCCACCGCGTCCTCGTCGTCGCCGGCAATGTCCGCCATCAGCACCATCTTCGGCCGCTCGCGCCGCGCCGCCTTGGTGCTGTAGTTCACCGCCTTCACGTAGCGCTCGTCGAGGTGCTCGAGCCCCGTCAGTGACACGCCGGGCTCGCTGTCAATGTGACGCTTTATCTCTACAATTGCCGCCACCGCAGGGGTGATGTCGGCGCCGAAGAATTCGAGACACACCGTGCGCAGGAAACGCGGCATGCGGTGCAGTACGAACACCGCCGAGGTGATGATCCCGTCGCAGCCCTCCTTTTGCACGCCCGGCAGTCCGCCGAGGAACTTCGAGGTGACGTCCTTGCCGAGGCCGGGCTTGCGCAGTTCGCGTCCGGGTATTATCAGTTCTGCCGGATCACCCATGCGCGTCCGGCCGTCAGCGGCATAGCGGGTGAGACGAAAACGCACCGTCTCCTGCTCGTGAATCTTGCCGAGGTTGTGCTCGAGACGCTCGACTTCGAGCCACTCCGCGTCCGGCGTGACCATGCGCCACGACACGAGGTTGTCGAGCGTCGTGCCCCAGCGCACCGCTTTTTTGCCGCCGGCGTTCATGGCGACGTTGCCGCCGAGGGTGCAGGCGTCCTGCGAGGTGGGATCGACCGCGAACACGTAACCGGATTGCCCCGCGATTTCCGCGACGCGCCGCGTGACCACGCCGGCCTCGCCGCGCACCGTCGGCACCGGGTGTGCGACGCCGGGCAGGGCGCGCATCTCCACCGCGCCCAGGCCTTCCAGTTTCTCGGTGTTGATGATGGCGGTATCGGCAAACAGCGGCACGGCGCTGCCGGTGTAGCCGGTGCCGCCGCCGCGCGGGATGATGGTGAGCCCGAGATCGATGCAGACGCGCACGATGTGCACCACTTCGTCCTCGGTGTCGGGCGTGATGACCACGAACGGCAGCTCCACGCGCCAGTCGCTGGCGTCGGTGACGTGCGACACGCGCGCCATGCCGTCGAAGCCGATGTTGTCGCGGCGGGTGACGCGCGCCAGCCGCTTGAGCGCCTGGCGGCGCAATTGCTTCTGCGCTGGCAGCCATGCCTCGAACCGGCGCACCGCCACGCGCGCCGCGGCCTCGAGTTTCAGCGCGAGTTCATTGCCCTCGGCGCGCGCCAGGATCTGGTCGAGGCGGTGATGCAGCGCGTGCGTGAGCGACTGCCAGCGCTTCGGGTTATCCATCAGGTCATCCTGGATGAACGGGTTGCGGGTGATGACCCACATGTCGCCCAGCACTTCGAACAGCATGCGTGCCGAGCGCCCAGTGCGGCGTTGCCCGCGCAGGGTGTCGAGCACGCTCCATGTTTCCGCGCCGAGAAAACGGATGACGATCTCGCGGTCGGAGAACGAGGTGTAGTTGTACGGTATCTCGCGGATGCGCCGGCTGGCCAAGGCCTCGGTGGTAGCGCCGGATGTCGCGCTGTTCGGGGAAATGGACTTCATAGGTGGAGAATAATACGCTTCCTGATGAAATAGACAGGATTAACAGGATTTTTCAGGATTTACAGGAATAAGGATTTTAGAACAAGAAATCCTGTAAATCCGGTTTTTAATCCTGTAAATCCTGTCTGATTTTTTTGTTAGGGGTTTCTTAAAGCCCTGCTTTTCACAAAGGTATCGACCATGACAAAAGCGATCCGTCCGCGCGCGAAACCCGATTCGCCTCACGGCATCCGGGCGCGAGTGCGCCGGCTGCGCTGGACCGCGTTCGCGCTCGTGACCGTGTCCTACATGTTGGCGTTCTTCCACCGGGTGGCGCCGGCCGCCATCGCTTCCGACCTGCAACAGACATTTCAGACGAGTGCCGCGGCCTTGGGCGGTCTGGCCGCGACATATTTCTATGTGTACACCGTGATGCAAATCCCGACCGGCATCCTGGTGGACACCCTTGGGCCGCGGCGTATCGTCACCTTGGGCGGCATCGTGGCCGGCGCCGGCTCGCTCCTGTTTGCCCAGGCCGCGACGCTGACCGATGCTTCCCTCGGCCGGCTGTTGATTGGACTGGGCGTGTCGGTGGCTTTCATCGCGCTGCTCAAGCTCAACGCCGCGTGGTTCCACGACCGCCACTTTGGCACCGCGGTCGGGCTCACGCTGCTGCTCGGCAACGTCGGCGCGGTGCTGGCGGCCGCGCCGTTCGCCTGGGTGCTGCAATACACATCGTGGCGCACGGTGTTCGTGGTCCTCGGCGGCGTGTCGTTCGCGACCGCCGTGCTGACCTGGCTGTTCGTGCGCGATCATCCGGGCGAGGCCGGCCTGCCGAGCCTGCGTGAGCTGGACGGCGAGGCAGCGCATCCACGCCACGAGGGTCACTGGTTCAAGGGGCTCATGACCGTGCTCCGCAACCGCCTCACCTGGCCGAACTTCTGGATGAATCTCGGCATCGGCGGGCCGTTTCTCGCGTTTGCCGGACTGTGGGCGGTACCGTTCCTGCGCGACGTGTACGGCATGGACCGCGCCGCGGCCACGCAGCACACGAGCCTGATGCTGGCGGGCTTCGCCATCGGTGCGATGTCGGTGGGCGCGTTGTCCGACCGCGTGGGCCGACGCAAGCCGGTGCTGATCGCGACCGCCTTGGTTCATCTGCTGTGCTGGTTGCCGCTGGTATTTTCCCTGCCGCTGCCGCGGCTCGCGAGTTACCTGCTGTTCCTGCTCATGGGCCTCAGCGCCGCGAGCTTTACCCTGAGCTGGGCGTGCGTGAAGGAAGTGAACAAGCATGCGCTCTCGGGCATGGCCACCAGCGTCGCCAACACCGGTGTTTTTCTTGGTACCGGCATATTACAGCCACTCGTGGGCTGGACGATCGACCGCGCGGGATTGGCGTTGGGCGCTTCCACGCAATACCGCCTAGGGATGCTGATCTTTCTTGCGTTTGTCGTATTGGGTTTCGTGGGTAGTCTGCGCGTGCGCGAAACGTATTGTCGCTACCTTCCCACCTGATTTGCGGGGACACGGGTGTCGAAACACGAGACCGGTATGTATTCAGATGGAGTTTGTTTTTTTGCCGGCTTGGGTATTGTCGTTGTTATGCGGGGACGTCGCTATCCATGTCGCTATCTGTTCCGCCGGTACCGGCCGGCTGAAGTAGTAACCCTGGGCCATGTCGCAACCAAAGGACCTCAGTTTGTCGCAGGCCCCATGGTCTTCAACACCCTCGGCGATAACCTTAAGACCCAGGTTATGACCCAGATCGAGCGTGGAACGGATGATGACGATGTTGTTGGGGTTTGTGGTCATGTCGATGACGAAGGATTTATCGATTTTAACCGCATGCACCGGAAGTTTTTGCAGATACGCGAGCGATGAATAACCGGTCCCGAAATCATCGATCGACATCTGTATGCCCATCTCACTCAGTTGCGTCAGCACCTTCAGTGCCCGCACCGGATCGGCCATGATGGCGCTTTCGGTGATCTCGAATTCGAGATAGCTTGGATCCATGCCCAGAGACTGTATGCTTTCAGCCACCTGGGCGGGAAAATTCAGGTCCTGGAGAGTACGTGTCGAGAGATTTATCGCGATGGCCAGCTCTAAACCGATTTGTTTCCACTGATGATGTTGCTGTATCGCCGCTTTCAGTACGCAGAAGGTCAGTGGATGAATCAATCCGCAGCGCTCCGCCAGCGGAATAAATGCATCGGGAAACAACAGGCCCAATGCGGGATGCTGCCAGCGCACCAACGCTTCCACGCCCACCACGCGTCCTGATCTGAGATCGATTTTCGGTTGATAGTGTAAAATGAGTTCTTGGGCGTCGATGGCATGGCGCAGGTCCGCCGTTAGGCTCAGACGATGTGCACTGTTCTGGTCGTGGGCGACGTCGTATATCGAATAAGCATCGTTGCTGTGCTTCGCGGCATACATGGCGATATCCGCGCATTTGATCAGGTTTGTCGGGTCCTCGCCATGCTGCGGGTAGAGGGCGATGCCGATGCTTGTTTCAATATGCAGATTGTACTCGTCGATCGAAACGGATGGTTCCATCGCCTGAAGAATTTTGGTGACGATGGACACTGCCTTCGAGGCATCCACCCCCGGTAGCACCATAGCAAACTCATCGCCGCCAAAACGCGCCACGGTGTCGGATTGGCGCACCAGACGCTGTAAACGCCGCGCGACTTCCTGTAATACCAAATCACCCACGTGATGGCCGAGGGTATCGTTGACTTCTTTGAAACGATCCAAGTCCATCATAAGCACGGCAAGCGGTTCTTGTTTAGACTTAGCTTGCCGTATGGCGTCTCCCAGGCGATCCTGCAAAACGATGCGATTGGGCAAATTGGTCATGGCATCGTGCATGGCCTGGTGCTGGATGGTGAACTCCTGCAGTTTCCGTTCCGTAATATCGGAAAGCGAACCGGTCAGGCGAATGGCTTTGCCCTCGCTGTTTCGCGATACCTTGCCACGCATCAGGACCCAGATATATTCACTCATTTTCTTTTGCAAACGGTGTTCGAGCACAAATGCAGCATTGCCTTCGCGCAAGTAGGTATCCAGCTCGTCCCGGACCTTCTTGTAATCCTCTGGGTGTATTCGCTCAAACCAATCTGAGATCCTGTTGCGAAATTCAGGATCGGCTTCTTTGAAGCCGAGCATCTCTTTCCAACGTGGAGAGAAGTAGGTCTCGTCCCTGACAATGTCCCAGTCCCAGATGCCGTCATTGCTACCGGTCACGACCAGGGCGAAGCGCTGATGGCTTTCTTCGATAGCGGCGATGTGCTCCTGAATATTCGCCGCCATCCGGTCGAACGCTTTGCCGACCTCGGCCACTTCGTCGTTACCGCGCAACCCCGCCTTGGCCTGCATGTCACCCGCGGCGAAACGTTGTGCGGCGGTTGATAATATTTCGAGCCGCCGCGTCAGGAAAATGCCAATCAGTGTCCCCACCACCGCGATAATGCTCATACCGGTCAAGGCAATCGTAATCCCTAAATTGCTGGCATTATTAATCGCTCCAAATAGTTTGGCGCTGGAAAACCTGATCGCGAGCGTTCCGAGTTTTTCGTTGGCATTGGCGACATCGCGGGTACGCCAGAATTCGGTGCCCGAGCTCTCCATGGGGGGTATGGCTTTTCCCATGAGCTTGAGGTCGGTGCTCGCGACGACGATGTTTCTGTGGTCGGCCACGAATGCATGGGTCACGCCGCCCACATAAGGCACCGATTGGATGTAGGGTAAAAGCTCGGAGTAATCTTCCGACAACAATGCGTTGCGGCTTATTTCGCCGGCCGCGTTGAGCGTCGCGGTTTCATGTGCCAATTGTTGATCGCGGCTGGCCTGCACCGCGAGTGCCAGCGTTTGCCAGAGCACCAGCGCCATCATCGCCGCCTCCAGAACAAAGATGATGGCGGCGATGCGGTAGCGCAGAGACAAAAGCCGTCGCTTCATTACTCTTTATCCAGGTTCTGGGGGAACCTGCGAACTACGTCGTACTCAGAATTTGCGGCCGGCAGTAGTCGCAGATTGTTGTTATTTTTAACGAATTCACGCCCCACCTCGGAGGACTCCGGCCAGGACGTGATGGTTTTCAGCAGCAATTCACGCACCGCTTTGGGAACTCGACGGTGCACCACAAACAGGGTATTGGGTATGCCGGGTGTCTCGATCAAGGTGCGAAAATGCTTGCCCCACTTTTCCTCGAAGAGATATACCGACCGCGGCGACGACGTGCAGGCGCTCGCCGCCTTCACGAGAACCAACTGCAAGCAGGAATCTTGCGATTTAGTATATTCCAGGGAAACGTCGCGCTTCAGGTCAAAACCGGCGTTGAGCAAGGCCTTCTTGCCCATCTGGGTGGTGGCGGCGGTGATCGGCGGCAGGGCGATCTTGGTTCCTTTCAGGTCCTGCAAGCCGCGCAGTGGACTGTCCTCAAGCACCATGATGCTGGCCACCAGCGGCTTCTCGAAGTGCGCCAGGGGCAGATAATGATACTTGTCGTGCGCCAGCACGTAGTCGAACGGCTGCACCACGGCAATATCGTAGGTCTCACGGCTGAGTTCCTGGCGGAACTCGTCAAAGGATGGCCTGGTGCGAAACTGCACCGGGTGGCCAAGAACTTGCGCGAATTCCGCGGCTACCGGCGAAAAAATCTTGTCTATCTGTCCCACTGCGACCATGGGGAAGGCGCCGAACTTATACGCCTCCTTTTCCGCTGCCGCATCTGTCTCAGCGGCAGGTGCGTGGGACAGCGGCATGAGCAGTAACAGCAAGCCAGCGCCAAGAGCCAGCCACGCCGCTGTCGCGCCATATGTTTTTTGGATAGGCCGCCACCGCGGCCGTTGTCCTGCAACGCGGTCTGAAAATGTGTCGCGTTTTTCCATGACTAACTCCTTGAAATGAAGATGTGGGCGACGCTGCGATATCCCCGGACGAAAATTGCCGCTTCATTATTCTTCCTCCAAGTTCTGGGGAAACTTGCGTATGATGTCGTACTCGGCATTCATCGCAGGTATCAGCCGGAGATTATTATTGAGCTTGATGAAGTCACGCCCCACCTCGGAAGATTCCGGCCAGGACGTGAGGGTTTTCAGGAGCAACTCGCGCACCTGTTTCGGAACCCTTCGGTGAACTATAAATAAAACGTTGGGTATGCCCGGTGTCTGATGCAACAGGCGGAAATGCTTGCCCCACTTGGTTTCGAAATAGTACGCAGCCCGCGGCGCTGACACGCAGGCGTCTGCCGATTTCACGATCACCAACTCCAGGCAAGCGTCATGTGTTTTTGTGTATTGCAGGGACACATCGCGTTTGAGATCCAGACCGGCTTCCAGCATGGCCTTCTTGGCCATCAGCGTGACCGCGGCAGTGGTCGGTGGCAGGGCGACTTTCTTTCCTTTGAGGTCCTGCAAACTGTGTAACGTGCTTTCTGGCAGTACCAGAATGTTTGCGGTCAGCGGCTTGTCAAATCGGGCAAGTGGCAGATAGTGATAACGATCGTACGCCAACACATAGTCGAAGGGTTGAACCACGGCGAAATCATATATCTCACGACTGAGTCCCTGCCGGAACTCGAGAAACGACGGTCTGGTCCGAAATTGCACCGACTGTCCCAATACCTGAGTAAATTCCGTTGCCACGGGCGCAAACATCGTTCCAATCTGTCCCACGGCGACCATGGGAAAAGCGCCGAATTTATACGCCGGCTTTTCCGATGATGCCTCCGTTTCAGCGGCGTAGGTGTAGGACAGTGGCAAGGACGTGAATAGAAACATTGCTCCAAGAATCCATAACGTTAGCGTAGCTGCCGCGCGACGTTTTTTTTGGGCAGGCTGCCACCGCTGCTGCTCCCTCATACAACTGCCTGAAAGCTTGGTGTGCTTAGCCATGGACGACTCCTCGGGAATGTTAACGAAATATGACTATTCCTTAATAATCCTTCACTATGAAAGAGTAGCAAGTTCCATGCCTGGCAGAAGTCGCGGTTTGGTCGGTGATCGGGTTGCCCCGGTGTGTTGGGTAAGATCTGGATATCTATGAGAAAGCTCTAACAATTGAACCTGGCGGGAATGAGGAAAGTGCCGTCGCGAGCGGTTTACCGCCGCAATCCCAACGGATCGTTCGGGTCCACGTTTGCCTGAAACGGTTTCTTGCGGTCGTTATTGGTGACCTGATAAACCTTGCCGATCCAATTGTTGATCACCGCCTCGGCGGTGTCGTGCCAGGTGTTGTCGAGACTCGGGACGACGATGGATTCCGGCAGATCCGGAAGCGGGGCGCCTCTGGCCTGGGCC
>JAUSDQ010000183.1 GCA_030650525.1 Sulfuricaulis sp.
GGTTCCCAGCACCGCGACGATCATGGCGGCATAGGCACCGAGCGGCACATTTGCCGGGATGTGGGCCCACGGCTGAAACGACTGCGAGATCGCTTGGCGCCAAGGCACCGCGACACTTAAGACAACGGCGACATAGGCGAACAGCCCGAGCGTGAGCCACTTGAGGATACGCACAATGCGTTCGTATGAAAAAAAGACCTGCGTGGCGATGCAAAGGGCGCCAAACCCGATGACGTAGACAGCATGCTTGCCCCCAATCAGAATGCGCACCGCTTCGCCCATGGCACCGATGTCGGCGGCGATGTTAATGGTGTTGGCGACAACCAGCAGGGAGACCAAGGAAACAGTCAGCCATCGGGGGCATAGTCTGCCAATGTTGGTTGTCAGTCCTTCACCTGTCGCCCAGCCGATACGGGCGGACAGCATCTGTATGCCGATCATCAGCGGCGTCGTCAGGAAAAGGGTCCAGACCAGGCCGAATCCAAACTGCGCACCCGCCTGGGAGTATGTGGCAATCCCGCTCGGGTCGTCATCGGCTGCCCCGGTAATGAGACCGGGGCCCAGCCGCTCGTAAACTCTGGTTACATTGCGTTCTTCCACTTATCAGACCTCTCTGCGCCGTCAACCAGAAAACGGACAAGTCATGATTACGCGCGCACGACGTCAGATCTCGATCTGCGTGCCGAGTTCTATGACGCGGTTCGTGGGCAGGTTGAAATATTCCACCGGACTCCCGGCGTTGCGCGCCATCGCGGAAAACAGACGTTCGCGCCACAGCGCCATGCCTTCGTAACGGATGCTCGCGACCACGGTCTCGCGGCTGAGAAAAAACGAGGTCTCGAGCGGGCGGAATTCCAGCTCTTGTTCGCGGCACAGTTCGAGCGCCTGCATGACGTCGGGCCGGTCCTTGAAGCCGAAGTGAACCATGCGCCGGTAATCTTTGTCTGTTCGTTTTCGATTCGAACCAGACATTCAGGAGCGCAGAAAATCACTGGACGGGCAATACGATGTTACGCCGCGCGCTTCGTGCCCGGCCACGGCTTGATCTTGGCCAAGGTCTTGGCCAACGCGTCCTTGGCCAGCTCGGTGTCGTAATCCGCTTGCAAGCGCAACCACCAGCCGTCCGACAGTCCGAAGAACCGGCACAGTCGTAAATCGGTGTCGGCGGTGATCGCGCGTTTGCCCGCCACGATCTCGCCGATACGGCGCTGCGACACGCCGATCTCTTTGGCCAGCCGGTATTGCGAAAGCTCCATCGGCTTGAGGAACTCTTCGAGCAGCATTTCGCCCGGTGAAACCGGGGCTAGTTTGGTTCTCTTGGTCATGGTGAACCTCGCTCAGTGGTAATCGACAATTTCAACATCTTCGGCTCCGCCTGCTGTCCAACGGAAGCAGACGCGAAACTGGTCGTTGATGCGTACGCTCCATTGCCCGGCGCGGTCGCCTGAAAGCTTTTCCAAACGATTCGCGGGCGGAGCGCGCATATCCTCAATGCGCCGCGCCAGATCAAGTTGTTTGAGTTTGCGCAACGCTGGGCGCTCGATATTGACGAAGCCTCGCACGCGTCCCAGCCTGAACAAGGTTTCGGTGTCGGCGTCCTTGAACGACTTGATCATGAACCGATACTAACGCTTAACGTTAGTATTGTAAAGCGTTGCCATTTCAGCTCGCGACAGTATTTATGAAGTAACAGCATTACCGAGCCGGAAGTGGACAAACTGTGGTCACGCGCACTCGACGTCAAATCTCGACCTGTGTCCCGAGTTCGATCACCCGGTTCGCCGGCAGGTTGAAATATTCCACCGGACTGCCGGCGTTGCGTGCCATCGTGGAAAACAGCCGCTCGCGCCACAGCGCCATGCCTTCGTAACGGATGCTGGCGATCACGGTCTCGCGGCTGAGGAAGAACGAGGTCTCGAGCGGGCGGAATTCCAGCTCTTGTTCGCGGCACTGCTCGAGCGCCTGCATGACGTCGGGCCGGTCCTTGAAGCCGAAGTAAACGGTAAGCTGGAAGCAGTTGTTTCCCAGATCCTCGATGCTCACGCGTTCCTTCGGCGGCACCCAGGGCACGTCGCGGATGACCACGGTGAGGAACACCACGCGCTCGTGCAGCACCTTGTTGTGCGCCAGGTTGTGCAACAGGGCGTGCGGTACGGCGCCCGGCGTCGAGGTCAGGAACACCGCCGTCCCGGTTATCCGCAGCGGTGGATGGCGCATCAGCGATTCCAGGAACATGTCGAGCGGCACCGAGGACTGCTTCAACCGCGCCAGCAGGATCTCGCGCCCGCGCCGCCAGGTGACCATGAGCGTGAAGACCACCGCGCCCACCGTGAGCGGAAACCAGCCGCCTTCGCCGATCTTGAGCAGGCTCGCCGAAAAGAAGGCGATGTCCACCAGCATGAAGAAGGCGGTGGCGGAAACGGCGATCAGCAGGTGATAACCCCAGCCGTAGCGGATGACGAAGAAGGTCAGGAAGGTATCGATCAGCATTGTGCCCGCCACCGCGACGCCGTAGGCCGAGGCCAGTTTCGAGGAGGAGCCGAAACCGATCACCGCGGCCAAGACCGAGACGAGTAGCAGCCAGTTCAGTGCGGGAACATAGACCTGCCCAATTTCCCGGGCCGAGGTGTGCAGGATATTCATGCGCGGCAGGTAGCCGAGCTGGATCGCCTGCTTGGTGATCGAGTACGCGCCCGAGATCGTGGCCTGCGAGGCGATCACGGTGGCCGCGGTCGCGAGCCCGATCATCGGATACAGCGCCCAGTCCGGATAGGCGAGGTAGAACGGGTTGCTGATCGCCTGCGGATTGGCGATCAGCAGCGCGCCCTGTCCAAAATAGTTGAGCACCAGCGCCGGCAGCACCAGGCCGAACCACGCCAGGCGCACCGCGCGCCGGCCGAAGTGTCCCATGTCGGCGTACAGCGCCTCGGCCCCGGTGAAGGCGAGCAGCACGGAGCCGAGCACCACGAACGACGCGAAGCCGTGACCGGTGACGAAGCGCAGCGCGTGCCACGGGTCGAGCGCGTTCAGCACCACCGTGTTATGGACGATGTTGTCTATTCCGACCGCGCCGAGCGCGAGGAACCACAGCACGCAAACCGGCCCGAAGAATGCCCCCACGACCGCTGAGCCGTGACGCTGGAACGCAAACAGCGTCACCAGTACGACAACCGCGATCGGAATGACGTAGGGTTTGAACGCCGTGGTGCCGACCTCGAGCCCCTCGACGGCGGACAGCACCGAGATCGCCGGCGTCAGCACCGCATCGCCGTAGAACAGCGACGCGCCGATCACGCCGAGCGCGATAATCAGCATGCGCCAGCGCGGCTGGTCCTTGACCGCAGAGGAAGCGAGCGCGAGCAATGCCATGATCCCGCCCTCGCCCTTGTTGTTGGCGCGCATGATGAGTGTCACGTACTTGAGCGTGACCACGATCATGAGCGACCAGAAAATGGTCGAGAGCCCGCCGAGGATGTTCTCCGTGCTCAGGGCAATGCCGTGCGCCGGGGCGAAGGTTTCCTTGACGGCGTAGAGCGGGCTGGTGCCGATGTCGCCGTAAACGACGCCGAGCGCGAGCAGGGTGAGTCCGGCGGTGGAGGATTTCTGCGGGCTTGCTTCGTTATTGTTGTTTTCCAATCCAAATCTCCCAGAAGAGGGCGAATGCGCGCGCACACTACTCTCATGTCATCGGCCTCGCAACTGGGCACGGGGCGTGCCAAGCCCCTTCGCAACATTGCGCCCCAACCGGCGGTAAGTTGCGCGCCGTTGACACGCGGATATGTCTACTCGCCTTTCTCCTTCAGAATTCTCGCCGCCTCGGCCGAGATTTTTCTCCGACTGAACAGCAATTGCCAGCGGTTTCCTCCGAGCTGGCGCCAGAGAAACGCCGAGCGGATACCGGCGAACAGGGCGGCGCGCACCTTGGCGGCGATCGCCGGATTGCTCAGATGGCCGTGCTCGCCGTTGACCATGATGCGTGGGCTGAGCGTGCTGATGGTCTGGCTGTAGAGTTCCGCGAGTTTTTCGACCAGGCGCGGATGCACGGTTTCGCTGTTCTCCGCCGCTTCGAAAAATTTCATCTGTTCTTGTATGGCCTCGACGCCGCGCTGAACAGCCTCCTGCATATCGAGATGTTGGCGCAGTTGGCCCTCGAGATGGATGATGGAGATGACGTATTTGGCGATCTCGACATCGCCCGCTTCGGTTTCCCCCGCCAATTTGTCGCGCAACAGGCCGAGCCCCAGTTTCACGCCCGCCGCGCCGCCGTATACCGCCGCGGTGCTGGGGGCGTCGATCAATAGCAGGCTCTGAATACTGGCAGCGAACGCCGAGGCCTCGACGCGACCCTCACGCGCCAGCAGTTGCGCCAGGCGCACGGCCTGGAACAGGCCCGCCAGGGCCAGCGTCCGATCGGCAAATGAGTCGCTCATGAACGCCGGTCTACTTAAGGTGGATTACCGCAGACAAGTTTGGGGGCTGGAAAAATAACAGGATACTCGGCGTTGGGTGGCCGTGCGTCGGTTTAAGATTCCTTCATGCAGGCGCGCTCGACTTCCACGCGCTTCACGCCTTTCACGCCTTCGACGGCGCGTTTAATTTGCTCCACGATATTTTCCGCGAACGGACAATAGGGCGTGGTGAGCTGGATTTCGAGATGCACGTAGTCGTCGACAATATCCATTTCCAGGATGAAACCCAGATCGACAATATTATGTTTCAGCTCCGGATCGATGACTGTTTTCAGCGCATCGTAGACCATGGCTTCGGTGATTGACTGACCCATCGGATATGACCTCTCTGCCTGCAATGGGCACAGTCTAGCAAATCGTGTCGCCACTGTACCGCATACCCGATGTTCACCATCAAGATTAAGCGGAATCCCCTTGTGCGATGCACTTTCCGCGGAGCCGCCTCGGCCTGACCGGCACCGCGTTCCATTCACGCGCGTGGCGCCGGTCCACCTTGGGTTCATCGACAAAGATTCAATCGGCAAGGTTGAACACAGTGAATATTCAAGGTCGCGGACGTATAAAACCACGTGACCGAGGGTAATCATGGTTTTGCCTATGGTTGACTATAATAAGGAGAAGCAATAATCCGATCATAAACGGCGTGCGGATATAAGATCTTCTGGAATTGGTGTTTTATCGACAAGGACCCTCCGGCACGGCAGCATCAGGATGGATAGAGCGAATAACCCCAAGGTAGGATTGGTTTTGGCCGGCGGCGGCGCGCGCGCTGCCTATCAGGTCGGCGTCCTCAAGGCCATTGCCGAGATGTTGCCGCCGGGCAGCCCGAATCCATTTCCCGTGCTTTGCGGCAGCTCGGCGGGCGCCATCAACGCCACCACGCTGGCCATCTATGCCACGCGTTTCCATGAGGGCGTGCGACGTCTCACCTACGTGTGGCGGAATTTTCATGTGCATCAGGTTTTTCGTTCCGATCCGCTGGGGGTTTATGCCAACGCCCTGCGTTGGTTTGCCGCCATTACCTTCGGCGGATTGGGCCGGCAAAATCCGCTTGCCTTGCTGGACCGTACGCCGCTGCGCAGTTTGCTGGCGCAAACCATTCCTTGCGAGAAGATCCAGGAGTCCATCAATGCCGGTGCGCTGCATGCGCTAAGCGTCACGGCCTCGGGTTATGAATCGGGGCAGTCGGTTACCTTCTTTCAGGGGGTAGCGTCGCTGACACCCTGGCGGCGCGCGCGCCGGATCGGCAGCGCCAGCAACATAAACATCGATCATCTCATGGCGTCATCGGCGATTCCCTTGCTTTTTTCCGCGGAGAAAATCAACCGGGAGTATTTTGGCGACGGCTCCATGCGCCAGATGGCGCCCATCAGCCCGGCGCTGCACCTGGGTGCTGACCGCGTGGTCGTGATCGGCGTACGCCAGGAAGACAATTCGGTATCTTTCCGCACCGAATCGAACGAGTATCCTTCGCTGGCGCAGATCGCGGGTCACGTGTTGAACAGTATTTTTCTCGACGGTCTCGAGGCCGATATCGAGCGCCTGCAGCGTATCAACAAGACCATTAGTCTTATTCCGGCGCATCATCTGCATGAAGGCGGGGTGACGCTGCGTAACGTGGACGTGCTGGTGATCTCCCCCAGCGAGAACCTGGAAAAAATTGCCGCCCGGCACGCGCAGGATTTACCGTGGACGATTCGCTCCTTGTTGTACAGCCTCGGCGCCTTCAACCGCAAGGGCTCGAACCTGATCAGTTACCTGCTGTTTGAAAAGCCCTATTGCCGCGATCTGATCGACCTGGGCCACAAGGACGCCATGCACCGCAAGGAGGAGATTCTGAGATTCCTGGGGACGCCATCCGCGTGACGCGCATCCTCGTCACCCTGGGCGTCATTGCACGAGCCGCCGTCATTCCGGCGAAAGCCGGAATCCAGGGTGTAAATGAACAAAAACCGCCTATTGGCGGCTTTTGACTAGATTCCCGCTTTCGCGGGAATGACAATTAATTAATGCGTTACTCGTGTGACGCCGCCGCCGGACACGATGCGTACGCGCTCACCCACCTTGAATTGTTCGTCCGCCGCCTGGGTCACCGCAATGATCCGGCCGCCATCGAGCTTGACGGTGACTTCAATGCCTTTCTGGCGGGTGGTGCCTTCTTCCACCGCCGCGCCGCCGACGCCGCCGACGACCGCGCCCAGGACGGAACCGACGATCGCGCCCTTGCCGCGCCCGACAGTGCTGCCGGCGACACCGCCAACCACGGCGCCGGCGGTGCTGCCGATGCCGGATTTGGTGCCTTCAATTTTTACCTCACGCACGGATTCGACCACGCCCATCTGCACCTCCTGGACGCCGCGCGTTTGTCCGCGTTCGTAATCGTCGCCGCCGACGCCGCCGGCACAACCTGAAAGCAGCAGTACAGTGACACCAACAACAGGAAAGAGCTTATGCATAAAGTCTCCGAAAAAAACGCAATGGTTGAGTTAAGGAATAAACGTTAGAGACATCATCGGGCTGACAAGTTCCAGGGCGGCGATGGCTAGACCCGCACTATATTATGGTGTTCGAGCAGAAAATCCAGCCACTGGTTGGTCAGGTGTTCCTGCACCCGGTTTTGCGACAAGCGTTCATCGAGGTTATCCAGGTCCACAATATCGAGCGGCTGGTCCTGCCACGAGCAGCTGAACACCGCCTTGGTGCGCTGGCCGGTGGCGGGATCCCGCTGCCACTGCAAACACTGTGAGCACACGCCTTTCAGGCAGCACTGCATCGGCGTGTTGATCGAGGCGGTGGCCGTCGGTTTTTTCGTGAGATAGGGCGCCAGTTCCTTTGCCCGCCCATCGCGGATCAGCCGCACGAGCCGGTTGCTGCCCACCACCAGCATGCGCGTGACGTCTTCGAGCCTGATGGGAATTTCACCCAGCTTACCCGCGGCGTATTGCGTCATGGCGTCCAGCACCGGCGCGGTGACGGCACGGTCCTGAGGCCGGCGCGGTTTGATCGGCGCCCCACTGGCGGTCACCCATAACACGGCATCGGCGGCGGCCTCGATTTCATCCTGACAAAAGACGTCCGCTGCGGTGTCGAAGCAGCCCGCGAACAGCACGCGATTGTCGCTCGCGCGCAGCGCCTTGCCGGTGGACTGCACGTGCGCCGCGCCATGGCGGCCACCGACGAACAGAATAGTTTCGCCGCCGTCGGGGATCGTTGTGCGCACGCCGGTCGGGCCCATCAGCGCCACCGGTTCACCGGGTTTGAGCATGGCCACCAGACGCGAACTGGCGCCGTGCTCAATCACCATGAGCGACACCAGGCCCTGGTTCGCGTCGACGCGCGCGCCGGTCATGGCGAGCGCCTCGGTCTGCAGGCGCGTACCGTCCACGAGCGGTGACTCGGTTTCGAAGTTCTGCAACCGGAAAAACTGACCGGCCTTGAACCGCTTGGCCGCCATCGGCGCGCGCACCGTGAGCTCCACCACCGACGGCGTGAGCCGTCTGACCGATTCGACGCGCGCGGCCAGCAGCTCCTCGATGCGCGCGCGGAAATGCCGATACTCCCTGACATCGCCGTGCTGATTCACCCGGGCGCCGAGCGCCGCGACAATCCTGGGATAGGTGCGCAACCCCGAGGCGACGGCCTTGACCACGCTGCCGTGGAACACCGGATGGGTGTCGCCCAGGAAGCTCACGCGGTGCCCGTCCACGCCATACGAGGTGAAGGGGCCGAAGTCGTTTAGCTTGCAGTGCGCCGCCACCGGAACCGGTTCCAGTTTTCCGTTGACGTCATGATGCGTCTGATAGTGGCCGTGCTCCTTGTGGAAGTGGCCCTTGTGCTCGAACTCGTAGGCCACGTTCGGACGCGCGCCGGTGGCCACCAGTATCGCGCGCGCCGGAATGATCACGTCTTCGCCGGTCTCCACCCATTTGCCAGCGGCATCGGGCCGCAGACGCCTAGCCACCAGCGCCGCCACTTGACCGTGTTGGTCCACGCGCGCTTCCTTCGGATCGAGACCTTCGGCGTAGTAGATGCCTTCCTCGAAGGCCTTGATGATTTCCTCGTGGTTGCGGGTGTAGGCGGGCGATTGGTTCATGCCCTTGCGGTAGGCAATGGTGACGCCGCCCCACTGACGGATGAGCCTCAGAAAATCAGGCGCCGCATGGGCCTGTTTGGCGCGCTCGCGCTCGGCGCGCACCGCGCACCCGTGCGCGAGGAACTCATCGAGTATCGCCGTCGAGCCGTCATCGAGCCCGGCACGCACCGCCGCTGCACCTTTCTTTTTGATGAGCCGCTCGTAGCGCTCGAGCATTTTTTCGACTTGGACAATGTAATACGCCTGAATTTCGGTGGCGGTGTCCACGCCGGTCAGACCGCCGCCGATCACCACCGCGGGCAGGCGCACCTGGAGATTGGCGAGGCTGGAATGTTTAGCTGCGCCCGTCAGTTGCAGCGCCATGAGGAAATCGTTGGCCTGGCGCATGCCCGGCGCGAGACTTCCGGGGACCGGCAGCGCCTGGGGCAGGCCGGCGCCGATGCTGATGGCGACGTGGTCGAAGCCGAGATGCCAGGCGTCTTCGACGGTTAGCGTGCCGCCGAAGCGTACCCCGCCGAACACCTGGAAATGCGGCCGGCGCGCCAGCGAGAGATAGATGAGTTTCAGGAAATTCTTGTCCCAGCGGTTGGTGATACCGTATTCGGCCACGCCGCCGAAGCCCGCCATAATACGGGTGTCGAGTGATTCCTCGAGGGTAGTGAAGTCGCGGATCGGCTCGCGCACCAGCACGTCGGGCAGCGGCTCTATCTTCAGGCCCTCCGCGCCGACCACGGCGCAGCCTTCCATCAGCATGTGATGCGCCAGCGTGAAGCCGGCCGGGCCCATGCCGAACACCAGCACCTTGAGTCCGTTGTACGGTTGCGGCAGCCACTGGCGTGGCCGCAGCGGGTTCCAGCGGATCAGCAGATCGTAGATTTCGACGCCCCAGGGCAGGTCGAGCACGTCGGTCAGAATGCGTGTTTCGGCCTGCGGAATATCCACCGGGTCCTGCTTCTGGTAGATGCAGGCCTTCATGCAGTCATTGCAGATGCGGTGCCCCGTGGCGGCGCACATCGGGTTGTCCACCGTGATCATGGCCAGCGCGCCGATGGCGTAGCCCGATTTTTTCAGGCTGTGCATCTCGGAGATTTTTTCATCCAGCGGGCAGCCGGTGAGCGTCACGCCCAGTGGATTGACCTTGAGACCCAAGGCCTGCTCGCCCTTCTTTTCCGGGAAGCCTTTGGAGCAGAAGTCGCCGTCGTGGTCGTGGCAGTAGATGCAGTAATGGATTTCGTTCTGCACCGCACGCGCATCCATGCGCGGGTCGGTGAGCTTGAAGCCGTCGCGCGTGCGCAGCTGTTCGGGCGGGCCGGCGACGCGTCCGAGCTGGTCGTGGAGCGGCACAATCGGTACCAGGTGCTGGTGATCGATGCCTTCCGGCAGGCGGAAGCTGGCCCAGCCCTTGACTGCCGCCTGGCCTTCGGCCACGGTCAGTGCGCGGATACACCAGCGCGTGAGTTTTTCAACCGCTTCGGCATTCGCCTTGTCGTCCTGGAGCAATTGCTCGCCGTACTGGGCCACCGCCAACTCGCGGTCAGCGCTATCGAGCCCCGCCTGTTTAAGGGTTTGCGCCAGCCAGTTATCCAGTTCGGTGAAACTTTCGAATTCCTCTTTTTTTATCAGGCGCCGGCGCGCCCGGCGCTGCACGAAAAATTTCTTGAAATGAAACACCGGGTCGTGCGAAAGCGTCTGGCGGCGGAGTTCCTCCAGGGCCTTGTCGATGCCGAACAGCCCGGCAATGAATTGCTCCAACACCGGCCCGCAGGCCAGCAGCAATTCACTGACCTGCAACGGTGTGAGGGTTTCCTTGCCCGCGCGCCAGGCGCGCAGGGTGGCGTGCGCCTTGGCGTCGCGTTCGCGCAGGCGCTCCAGGAACAGGGTATCGAGATTTTGCAGGCCTTCCGGTGTAAACAGGTCGGCGAAGGTGAGGCCGTGGTTCAGCGCCAGCACGGGCGGCGATTCAGATCGGGACATGAATACTCGGCATCCGGATTTATGATGATCCGCTGGTAAAACTTTGTCAGGGGCCAGTCAGCGAGGGCGTATTGTATTCCCTTGCATCGACGAATGCATGGGACAGGACGCCGCGCCCGGCAACCATGCGCCGATTCCTCGTAGGCGCGTCCGGCGTGTTATTTTGTTTTGCAGGTGTTGATCCCGAGCACGGCCCAGCCCGGGCACCAGCCAAAGACCACCGTCAGAATGGGAACAATCCCGATCAGTCCGAGCCAGCGCAGGTCGCCCTCCAGAAAGAAGAGCAGACTGAGGAGCACAATGCCCACCATGACGCGTATGGATTTATCGACGGGGTGGCCGACGTTGCATTTCATAAAATACCTCCATTGATCAGGGGAAATATTCCCGCACCGAATATTTAAAGTGGGGGAGATTTGCCTTATTTCAATGCCCGCCGTCCTTGGCCCGCACTCTATGGACGATCGGTCACCCGTCTAGCTCTGTCCCTGACAGAATTGTCAGGAGTAACAGGCTGACGGATATTTGGGGATCGTTTAGATAAATCCGAGATTGCCGGTCCTAAACCGCGACAAATTGGGCAACACCGTGGCCAATCCCGCCGGGCTGGCGCCGAACCAGGTGGCGAGCGTGGCGGCGTATTGATCGACGGCGGTGGTCGGGATCCAGCGGCCTTCTTTCCCGGCGTCGTCCGGTCCGTCCAAGATCAAGCTCGGCGGCGTGCCATAGAAAAGCTTGCCTCTTACCGCACCGCCGATGATGAATTGATGGCTGCCCCAGGCGTGATCCGATCCGTTATTCGTATTGGGTTTTAGCGTCCTGGAAAAATCGGATAGGGTAAAAGAAGTCACATTGGTATTTTCGCCGATCGTGACCATGGAGTCGTAGAAGGCCTTGACCGCTGGACCGAGCTGGCCGAATAAATTGTTCTGCGCGGCAATCTGATTGGAATGGGTATCGAACCCGCCCAGCGCGACCAGGAAGATTTGCCGTGACGCACCGAGACTGCTGCGCGCCTCGATAATCTTTGCCACGGCGAGCAACTGCTTGGCGATACTCGAGGTCAGTCCGCTAAAAGCCAAGGCTGCCGTCGATGAGGTGTTCGCCAGTATGGGATTGAGTGCGTCGCTGTAATACATGGCGTTGGTGACAATATCTTGTGCGGCGCCCACCAGATCGGCTTCTCTATCCAGTCCCAATAGTTGGCTGAGTGCGGTTTTTCGTGTCATCCCGGCCATCGAGTTATCCATGCCGTTGACACCGAATGTGCCACTGACCGGGATGGTCAGGGCGCGTGACGCCTTGCCGGTCACGAACAGGTTGTTGCCGGTGGTTGAGATCATCGTGGGCACGCTGGCGCCGCTGTTGTAACCGGCGATGGCTTCGGCTAATCGCCCGCCCCAACCGGTGCTGCTGGGTAAATTCGACACCGACGCCTGCCACTGCCTTTGCTGGTCCAGGTGCGAGAACAGTCCCAGTGGCGTGGGGATGGATTTCGCTTGGTACTGGATTTTCGTAAGCGGTTGCACCAGGGTTCCGGTGTTGTGCAGGACGGCCATGTGCCCCGCCTCCCAGATCGTTTGCCAATCCTTGAGCCCCGGGTGCATGCCAAAACGCGATAGGCCACCGGCCTCCGACAACAGTGTCAAGTTTGCTTGCGCCAGCGCCAGCGAACCGCGGGCCGTGGCATAGTTCGTATAACCCGAGGCATCGATGGGGATAATCGTATTGTTGCCGTCGTTGCCGCCTAACAGAAAAATGCACACCAGGGCCTTGTAGTCTCCGGCTGCCTGCGCGCTGGCGCCGAGCAAACCCAGTTGTGCCAGGGCGGTGCCGGCACCGATGGCTCCGAGATGGCGTAAAAAATGTCGGCGATCCATATCAGTGCTCCACCTGATACTGTAATGAGGTCGCCAGCAGGTAGACCGCCATGCGTACGCGATTGGTGCTGTCGGTGGCGGCGATCCGGTTCACCGCCTGGGCGATAACGGCATGGGCGCCGGCCGACAACGTGCCGTGCATCAGGCGTTGATTCAGTTTTTCGACGAGCACATCGGCATCCGCGGCGTATGGCTGTAAGAAGGATAAACCAAGCCTGGTGCCGGTGATCGTCGCATCCGCGTCGACGTAAACCAATTTATACACAAAGTTGACACGGTTCAGGGCCGTGGACGTGTTCAGAATTCCAAATTCCGGGCCCACGACGTTAGTCTCCGGTATCTCGTAATCCGGAGGAAAGTAGTTGAACACCGATGGCGAGGAAAAAATATTTTGTTCCATCGTGCTCGCCTGGCTACGTAAATAAACACCGTCCGATTGTCCGCCGAGACTACGCAGTATTGACGTCATGTAGATCGCCGGTTCGCGCAGATGCCCATAACCTGCGCCCGTTTTTATGTCCCCGCGTGCCTCGGCATCGAGCAGGATAGCCTTGATCACCGCGCGCATATCGCCACGCAGGCCTTGGCCGTTATTGTTGAACACGGTCGCCACCCGTGCGACGTACTGAGGTGTCGGGTTACTGGTTACCAGGCGCTGAATGAGTTGCTTGGAAATAAACGGCCCCACGTTCGGGTGGTAAAAAATGGCGTCCAGCCCGTCACTTAAGTCTTGCTCCGGTGTTTGACCCGCGGGCAACAGCTTGCCGTCTAAAATTCGTTTCGCCGCGGTATCGTGGTGGCTCGGGAACGATACCATGACGCCCTCGTAGTTGATCGGGTTGGTCCACTTCGAATCGGTGCCCGGCCGAGGCGCATAGGTCCATCCCGTGAACAGGTGCGCATATCCCTCGATGACATCCTCATCGTAGGTGGTGACCGGGTTTCCCTGGCGGTCCATTTGTGGCGTGCCATCGAGATTGAGCTTGTTGACCCCGATGGAAAACAGTTGCAGCAGCTCACGCGCATAGTTCTCGTTCGGCTCCGCGCCGCGTACCGGATTGGGTTTGTCGTTGTTCACCATGTCCAGGTAATTGCCCATCACCGGACTCAAGGTGACGTCCGCGAGCAAGGCGCGAAAGTTTCCGAAGGCATTCTTCAGCAACATGTTCTGATAGGCCGCCATGCCGTAGGCCGCGTTGATCTCGGTGTCTGACACGACAAAGATTTGCGATAAAGCAAACGCCACGCGTTGGCGTAGTTGATCGGGAGCGGTCAGGGCATTGATGAAGAATCTTCTTTGTATTTGGAATATCGTGTAATTATCGCGGGCGCAAAGACTCGCGGGTGTTTCCCGCGCAGCCGGATCATACTTACAATCGGTTGGCACCGTGGGGGTGACATAGCTGAAACCGCGATAGCCCGTGGCGCCGCTGGAGAACTGCTCATTGAGATAGGCATCGTATCCAACGCTTTGTACACGGGCGATATCGCTCTCGGTCGGACCGAAAGTGGCCTGCTCAAGAAAGCGCGCGGCGTCGGCTTCCGATACCGTTGCCATTGGCGTTGGAGACTGACTTGGGCCGGTAGCCACCGAACTGGAGCCGTTACCACAAGCAGACAACAACAGCGCGGTGGCGGCCAGGACGGATGTCCGCCAAGGTCCGTATTTTGACTGTGGTATTCGGTTACAACCGGGCGCTGCAATCATTTTTGTTAATCCACATGTGCGCGAACCTTAAAATAAGACCCGCTACGACGGTCGTTTCCAGTCGCTGGATTTGCCACCGGATTTGGAAACAAGACCGATATCCGTGATGGTCATGCCGCGATCAACGGCCTTGCACATGTCATAAATGGTGAGCAGGGCGATCTCGACCGCGGTGAGCGCCTCCATTTCAACGCCGGTCTGAGCCTGGGTGCGCACGGTGACGCGGCAGCGCACGGCCGATTGTTTTTCATCGGGTGCCAGATCGATTTCGATGGCGCTGATCGGAACCGCGTGACACAACGGCACGAGCTCGGCGGTTTTCTTCGCCGCCATGATGCCGGCCACGCGCGCGACCGCGAGTACGTCGCCCTTTTTGTGGCCGCCGGTGACGATGAGCCGGAGTGTTTCCGGCTGCATGCGGATTAGGCCTTCGGCCACGGCCTCGCGGGCCGTGACGTCTTTCCCGCCCACGTCCACCATGTGAGCTTCGCCGGATTGGTTGAGATGGGTGAGATGGGTTTTCATTTTGGCGGTGGATCGTGGCGGATGCGCGGCAGCATTTCCGTGAGATTGCACGGCGCGGTCGTGGCGTTCAGCTGCGGCAGGATGATCTTATCCATGCCGAGGCGGCAGGCGCCAGTGGAACCCGGCAGGCAGAAAATCAAGGTAGTATCGGCCACGCCGGCAAACGCGCGCGACTCGATGGTCGAGGTGCCAATCTCCTCGTAGGAAAGCCAGCGGAACAGCTCGCCGAAGCCGGGAATGAGTTTGGTGAGGAGCGGGGCGATGGCCTCGGGGGTAATATCGCGTTTCGTCAGCCCGGTGCCGCCGGTCGAAATGACCGCATCGACATTCTTGTCCACGACCCAGGCGCGCACCTGCTCGCGCAGTTTATCGACATCATCTTTCAGGATGACGCGCGCCGCGACCCGATGACCCGCCGTCGCGAGCCGTTCCTGGACGAGATCCCCGGAGGTGTCGTTGTCACGCGTGCGCGAATCCGAAACCGTGAGCACCGCGACGTTCAAGGGTATGAAGGGGCCTTTGGATTTTTTGCTCATATCGGTTCCCGAGGTGAATCGTAAATCGTGATCCGTAAGTCGTGAGTCGAATAGTTTACCGGCTTGTACGATTCACGACTCACGGTTTTACTCCTGCGGTGGCAGGTGTACGAGATTGCGCAACGCCTGCACGTCGCGGATGGTGATATGGTTGCCCTGTACCTCAATCAGGTTTGCTTCCCGCAATTTCGCCAGAATCCGTGACAGCGTTTCCGGTTGGATTGCGAGCCGCGAGGCGATCACGCCCTTGGGCGTGGTGAGTTGCACCTCGGGCGAGGTTGTGACATCCCGCGGAATCTCCTCGAGCAGATAGGCCACCAGACGGTAAGTGGCATTCTGCAGCGTGAGACTTTCAATCTGGTTGACCAGCATGTGCAACCGCCGGCTCATGGAGGCCAGCAGACCGAGGCTGGCGTCGCTCGATTCGCTCAGCAGGCTCAGAAAAGGTTTCTGGTCGAAGGCGTAGACGCGGGACTCGCTGACCGCTTCCGCATTAACGGGATAACGCCCCTTGGCCCCCATGAACATCACCGCCTCGGCAAAGGTTTCGCCCGGTCGCATGATTTCGATAATTTTTTCATCGCCCTCGGGAGACAGGCGAAAGAGCTTGATCAGGCCTTCGCGCAGGAAAAAAAACCGCTCGGCCGGCTGGCTGTGTCGAAACAGCGCAGCGCCCGCGTCGAGACGGACTTCATGCATGTTTTTGATGAGCGTCTGTAGATGCGGCTCGGACATCTCCGCGAACAGATAAGCACGGCGCAGTTCGCGCGCGGTATCGGGGGTTCGGATCATGACGTAATCATAACCTCAGACAGGGCCGTTTGACCAAGGTCAATGCCATCGACATGACGTCGCTTCAAAGTGGCGGGTACATCTTTTTCACGCGCTGTCGCCCCACACGTCGGCGGACAGCCATCTGACGAGACAGGCCGAGGCATGAAAGTCCAGTTGCTGGTTTCCGACGCATGTGCCCCATGCGATCAGGCCGAGAAGGTCTGGCGCGGGGTGGCGGACGAGCGCGAGCTGGACTTTTCCGTCGTGGACCTGGCCACGCCCGAGGGCAAGACTTTGGCCGAGCGCCTGCGCCTCAAGACCATCCCCGCGCTCGTGATCGACGGCATACTGATCGCCATCGGCGTACAAAGCCCCGACGAAGCGCGTGCGCTCGTGACGCGCCCCCCGCGGCGAAAGCACCCCTGAGCTTCGACGAGCAGCGTGTTTCGCCGTGCTCTGGGCCTGGCGCGCGAAATGCGCTACCGTTCTTTCTTATGACAAGACGAACGAGCGGAGCGAGTAGGGCTACAGTGTTGACAAGACGAACGCAGCGAAGCGGAGTAGGGCTTCAATTATGATGTCAGGACGAACGCAGCGAAGCGGAGTAGGGCTTCAATTATGATGTCAGGACGAACGCAGCGAAGCGGAGTAGGGCTTCAATTATGATGTCAGGACG
>JAUSDQ010000082.1 GCA_030650525.1 Sulfuricaulis sp.
CAACTGAGGCGCCGCCAGTGAACTGTCACCCCAGAACCCGGAGGCTCCGCCTATACGCACCACACGATCGTTCATTGATATTCTCCACTTGAAAATTGCTTGGAATCAGGACTGACGCAAGCAAGGCACGACGCTACTCGCACCATGTGCAACCGGGCTCGCCTGTGTCGTGCATGCGACTCAGGCATTGCTGCTCGCCGCGGACCCGAGCACCGCGAAGCCGTTGTCCAGCACCTTGACCCGACGCTCCTTGCTCCAGGCTCGAAACGAGACCGTCTGCCCTACGCGCCAGGTCTCAACCAGGAGGGTCTCACCCGGATAGACCGGAGCCGAAAAACGCGCTCCGAAACTGCGCAGCATCGACGCGTCGTAGCCGCACCAAAGCTTGAGCAGGGCATGCGAGGCGACGCCGTAACTACATAGCCCGTGCAAGATCGGCCGCACAAAACCAACGGCCGCGGCCACCGCAGGATCGGCATGGAGCGGATTCATATCACCATTGAGGCGGTAAAACAGGGCCGACTGCGGCAAGGTTGCCATCTCCATGACGCGCTCAGGTTCACCCGCCGGCACTTCGTGCCAAGGGCTGGCTTCGCCAATCGAAACACCGGACCCGCCGTCGCCTCGGCACATCAGTGTGGCGTGCAAGGTTGCCAACGGGGCACCGCTCTCATGATCAACAATGCGGCGCTCGGTGCGCAACAACGCGCCCTTGTCGCGCCCCTTGTCCAGGATGGCAATAACACGCTCGCGCGCGCGTACCGTCGCCTGCGGCGGCAGGGACGCATGCAGTTCCATCGACTGTTCGGCGTACACTACTTTACGGATATCAATGCCGGTTGCCGGGCTCGCTCCCCATGGCCCCGGGTGGCCGAGCACAACCGCCATGCTGGGCGCAGCCGTCAACCCCTTCTCGTACACATAGCGCAGTTCCTGTGCATCGGTCGGGTCAGCGCCAAAACCCACGCTCAGTGCATAGAAAAGCGTATCCCGTGTTGTGTAGGTCTGCACAACATCCTGAAACGGCCAGTCGAGAACACGGTCGATATTCATGCGGCCTCAGGAACTCATATAGCCGCCGCCATCGGCGGAAATGACCTGACCGGTGATATACGACGACGCCTGCGACAGGAAGAAGCAGATCGGTCGGGCCGCCTCCTCGACCGAAGACCAGCGACCCATCGGAATCCGCGCCAGCAGCGCTTCGCGGAACTTTTCGCCGCGCACGGTCTCCGTCATGGCTGTTTCGACCACGCCGAAACAGATCGTATTGGAACGGATGTTGTACTTGGACCATTCACGCGCGGCGCTCATGGAAATTCCGAACAGTCCTGATTTGGCGGCGCTGTAGTTGATCTGGCCGATGGTGCCCATGCGACCGGCATCGGAGGAGATGTTGACGATCGAACGGGGCGCGTCCAGGCCGCTCTTGACCTGCGCGATCGCGACCCGGCCGAAGGCCTGCACGCAGTAGTAACTGCCGGTCAGATTGACGTCGATGACCTGCTTCCACTGATCGTCGGTCATCTTCTCGATCATGGCAGGGCGAATGATGCCGGCGCTGTTAACCAGCCCGTGCAGCGCGCCGAATCGCGCGGCGCCTTGCTCCAGCGCGGAATGAACGAAGGCCGAATCTGCCACGCTGCCGGCCACAACCAGAACTCGCGCCGGGTCGTATGCCTGGGCTACGGCGTGCAGGGCATCGGCGTTCATGTCGATCAGAACGACCGACGCACCCAGCCCGTAGGCCAGCTCGGCCGTCGCCTGTCCGATACCTTGCGCCGCGCCGGTGACGACGATGGTGGAGCCTTCGAGGCTCATGGGGTTGATCATGCAATACTCCCTGTTGGCATCGATAGCGTGGTTCTGTTCACTGCCGCGCCAGCTTGGGCGGGATCGACAAATGAAAGCCGTCGTACACCGGTGACTCGCTGTCGCGCTTGGGGAGCTTGAAGTTCGGCGTCGCCATGGCAAAGGCGCCGTCGATGTTGATGGTGGTGCCGGAAATGTAGGCTGCGCCTTCGGACAACAAGAACACGATGGCCGAGGAGACTTCCGCCTCGGTCCCGGTCCGTCCCAATGGCACGTTGTGCTTGAACTCGAGGAGGTCCTGCTGGATTTCGGGCGGGTAGTTGTCAACGCCGGACGAAAACACCAGCCCGGGCGCCACGGCATTGACGCGCACATTGGCGGGGCCCCACTCCAGCGCCGCTGTCATCGTTAGATTGACCATGCCGGCGCGCGCCGCGCCCGAGTGCCCCATGCGTGGCATGCCGTTCCACATGTCGGCCGCCATGTTCACGATGGCGCCGCCGTGAGCTTGCATCCACTGCAGATAACATTCGCGCGCCATGAGAAAGCCGCCGGTCAGGTTGCTGCTGACCACCGCTTCAAAACCCTTCTTGGAAATCTTCTCCAGCGGCGTGGCGTACT
>JAUSDQ010000094.1 GCA_030650525.1 Sulfuricaulis sp.
TTTCCGCAGCACAGAATATTTTTCCAGCAGCGGGCCGACGATCGGTTCGAGCTTGCGCCGTAACAGCGTGCCGCTCGCCGTGGTGACGGCGATGACGGGCGTAACCAGCGGTTCACCGGCGTGCGCCAGGGTGAGCATGGCGCCGATTTCCTGCCTTAGCTCCGGCACGGTTTGCAGCAAATCCGCCAGCTGATCGCGGGCGGAGGCCATCAAGGCCTCGGTGCATTCCAGCGCGTCGCTAATCTCTTTGGCGGAGGCCGGGGCGCACTGCGCCGGGCTGAAATAACTTCCAACGATATCCATCAGTGCCGCGACGGTGTATTTGTCCACCGGATGCTGCAGTTGTGTCTCGGACACGGCGAGAAACGTCTGCCCCGGGCGGTCGAGCAGTTTTGCCAGAAACGCGGCGAGGGCATTGCCGCCGCCGGCGAGCGCCGCGAGCTTGTCGCAATAACGGTCGTAATCGTCGCGCGCCGACAGGGGATTCGGCAGGTCATCCGGCAGCGCGTCCAGGAAGCCGATGTGATAAACGTTGCGATGGGTGCCGAGTCGGAAAATGCGCTCGCGGGTTTCGGCGTCGACCAGGCCGGATTGAAGGATCAGCCGGATGGTGGCGATGACCGTCAGTGGATCGTTTTCAAAGGGCAGGTGTTCCACCAAATATGCGGCGAGTTCCTGGCCCATCTTTCCGCGCACCACGACTTCTTTCTCGAGCAGGCGCCGCGCGATGTCGGCGGTCGGCATGGCCCACCAGGCGCGGCGCGCCAGTTCGTCGCTCAGGCCCGCGGCCCCGGCGACGGCGACCACCGCTTCCGGTTCACCGAGCATCAGCAGTTTATCGAGCTGCGCCTCGCGCGCTTGGCCCATGCGTGTCCAGCGTTGCAGGAACACCGGATAGCCGCCGGGTGAGCCGAGCACGTGGCTGGAAAGCATCTCGCGCACCAGCCGGAGATATTTCTCCGGCCGGCAATTGGGGCTGAGGGGAATGCGCGCCTCGCCGCCACGCGCCAGCCCATAGACCATCATGTGCTGCTCGTCGATGCGAATGGCTTCAATATCGTTGGCGAGCAGGACGTTCAGGCGCAGCAGGTCTTCGGAGGAGAGTTGCATGTAATAAATAAAAATTAGACAGGATTAACAGGATTTTTCAGGATTTACAGGATAACTGAGAATAACAGATCGGCGCGTTCTGATTTTAAGACCAAGGATTTTAATCTTGTTAATCCTGAAAAATCCTGTTAATCCTGTCTATTGAATCAGTTTAATTGGATCCGCTGTCCCCAAGGCACCTTCTCCTTGCCCTTGACCAGCCAGATCACGGGAAAGGACGGCTCGCGCGGGGGGAATTCGCCTTTGGCGTCGGTGAAGTAAAGCAGCAGGTTCGGCGGGCGGTCGTGGGTTTCGGCCCACTCGAACACCGGCGTGAAGCGGGTGCCGCCACCGCCCTGAAAATTCTCCGGCAACGCGATTTCCTCCCAGGGTTCGAAAGTCCAGGGGCCGTCCTGGGCCAGCTGCTCATCGCAGGCGTGCAGCGTGATGCGCGCGCCGACCTGACCTTTGATGGCGTTGATCTCGCTCAGAAATTCGCGCATTTCTTCATCCGTGACGGATCCGCTGGTATCGAGCGCGACGATAAGATCGATGTGCTGGCTGCGCATGCCGGGCAGGATGGCCGCGCCCTCGCGCCGCGACGGGTGCGCGAAGCTGTAGTCATCGCGCGCGGAGCGCGTCATGTAGTGCGCCAGCAGCGTGCGCCACGGCAGCTGCGGTTGCAGCAGATGATCCACCATGCGCGCGATCGAGCCGCCGAGCTTCCCGGCCTGCAGCGCCTGCTGTGCGGCCGAGGCGAAGCGCTGCTGCCACTGTTTGCCGAGCGATTCACGTTCCGGAGCGGACAGCGGCGGCGGCTGGGGCGCGCCGCCCGCCTGTGAATCCGCCTCGCCGTGGCTGCCGCCACCGTCATCGGTGTCGTTATCGCCCTGGCCGCCTTCGCCGCCCCCGTGCTTGCCCGTGCCGTGCGGCTTGTCTTCCTGATCGTAGATGTGCTGATCCATGGGCTCTTCGTCGGCGTTTTCCTGGATGCAGGGATAAATCTCTTCCGCGGTCATGTCCCGGTAGGCATCGAGGATGAGCGCGTCCGGCGCCGGCTTGAGGCCATCGGCCGTGAGCAGCGGATTGATCGCAAAATCGCAGGCCAGATCCCAGCGGTGCTTGTCGCGATGCTCGCGGCGCGCGAAGTGCGACAGCGCGCAGTGCAGTGCCTCATGCGCCAGGATGAATTTGGTCTGTTCGAAGGACAGCGTCTCGATGTAGCGGCGATTGTAATAAAACGAGCGTGCATCGGTGGCGGTGGTCTTGCACCATTTGGGGTTGGCCTCCACGAGCGGCAGGCGCAGCACCAGCGCGCCGAGGAACGGCTTGTCGATAATCAGCCAGGTCCGCGCGGCGACGAGCTTGTCTTCGACGGCGTCGCTTTTGGAAAGATTCGAATTCACAGGATTAACAGGATTTTTCAGGATTAACAGGATTTACATCTGGAGCTATTGGCTCTTGTGGCTTGCGGTATTCTCGGAATTTCCGTTTTACGGTAACGCTATTACCGAAATTCAAAAGTAGGCCAATGTTATGACCGGTTGCTGTCAGGTAGTGGACCAACTGCATTTCGTGCTCAGGGGCCAGACTCTGAGCTGCTTTCAGCTCGCAGATGACTTTGTTCTCGACAAGAATGTCAGCGAAATATTCTCCGACGTGTTTTCCTTCGTAGTACACTGTTATGGGAGATTGCTGTTTAATATCAAATCCCAGTTTCCGCAGTTCAATAATTATCGCGTTTTCATAAACTTTCTCTACAAATCCGGCACCGAGCTGCTGGTGGACTCTGAAAGCACATGCGATGATCTTTTCGGTAAGCTCTTTGTCTTCCAGCATGCCTTTTCCCATCTTTAAATTATGAAAAAATAATCCTGTAAATCCTGAAAAATCCTGTTAATCCTGTCTATTTGGATTTAGCCACGGCCGGCTTCTGCCACATATCGAAGATCATCACGCTGGCGATCTTCTTGGCCCACTGCGCGAATTGCGGGAGTGAAAATAATTTCTCGCCCACGGCGCGCTGCATGTCGGTTACCAGCATCACGCCCATCTCGCGGCTCGGGAAACGGCCGGCGTAGTCGAGGATGTTGCCGAATACCTGGGTCTCGTCCGCGCTGCCCTTGGCACGGATCGCGCGCCCGACCAACGCCGCGGCAACTGCGTACTGCAAGTCGGTTTCCTTCGGCACGGTGGTTGAGGCGCCGTTTACGATGGCGTCGATGTCCGGCAGGTTGTCGAGATTGTCGATGAAGGCCTTGAGCTCCACGCCGCCCGCGGGACCCACGCAGGCCTCGATCGCGCCGAGCAGCAGTTCCGGCAGGTCGCCGAATTTTTTCAGCGCGCGGTGCGCAAACTCCCACGAGCGGGGCGAGGGGAAGGCCACGGGATTGTGCGCCGGATCGAAATCGAACAACAACTCGGGGCGGAAACGCAGAAAGGCGATGACGCGCTCGTCGATATTGTTGGCATAGGCCCAGGCGACCCAGTCATCGAGATGGGTTTCGACCGTGAAGTGGGAGAAACGATTGGCCAGCGGCGCCGGCATGCTGTAGGTGACGCCGCGGTCGCCCTGGCGGTTGCCGGCGGCAATAATGGCCCAGCCCTGCGGCACCTGATAGGCGCCGAGGCGCCGGTCGAGTATCAACTGGTAAGCCGCGGCCGAAACCGTCGGGGCCGCCGAGGTGATTTCATCGAGAAACAGAATGCCATTGTCGCCATGGCGCTGGTGATCCGGCAACATCGCCGGGATGGCCCACTCGACGACGTCGCCCACGCGAAACGGAATACCGCGCAGGTCGGTCGGCTCCATTTGCGACAGGCGGATATCGATGACCGGCACGCTGTATTTCTTCGCCACCTGCGCCACCATTTGCGATTTGCCCACCCCCGGCGGGCCCCAGAGCATGACCGGCGTGTGGTGGCCCTCGCGGGTGCTCAGGAATTCGCGTTCGAGGACCGCAAGGATAAGCGCTGGGCGCATGGAATCTCCCAAAGGTATAATTCGATGGAACTGCCAATGACTAGAGTATAATTTTGCCGGTGCCGAGCGTCCATGCGTGAATTTTAAAAGATGTGAAAAAATGGCCGTTAAGACGCGCCGCTTGCCCAGAAACGATCGTATTTCATGGACCTTTCTGCCACGGCGGCGTGTTTAACCGGCCCTGATTCCATCCCGGCCGATGCCTGATTCCAGCCAGCCAAATTCTTCCGCGCGCGCCGAAACGCCGCATTTTCTGTTTCGCGCGCGTGACCGGCTGCGTCACGTCCTGTTCGGTCCGGCGCGCGATCCCATGGCGCCGGAGACGCATCGCCACATCACCCTGATTGCGTTTCTCGCCTGGGTGGGCTTGGGCGCGGACGGTTTGTCATCCTCGTCCTACGGTCCCGAGCAGGCCTTCATGGCCCTCGGTGACCACACGGAACTGGCGCTATTTCTGGCCGTGGCCACGGCCATGACCGTGTTTGTCATCGCGGTTTCCTACAACCAGGTCATTGAACTGTTTCCCACCGGCGGCGGAGGTTACAAGGTCGCCACCCGCCTGCTCGGCAAACGCGCCGGGCTGGTCTCCGGCAGCTCGCTGGTGGTGGATTACGTGCTTACCATCGCCATCTCCATCGCCGCCGGTGCCGATGCCCTTTTCAGTTTTCTGCCGGTGTCGTGGAGCATCTTCAAGCCGGAAACCGCCGCGCTGGCGCTGCTGGTTTTAATGGTTCTCAACCTGCGCGGCGTCAAGGAGTCGATCAAGTTCCTGCTGCCGGTGTTCATCGGTTTTGTACTGACGCACGCTTTTCTGATCGTTTACGGGATAACCCGCCATGTCGGGGATATCGGAAATCTTTTCCCGGAAAGCATCGCCGGCGCCCAGTCGCTGTCGCGCGAGATGGGAATTCTTTTCGTCATCGCGCTGTTCGTGCGCGCCTACGGCATGGGCGGTGGCACCTACACCGGCATTGAGGCGGTCTCGAACAGCGTCAACCTGCTGAAAGAACCGCGCGTGCGCACCGGCAAATGGACCATGTTTTACATGGCGGTGTCGCTCGCCTTCACCGCCGGCGGCATCATCCTGCTGTATCTGTTGTGGCGCGTACAGCCGGTCGCGGGGCAGACCCTGAATGCGGTGGCCTTCGGCGCGATTCTCGCGGATTGGCCCGCGTGGGGTGGCTGGCACCTGGGCCAGGTTATGCTCGTGGCCACGCTGGTGTTCGAGGCCGGTCTGTTGTTCGTGGCCGCCAATACCGGTTTTCTCGGCGGTCCCGCGACGCTGGCCAACATGGCCGTGGATCATTGGGTGCCGCACCGTTTTTCACAACTGTCCGACCGGCTGGTGACCAAGAACGGGATTCTGCTCATGGGCGGCGCGGCGTACGCCGTGCTGCTGTGGAGCGGCGGCCGGGTCGATCTGTTGGTGGTGTTGTACAGCATCAACGTGTTCCTCACTTTTTCGCTGACGCTGTTGGGCATGTGTGTCTACTGGTGGAAAAACCACAAAGTATTAACCGGCTGGCTGCCGCGCCTGCTGCTTTCATTGTGGGGCCTGATCGCGACGTCCGGCATTCTGGTGGTGATGCTGGTGGAGAAGTTCCACGAGGGCGGCTGGATTGCGGCGCTCGTGACCGGATCGCTCATCGGCGTGTGCGCGCTGGTCCATGGCCATTACCGCAGCGTGCGTAAACGCCTGATCGCGCTCGACCGGATCCTGACGCAGATTCCGGTCGCCACTGCCGTCAAACAAGCACCACCGATCCGGGCGGGCGAGCCCGCGGCGGTATTTTTTGTTTCCAGTTATCGGGGCGTGGGGATCCACACGCTGCTCAATTCCCAGCGCCTGTTTCCCGGACGGTTTCGCAATTTTGTTTTCCTGAGCGTGGGCGAGGTGGATACCACGCGCATGAAAGGCGACCAGACCCTGGTGGATCTCAAGCAATACGTCGACCAGTCGTTGCACAAATACGTCGAATTCTGCCACGCCCACAACATGGCCGCGGCCGGTTATTCCGCTTACGGTACCGACCCGGTCGAAGCGGCCGTCAAGCTCGCGGACGAGGTGTTAGAGCGCTTTCCCGGCAGCGTATTTTTTGCCGGTACACTGGTGTTTCGCGAGGAGAACTGGATGACGCGCCTGTTGCACAACCATACGGCGCTGGCCCTCCAGCGCCAGCTGCATATCAAGGGCATGCCGCTGGTGATCATGCCGATGCAGGTGGACACGCAATAAGCTAAAATGACGCATCGACCCAAGAGGGACAGCGGTACAACCAGGAGGTGAAACATGCCGGACATCTTGAAATTCATCGTTGGCGAGGGTTCGTTGGAGCAAGACCCGGCGGGCAATCTGCTCGGGCTCGGTGAGTGGTCGGAGGCTATCGCCAGAAAGCTGGCGGCGGATCTCGGCATTCAACTCACGCCCGAGCACTGGCAGGTGATTAATTTTTTGCGTGACCATCATCGCATGCATGGCCCGGCGCAGCATGCCCGCTACCTGCTCGAGCCGCTGGAGGAGAAGTTTGCCGCCCAAGGCGGCCGGAAATATCTCTATCTGCTGTTTCCGGGCGGTGCCGTGACCCAGGCGAGCAAAATCGCGGGACTGCCGGTGCCCCAGGACAGCGTGGATTCGTCTTTCGGAACGGCGTTGTAAATTCCTGGCAGGATTCCCGGCGTCAGAGATTTCTTAGAGCCCGTAACAAAAAGAAAAAATTAGACAGGATTTACAGGATTAAAAACAGGATTAACAGGATTTCTTCTCTCTAAAATCCTTAATCCTGTAAATCCTGAAAAATCCTGTTAATCCTGTCTATTTCATTTTTCGGTTAGGTTGGGTTTCGCTACGCTCAGCCCAACCTACATTTTTTTGAGACAGGCTCCCATCAGAGACTTACCGCCTCCAGTCGTTCCACTTCTTCTTCCTGCTGTTGCAGCGCCCACATATGGGCATAGGCTCCATTGCGCGTCAGCAGCTCGTTGTGCGTGCCGCGTTCGACGATGTGGCCGTGGTCCATGACCAGAATCTGGTCGGCATCCATGATGGTGGAAAGCCGGTGGGCGATTACCAGCGTGGTGTGGTTGGTGGCGATTTCCTGGAGTTCCTTCTGGATGGCTTTTTCGGTGCGCGAGTCGAGCGCCGAGGTGGCCTCGTCAAACACCAATATCGGCGGATTTTTCAGCAGCGTGCGCGCGATGGCGACGCGCTGTTTTTCACCGCCGGAAAGCTTGAGCCCGCGCTCGCCGACCATGGTGTCGTATTTATCCGGTAGCGATTCCACGAACTGATCGATATGGGCCGCGCGCGCGGCCTCGATGATTTCCTCGCGGGTCGCGTCGGGTCGTCCGTAGGCGATGTTGTAGTAGATCGTGTCGTTGAACAGCACCGTGTCCTGCGGCACGATACCGATGGCACGCCGCAGGCTTTTCTGCGTGACCGAGCGTATATCCTGGCCGTCGATCAGGATGTGGCCGGCGGTGGCATCGTAGAACCGGAACAGTATCCGTGACAAGGTGGATTTCCCCGCGCCGCTGGCGCCGACGACCGCCACCTTGTGCCCCGCCGGAATTTCGAAACTGACATCCTGCAGGATCTGGCGCCGGGTTTCATAGCTGAAACCGACGTGTTCGAAGCGGATCGCGCCGCCGCTGACCTTCAGCTCCGCGGCACCGGCTGCGTCGCTGACCTCGGTGTGCGCTTCGAGCAGCCCGAACATGCGCTCCATGTCGGCCAGCGAATGGCGAATTTCGCGGTAGACGAAGCCGAGAAAATGCAGCGGCATGTAAAGCTGGATGAGAAAGGCGTTGACCAGCACCAGGTCGCCGATGCTCATGGTCCCGCGCACCACGCCCTGGCCGGCCATGAGCATGAGGATCGTGACTCCCGCGGCAATGACGGCGCCCTGGCCGGTGTTCAGCAGCGACAGCGAGGTCTGGTTGCGGACCGCCGCCTTTTCCCAGGATTGCAAGGTTTCATCGTAGCGGTGGGCCTCGAAGCCTTCGTTGTTGAAGTATTTGACCGTTTCGTAATTCAGCAGGCTGTCGATGGCGCGCGTGTTGGCCTTGGAATCCATCTCGTTCATGTTGCGCCGGAAGATCATGCGCCACTCGGTGACGACGAGCGTGAACACGACGTAAATCACCAAGGTGGCGAGCGTAACGATGCAAAACCACGGATCGTATTTGACCAGCAGAATCGCCGCCACGAATCCAATTTCAAGAATGGTGGGCAGGATGTTGAACAACATGAAGTTGAGCAGAAAACGAATGCCCGCGGTGCCGCGTTCGATGTCGCGCGACATGCCACCCGTTTGGCGCTCCAGATGGAAGCGCAAGGACAGGTTGTGCAGGTGTTCGAAGACTCTAAGCGCCACGCGCCGGATCGAGCGCTGGGTAACCTTGGCAAACACCGCGTCGCGCAGTTCGCCGAACGTCGAGTTGGCCAGACGCAGTGCGCCGTAGGTCAGCAGCAGAATAACCGGGAGTGCGAGCGTGGCATTCGTCAGGCTGAGCGCGTCGACGATTTCCTTCAACACCAGCGGCACGGAGACATTCGCCACCTTGGCCAATGCGAGAAAAACGAGCGCCAGCACCACCCGTCCGCGGAACTCCATCAGATAGGGCACTAACGATTTGATCGTTTTCCAGTCGTTCTGGCGGGAGGGGGGGTTTCCGTAGTGGCGCGGTCGCATGGATCTCGTGATGCTAAAAATGTAGCTGAAATGAATTCTACCCGATCTGCGTCATATCTTTGTAACGCTTGTCAGAAAAGCGCTTATCTGCGTCGCCGGCCGGCATGGAGTGACTGAAATTCACCCCAGGACGAACGCGGCGACACCTATGTTAATCTATCGTTTGTGGACTGGAAGCGATACCGGCGTAAGGAGGGGCGAAGCCATGAGAACACATCGCAGGCGTATGGCAGTACTGGGCGCATGGGCATTTCTGGGGCTGCTGTGCACGCCGGTGTTTGCGGCGGAAAAAGCCGAGCTGCGCGGGGCGGGTCAATTCGAGATTCCGGCCTGGTTCAAATTATCTTTCCGGGATTTGCGCGAAGACGTCAGCGAAGCCTCCCAGGGCGGCAAGCGCTTGTTGCTTTATTTTGGTCAGGAAGGTTGCCCTTATTGCGCCAAATTATTTAACGACAACTTCAGCCAGGCGCCTATCGTCGATTACACCCGCAAGCATTTCGATGCGATTGAATTCAACATCTGGGGCGACCGGGAGGTAGTTGATTTTTCCGGCAACAAAATGCCGGAGAAGGAACTCGCCGCGAAACTCAAGGTCTGGTTTACACCCACCCTGTTGTTCATCAACGAAAAAGGCGAGACCGTGCTGCGCATCAACGGTTATTACCCGCCGCACCAATTCCTGGCCGCGCTGCACTACGTCGCGGAAAAGCAGGAGCACCGCATGACGTTTCGCGAATACCTCGCCAAAATGGCGCCAACCGCTGCCAAAGGTGTATTACAGCAACAACCGTTCTTCGCCAAACCGCCCCATGACCTGAGCCAGATCGCGCGGAAAAAACCGATCGCCGTTTTTTTCGAACAAAAAGATTGCGCGGGTTGCGACCAAATGCACCGCGAGATGACGGGTAACCCTGAAACGCAGACACAGCTTAAGCGCTTTCACGTGATTCAGCTCGACCGCTGGAGCCATACGCCGGTGGTCACGCCGTCCGGAAAAAAAACCACGGCGCGCCAATGGGCGGATGAACTCAATGTCGTGTACCTGCCGAACGTGGTTATCTTCGATGCCGGGAAAGAAGTGATTCGGATCGAAGCGCTCATGAAGGGCTTTCACGTCCAATCGGTGCTGGAATACGTTGCCTCGGGCACCTACAAAGACCAACCCAATCTGCAACGCTATATTCGCGAACGCGCCGACCGCTTGCGCGAGCGGGGCGTGGTCGTCGATATCTGGGAGTGAACGGGGCGACGCCATAGTCCCAAACGTATCAACGGCTAAAGGTGATGAAGACGTGTTGATGTAAGATTATTGGCGCGTGGTATGCGTCCTACGCTTGCTGCCATTGTGTATGCTTCATTGCAAGACCTGATAATCCTCTAGCCAGCCTCCCAAGTAGTTGACTGATAAACCATCCGGCGCAATTCGCTTCGCTCATTGACGCCCTACGAATCTACCTTACACGCGATGGATGTGATTATTCGGTGCGCTTCGCTGGTGCTCAGCACACCCTACGAAGTTAATCGAATTACGAAAGGTTAATCTCGCTGACCAAGCCATCGGTAATCCACAGTTTGAGCAAGCCCGCCGCGTGCAGCGCCACGTTTTGCGGGTCGATCCATTCGCACAGGCCTTCGCAAAGTGCCGCGAAGGATTCCCCTTTGCTTGCGGCATCGAGGGCCCAGGCTTCGTCCACGGACAATGAACGAAAATAGGTCTTGAGATTCTGGCGCCAGACTATCCAGGATTGCGGATATTCGCTGGTTTCGGGTGCGGGAACATCGATAGTTTGATCGCCCTCACCCCAACCCTCTCCCTGGGAGGGAGAGGGGGTTGAGCTGGTTGTTCCGCGACATGAGTCGGCGTTTTTTTCGGACGCGACGCTGTGGTTGACCGCTTTCCATATAATTGGGACATTCCAACGCAGATCCAGACGGTGCAGGGAAGGGTGAAACTGCAGGCGCATGTCCGGCCAGGCATCCGGGGGAATCACCGCCATGTCATCGAGGCTCACGAGCGGGCTGTCCAGGGCATCGAAGGTCTCCGACATCGCCCATTCCAGGGACGCCATTTCTTGCAGATAGGGTTTGTCGCGGTATTCCTCGGCCGTTGCGAGATATTCGGCTAAACGATGGCCGAAGTAACGAATGGAAAAGTGGGTGGAAGGATGGGCTTCGAGATAAGCCAGGCCGAGTTTGTCGAATTCCTCGTCACCGATCCAGGCGTGCAATACCGGGTAATTGCTGTCGAGCGCCTCGAGTAGCCGCAGGCGGTAGGCGTCGAAATAGATTTCCAGGCGTTTTGGCGCGCTGACCTTCGCCGTACCGCTCACCCGTTGCAGCATCTGTTCTTCGCCGCGCAGCAGAAACGACCGAAAATCTTCCTGCAGGTCGCGCAGCGGGCTCATGCGGAGACAGCCGCGGCCGCGGATGGGCACGCGGGCAAGCCCGCGATCTGGCGGGCGTGATCGAGCTCGGCGATCAGTTCGGACAGCGGCGGGATGTTGTCGTCGCGCTCGATCATGGTCGAGACGCGCCCGAAGTGTTGCACGGCCTGCGCGTAAAGTTCCCACACCGGATCGATCACCGGCTCGTCGTGGGTGTCGATGATGTAATCGCCATGATTACGATGTCCGGCGAGATGAAACTGCCACACCCGTTCGACCGGAATGGCCTCGAGGTAGGCACGCGGGTTGAATTCGTGGTTGAAGCTGCTGACGTAGATGTTGTTGATGTCGAGCAGGATGCGGCAGTCGGCGCGCTCGGCGATCTCACGCAGGAATTCCCATTCGGTCATCTCCGATTCCGGGTAGGTGATGTAGCTCGAGACATTCTCGATCAGTATCCGGCGGCCCAGGAAATCCTGCACCTCGCTGAGGCGCGCGACGACGTGTTTTATGGCCTCTTTGGTATAAGGCAGGGGCAGCAGGTCGTGGGCATTGATGCCGCCCACGCCGGTCCAGCACAGGTGATCGGACAGCCACGCCGGCTCGATCCGGTCGGCGAGCGCCTTGAGCTGACGGAGATATTCCCGGTTGAGCGGATCGTGCGATCCGATCGAAAGCGAAACGCCGTGCATCGCCAGCGGATAGCGCGCGCGGATGCGTTCGAGGTAGTGAATCGGCTTGCCGCCGGGGACGAGATAATTTTCGGAAATAATTTCGAACCAATCCACTGCCGGGGATTCGTTCAAAATGGTTTCGTAATGCGCCGGACGCAGCCCGAGGCCAAAGCCGAGATAAGGACGTTCAGGAGTGGCGCGGGTGCTGGTCATCGGAAGCGGGGAAGAAAAAGCCGGGCGCCCTGTCGGCGCCCGGCTGAGATGCTACAACGATTACTTCTTCATCCCTTCATTCATCTTGGCCTTGGCGGCGTCACACTCGGCCTTGGTCATGCTCAGCCAGCCCTTGCCCTTGCAGCTGTTCTGACCCTTGCAGGCGCTGCTGGCGGTCTGACAGCCCGACGTGCCCTTGCAGGAATTTACGCCATCGCAATGGATCTTGGCTTCGCCTTCATGTTTGGCGGCGCTGGCGGTGGAAATACCGGCGGCGACAAACAGGCTGGCCGCAGCGGTCGCCATGGCCAGGCCGGTAAGTTTCTTAACAGTCATCATGATAATGGTCTCCGATTTTAGTTTAATGAAGATTTATAACGTACGGTCGATCCCTTAATAATGATGGGCCTCAGTAGGGCATTCAGTCCATGGCCGCGACCCGGGATCAACTGTACGTGTAAGACACTGCATCCCTGGGCAAGTTCCTGAGACTGTCCAGGGGCGGACAATTTAACAGATACCCCAGGCGTTTGCCCAGCCGCCGGTCCGGCCATATGGCCCATTTATGCCGCGGTTGGCGGCTGATTCGAATCGGGCCACGGGAGGTCGTTGCTATCCCGGAGTGGCCGGGTTCTTGATACCGATGTCAGTGGACCAATTTTTTATATTTGATGCGGTGCGGCTGCACGGCGGCGGTACCCAAGCGCCGCTCCTTGTCGGCGATGTAGTCCGCGTAATTGCCTTCGAACCACACCACGTGACTGTCGCCTTCGAATGCCAGCATGTGAGTGGCGACGCGGTCGAGGAACCAGCGATCGTGCGAGATGATTACCGCGCAACCGGCGAAGTCGAGCAGCGCCTCTTCGAGCGCGCGCAAGGTATCCACGTCCAGGTCATTGGTCGGTTCGTCCAACAACAAGACGTTTCCGGCATCTTTTAATGTGACGGCCAGATGAACCCGGTTTCGTTCCCCTCCGGAGAGCACCGAGATCGGTTTTTGTTGGTCGGTTCCGGAAAAATTAAATCGGGCCACATAGGCTCGGGAGTTGATATCACGCTTCCCGAGTTGAATCCGGTCCAGTTTGTCGGAGATCACTTCCCAGATGGTTCGTGAATCGGTCGGGGCAAACCGGTTCTGATCGACGTATCCCAACTTGACGGTTTCTCCCACCTTGAAAGTCCCCGAATCCGGTTTTTCAGCCCCCATGATCATTCGGAAGAGGGTGGTCTTTCCGGCGCCGTTCGGACCGATCACCCCGACAATGCCCCCTCTGGGGAGAGAAAAGTTCAGATTTTCAAAGAGGAGTTTGTCGCCGAACGCCTTGGAGACGTTCTTGGCCTCAATGACGTTGTCTCCCAGACGGGGTCCGGGGGGGATGTAAATTTCAATCTCTTCAGACTGTTTTTCATTTTCCTCATTGAGCATCAGTTCATAGTTGGTGATGCGGGCCTTGCTTTTGGAGCGGCGGGCCGAAGGAGACTGTCGGATCCATTCCAGTTCCCGTTGCATTGCCTTGACCCGTTTTTCCTCCACACTTTCTTCATGTTCCATCCGTTTTTCCTTTTGTTCCAGCCAGGAGGAATAATTTCCCTTCCAGGGGATTCCATGTCCGCGGTCCAGTTCCAGGATCCATTCGGCCACGTTGTCCAGGAAGTAGCGGTCGTGCGTGACGGCAATCACGGTCCCTTTGTATTGTTTCAGGTGACGCTCCAGAAAGAAGACCGATTCGGCATCCAGGTGGTTGGTTGGTTCATCTAGCAGAAGAACGTCTGGTTCCTGTAAAAGAAGACGGCAGAGGGCGACCCGCCGTTTTTCTCCGCCAGAAATATTAGAAATTTTTGCGTCGTCCGGTGGGCAATTGAGCGCCCCCATCGCCATTTCCAGATGGCTGTCCAGTTCCCAGGCATTGGCCTTCTCCAGTTTTTCCTGAACCGCCGCCTGTCGTTCCAGGAGTTTGTTCATCGCCTCATCGGACATTGGTTCTGAAAATTTGTTGTTGATCGTCTCAAATTCTTTCAAGAGATCGACCGTTTCCTGAACCCCTTCGGAGACCGCCTCTTTTACTGTCTTATTGGGATCAAGTTTGGGTTCCTGTTCCAGAAAACCAACCGTGTACCCCTTGGAAAAAACAACCTCTCCTTCATATTCTTTGTCCTGACCGGAGATGATTCTCAAGAGACTGCTTTTTCCGGCGCCGTTCAAACCCAACACGCCGATCTTGGCCCCGTAGAAAAAGGAAAGCGAAATATCCTTCAAGACCTGTTTCTTGGGAGGATGAATCCGGCTGACCCGGTTCATCGAGAAAATAATTTTGCGCGGTTCTTCAGGAGATGTTGCCATAGATTTTTATTTTAAATGCGGAGAGGGAGGGATTTGAACCCTC
>JAUSDQ010000099.1 GCA_030650525.1 Sulfuricaulis sp.
CTAGCCTGAATTTCCACGGATGAGGGTTCGCCTAAGCAGGACGGCGACGAGTTCCTCGGCTGCCTTCGGCATTGGCTTAGTCCTTTGAGTGCTCTGAACAAGAGTTAGCATGGTGATAGCTTTAGGCAGATTGGGCTGCGCCGCTGGGCACGATGGATTAAGATTGACCGATTACCGCGATGTAGCAGCGTAATGATGTGCCTATTGGCGCACCTAAAGAGTTAAACGCCATTCGCCGTTTCTTCCTGGAACCCGGCCAGCCCAAGCACCGCCAATACGAAGCGCTCCGCGCTTTTTTCGTCGAGGGCCACCCGGCGAGCGAAGTCGCCGCGGCCTTCGGTTATTCGACCGGTTCCTTCCATGTCCTGGCCCATCACTTCCGGCGCGAGCGCAACCCGGTCTTCTTTGTGGCGCCTCGCCATGGCCCGCAATCCCGGCCGAAGAAGTCGGCGGCCCGCGATTGGATTGTCCAGTTGCGCAAACAAAATCATTCGGTCTACGAGATCAGCCACAGCCTCAAGGAACGCCGCTGTCCGTTGAGTCCGACGGCCGTGCGGGAGGTGCTCAAAGCCGAAGGCTTCGCGCCCTTGCCGCGGCGCCGCGATGACGAACGACCGGAAGTGCCGCGCCCCACGGTCGAGCCGGTGGCCGATGTGCGCGAGTTTGCCCTTCCGCCCGGCAAATTTACGACCCGCTGTGGCGGACTGTTTCTGTTCGTCGGGGAATTGGTGCGCCTCCAGCTCGACCAGCTCGCCCATGCCGCGCGTTTGCCGGGCTCCAAGATGATCCCCGCCGAGCACGCGCTCCGGGCGGCCCTGGCCCTCAAGCTTTGGTCCATCGAGCGCAAGAGCCACGTGATGGCCTTGATCGCCGATCCGGGGCTGGCGCTGTTTGCCGGCCTGAACTCCTTCCCGAAAAAGAGCTACCTCTCGGAATATTCCTGCGGCATCGATGCGCGCAAAACCACCGCCTTACTCGCCGCCTGGCACGAGCGGGTGAGCTCGGAGGTGTTCGCCGGCGAGTCCTTCAATCTGGATTTTCACTCGGTGCCGTATTACGGCCACAGCTCCATCGTGGAGCGGCACTATGTCTCCGCGCGCAGCCGCCGGCAGCCCAGTGTGCTCGTCTTTCTCGCCCAGGATGCACGTACGCACGCCTTCTGCTACTCGAACGCGGACCTGCGCAAAGGCGAGGAAGCCGACGAGATTCTCGCGTTCATCGCGTTCTGGAAACGCACCCACGGCCAATGGCCCCAACATCTCGTCTTCGATTCCCGGCTCACCACCTACCAGAACCTGGCGCAAGTGGACGCAATGAAGATTCCCTTCATCACTCTGCGGCGCCGCTCGCCCAAGTTGCTCAAGGAAATCGTGCTGCTCCCGCGCTCGGCCTGGCGCACCATCGAACTGGATGTCCCGACCCGCGTGTATCGCACGCCCAGATACGTCGAACAGAACGTGACGCTGGCCGGCTGCCCCCTGCGCCAGATTTTCGTTCAGGATCTCGGCCACGAAGATCCGACCATCCTGCTCACCAACCAGCATCACGCCACACCCAAGGCGCTGCTGACGCGCTACGCGCAGCGCATGCTCATCGAAAACGCCCTGTCCGACGCGGTGCGTTTCTTTCACATGGATGCCCTCTCTTCGGCGGTGGGCCTGAAGGTCGACTTCGATATGGCCCTGCTCGCCCTCGCCAGCGGGCTCTACCGCACCGTCGCGCACAAGATGCGTGGCTATGCCGACGCGCAAGCCCGCCAGATCTTCCGCGACCTCATCGACATGCCCGCCGATGTCAGCATTGGTGGAAAGGAAATCACGGTCAGCTTCCACCGTCGCGCCCATCTGCCTATCCTCCTCGCCTCCGGCCTTCTTAATCAGGCCGTCCCGGTGCCTTGGTGGAACGGGTTCGCCTTGCGTCTTGAAGCCCGCCACAATGACAAAACTTAGCCCCGTCTCTTAGGCGAACCCTTGTCCGTGGAAATCGAGGCTAGAAAAGCCGTAGCCGATCCATGCCGTATCGAAAAGGGTGCCTTTTTGATCTACGCTCAGACTGCAGCGCGCTGACCGATGCTCAGGGTGCCACGGCCGTTTTTCTTTTCGCGCAGCAGGTGCAGTAGATACGCTTTCAACTCATCCTCGCTGAGCTTGTCCGGGGCGCGACGATAATGGCGGGAAAGCCGGGACACAAAACCGACGTAGAACTCTTTCGTGTGGCGGGACAGGCCGCGAACTTCCATCTCATCGATGAATCTTTGACGGCGGGTGGTCATACTCCCTGAACAGTTACATGGAAGTTATGAGTGGGTTTATCCATGGCAAAGGGTCATTGCGCGGCGGCCAGAAGGGTAAACAAGAAACTAAATTGACTCTAGGAATCTGGACTCAATAGAACTCGTTCGATGAACGACCTCCTCAGTCTCTCGGTTGCGCAACTCAAGCGTGCGATAACCATCAAGGAACAAATCGAATCGCTCGAATCTGAACTCGCCGGGATTCTTAGATCATCGCCTGTTCGTACTGTCGCCACAATTGTTGCTGCCGCACCAGGCAAGAGGAAGAAGGTAATGAGTCCGGAAGCCCGAGCCAAGATTGCCGCGGCTCAAAAAGCCAGGTGGAAGAAATTCAAAGCAGCCAAGACCCAACCTGTGGCCCCAAGAACAGTTCAGAAGGCGAAAAGGACCATCAGTGCAGAATCGAGGAAGAGGATGGCTGAAGGTGCCAAAGCGAGATGGGCGAAGATCAAGGCAGCGAAGGGAAAATAGGGTATCGGTGATTTGGCTTATTCGCGCCCGGGGTAACAGCGTCGCATGAGTCGAGGTGAAATCTCTCCCTCCGGCGGCGGCGAAGGCGATCGCTCAGCTGAAGATTGGCACCGCCGTTCCCATGACGTTGGTTTGCGGAACGGGCGATTTTCGCGGTGCGGTCGGGTGCTGAGGACAAGTAATTCGCCACGTCGATCAGGACTTTCGTCTGAACTTGGCGTTAAGCGTCTTCATGGTGGCGTAGGAAGCGGTGCATCGCGAGCTTGCGTCCCGCGGCGATGGAGTCCGCCAACCGGCTTCGATCGGCTTCGGACATCGGCACAAAAGCCAGTGCCAGCGCGGCATTGCGTTCGACGTGTTTGAGTTGCGGCATCCCGACACTGGCGAGGCTGACCGGCAGCGATAAGGCGTAAGTCAACAACTGCTCCGCTGAGGCGGCGCCCACGAGGTGCTCCTGGCCAAAGACCTTCATCGCGATTACTCCCATTTTCTTTCGCACTGCTACCGGCAAGGCGAGCCGTTCGAAACTGCTGCCGCTTGGAGGCGCAAGCTTCATGCCCTCGGTGATGCTGGCCAGACCCGCGTTGAGGGCCATCTGCGTGCAGTCGAAATCGTGCCGTTCCAAAGCCGTCTTCAGCGCCACCGGATCCGCGTGGCAGGTGATGCCAATGGCGCGCGTGACCTTCTGATCGCGAGCCTCGAAAAGCGCCTCCAGCACGCCGCCTCGTACCCCGATTGCGTCGAGATCCTTTAGGTCTTTCAGGGCGTGAATGTGCATGACGTCGAGACGGTCGGTACGCAGTCGCTTGAGGCTAAGTTCAATCTGACGCCGGGCTTCATCCGCCGTACGTGCCGAGATTTTCGTCGATAAGGTGACTTCTTTGCGGCGCGTTGCCATGACGCGGCCGACCCGCTCCTCGCTCTTGCCGCCACCATACGAATGGGCGGTGTCGACGTAAGTGATGCCGAGATCAATCGCCCGGTTCAGCGCCTCAATTGCTTTGTCTTCGTCCTTGTACATCAGAAACCGGCTCCCTGATCCAAAGCCAAGGATGGGCACCTTGATGCCCGTGCGTCCGAGTTCGCGAGAGGGCAACGACTGCGTTTGAACAGCGGAGATCAGCGGGCCGCTGAGCATGCCCGCTGTAACGGTTCCGAGAAATCGCCGACGATTCATGATTGGAAGGAAACTGGATCTTCAGGGGGTTAGGATCGGGACGAGTTATGCTAGCTAGAGCTTGTCCCAGAAGTGCAACTTTTCCGGCTGCATTAGATCGGGTGCCGGCGAGCTCGGAATTATATAACAAGAACTGATCGCAATGAAGACGATGCGCTCCGGTTCACGTGCGAATCACGCGTTTGCGGCCTACGCGCGCCGTGTCAGCGCACGGCGAACCGCGCCTCGACCATGCCGAGGGCGGTTTCCGCCGGCCGGCGGCGGGTCAAGCCGCGGCCGCGAGCTTTGCTTTGGCCCCGCGTTGGGGCAGCCGCGCCAGCACCCAGAGATTGTGGGTCAGCACGCCCCAGCCGACCGCGAGCTGGCGATGTTCAAAGCCCTTGCTGCGGAGTGGCTCACCCAGGAAGTTGTGGAGGAAGATCCCGATGCGCGCTTCGGTTTGCGAGCGGCGCCGCTGCAGCCCGGCGAATTTCCACGAGCCCATCCGCTTTTTCAACTGGTGCGGATCGCGCGGACAGATGCCGTTGTAGATTTTCTTGTCGGCCAACTGCTCCCGATTGGGGCCGCTGTCGAATCCGCGGTCGGCGCCGACCTCCTTGAGCTTTATATTCAGGTTCTTTTCGATGCGTTCGATCCGCTCCACGACCAAGCGCGAGTCCTGCGGGGCGGTCGGTTGGAACAACTCCCAGTCCATGATCAAGCCCTGCCGGCTCTCGGCGATGAGCAGCGTGTTGCCAAACTCCACCTCGGCCCCGGCCTTGTGGCGCACGATGACGCGCACGTCCGCCTCATACAGGCTGAGAATCTTTTCTTCATTGGCCACGGGCTGCTCGCGGAGGATGCGCTGGCGGGCTTGCGCCCGGGCCGCGGGCAGTTGTTGCAGCACGCCGTCGATGCGCCGCAGCACCTGCTCGGTTTGCGGCCGGGTCCACTCGGTGCGCGGCCACTGTTCGTCGAGCAACTGCCGGTAGCGCCGGGCGTGCGCGCGCACCGTGCCGACCAGCCGATCCATTTTGCGCAGCACTCTCTTGCGGTGGCGTTGGCTGTCGGCCTTCTTCGGAGTATGAGTCATTTCGATACACAGGCGGTTCATGCGTTTGATGAACACCGCGGGCGGCTCCATCCGGTGGCGCAGGCCCTCGCCGCGAATCAGCTCGACGGCTTTCATCAGGGTGCGGGTGGCATCGTGCAACAGCACCCAATCGACGGGATAATGGATGTTGGCCTCGACACAGGTCGTATCCAGAAAGCACGCTTCCAGGTCGATGGCCTCTTCCAGGCGCAGGATCTTGGGCTGGGTGTGCGCTTGCGCGAGCAACTCGCGAATGAACGAGTCGAGCGTCGGCTGGTCGATCCAGTGGGCATAGCGTTGCAGGGTGCTCTTGCCGGGGACAACGACGCGGTCGAGTTCGGCGAGCCCGCAGAAGTATTGGAAGAGGGGGCTGTCGGCCAGACGGACGGCGAAGCCGCGAAAGTCTTCCTGCAAGAGGGTGCGCAGGAGATTGCAGCGCAGAGCGCGGCGCGAGTGGAGTTGGAAGTTCAACTGGGCGCGGGCGCTGATCTGCTCGTGGCCCTGAGCCCAGGCGTCGAGCGCGTGGGCGACGAAGCGTTTTTCGATGCCGGTGAGCTTCAACAGATCCTCGATGCGCAGGAGCTGGTCGCGCAGCTGGCGATAATCGACGTTGCCCTCGATGGTGGGCAGGGGCGGCCGCAGGAGTTCGGGAAAGGGGATGAAGGGGATTGACATATTAGCTTTTACTCTAGCTTATATAGTGCCAACCCGAAACGAAAATGAAGGAAACAATCCCGACGACCTATCTTTTGAAAGTCCAAGCGATCCGTACGCAGGGGCAGCAGCCGCGCTTGTATGTCACTTTCCCGCTGGCGCTGGCTGCGGCGATCGGCCTGGAGGCGGGCGAAGCGGTGCAATGGGAGTTGCTCGACCGCGGAGAGCTGCACCTGGTCCGGCCGGCCGTCACGCCGCCGAGTACGAGCCGACGGGCCGCGAAAAAGTGAGTGTCGAAAGCACCATAACTGGCCATTTTCGCGCTCAAATGGCTTTTTGCCGCGTTAAATCGCGTGCGCGCCGAGCCGAATCAGCGATGCTCACCTGTGGCGGCTTGCCTGCTGCGCATCTGGGACAAGCTCTA
>JAUSDQ010000103.1 GCA_030650525.1 Sulfuricaulis sp.
TTCGATCTGCGCGATGGTCTGGTTGCTGAACGAGGCCGACATCACGAACGACGGATGTCCGGTGGCGCAGCCCAGGTTCACCAGCCGGCCCTTGGCGAGCACGATGATCTTCTTGCCGTCGGGAAAGATCACGTGATCCACTTGCGGCTTGATCTCTTCCCACTGGTAGTTCTTCTCCAGCGCGGCGATGTCGATCTCGGAATCGAAGTGGCCGATGTTGCACACGATGGCCTCGTTCTTCATGGCCTTCATGTGATTGTGATTGATGACGTGCACGGTACCGGTGGCAGTCACGAAGATATCGCCCTGTGACGCGGCGGCGTCCATGGTTACCACGCGGTAGCCTTCCATTGCGGCCTGCAGGGCATTGATCGGATCGATTTCAGTCACCCAGATGGTGGCGCCCAAGCCGCGAAACGCCTGGGCGCAGCCCTTGCCGACGTCGCCGTAGCCGAGCACCACGCAGATCTTTCCGGCGATCATCACGTCGGTGGCGCGCTTGATGCCGTCGATCAGCGACTCGCGGCAGCCATAGAGGTTGTCGAACTTGGACTTGGTCACGGAATCATTCACGTTCATCGCCGGGAACATCAGCTCGCCGCGCTCCTGCATCTGGTACAGGCGATGCACGCCGGTGGTGGTCTCCTCGGTCACGCCGCGGATGGCCTGGGCGGTCTCGGTCCATTTCTTCGGATTTGCGGCGAGGCTCTTCTTGAGCAGGCCCAGGAACACCTTCCATTCCTCGTTCGCGTCCGGCTCGGGGTTTGGCACTTTGCCGGCCTTCTCGAATTCCACGCCCTTGTGCACCAGCATGGTGGCGTCACCGCCATCGTCGAGGAGCATGTTCGGCCCTTTGCCGTCCGGCCAGGTGAGCGCCTGCTCGGTGCACCACCAGTATTCCTCGAGCGTCTCGCCCTTCCACGCGAACACCGGGATGCCGGCGGCAGCGATCGCCGAGGCGGCGTGATCCTGGGTGGAGTAAATGTTGCACGACGCCCAGCGCACTTCGGCCCCAAGCGCCACCAGGGTCTCGATCAGCACCGCGGTCTGGATGGTCATGTGCAGCGAGCCGGAGACGCGCGCGCCCTTGAGCGGTTTCTGCGCGCCGAACTCCTCGCGTAGCGCCATGAGACCCGGCATCTCGGTCTCGGCGATCTGGATTTCCTTGCGGCCCCAGTCGGCGAGCTTGATGTCCGCGACCTTGTAATCGGTGAACTTTGGATTGACGACAGCGTTCATGATGCTAGCTCCGTGAATTGAGCGAGCGCCGTTGATTTGACAGACGTCTCTCCGAGCCTGGCAGGATAAACCTGTCGCAACGCTCCTCGGAGAGCAACGCCTCGCCGCGGTCGCGGCGACTTGAAAAGTTATCCCGTGGCCGCGCTCTTGGCCTTGATGCCGGCGGCCGCGCGCAAGGCCTCGGCCTTGTCGGTACGTTCCCAGCTGAACGTGGGTTCGGTGCGGCCGAAGTGGCCGTAGGCAGCGGTCGATTGATAAATCGGGCGCAACAGGTCGAGCATCTGGACGATGCCCTTCGGGCGCAGATCGAAATGCACCTTTACCAGCTCGGCGATCTTGGCGTCCGGAATCACGCCGGTCCCAAAGCTGTCCACGTGAATTGAGACCGGTTTCGCCACACCGATCGCATAGGCGATCTGGATCTCACAGCGGTCGGCCAATCCGGCCGCCACGATGTTCTTGGCCACATAGCGCCCGGCATACGCCGCCGAGCGGTCCACTTTGGACGGATCTTTTCCGGAGAAGGCGCCGCCCCCATGGCGCGCCATGCCGCCGTAGGTGTCGACAATAATCTTGCGGCCGGTCAGGCCGGCGTCGCCCACCGGGCCGCCGATCTCAAAACTGCCGGTCGGGTTGATGTGGTATTCCGTGTGTTTGCCCAGCCACTCCTTCGGCAGCATCGGTTTCACAATTTCCTCGATGACGGCTTCTTTAAGATCGGCATGCTTGATGCCGGGGGCATGCTGGGTGGACAACACCACGGTATCAATCCCCACCGGCTTGTTGTCGATGTATTTCACGGTGACCTGCGATTTGGCGTCCGGGCGCAGCCACTTGAGTTTGCCGTTCTTACGCACCTCGGCCTGTTGCTTCACGAGACGATGCGCCAGGGTAATCGGCATCGGCATCAGCACATCGGTTTCATTGGTGGCATAGCCGAACATCAGTCCCTGGTCGCCGGCACCCTGATCGAGATCGAGACCCTTGCCCTCGTCCACGCCCTGGGCGATGTCAGGAGATTGCCGGCCGATGGCGGTGAGCACGGTGCACGAGTCCGGTCCAAAGCCCATCTCGTCGGTGTAACCAATGTGCCTGATGACCTCGCGCGCGATACGATCGAAGTCCACTACCGCGCGCGTGGTAATCTCGCCCGCCAGCATGACCAGGTTGTTCTTGACCAGCGTTTCGCAGGCGACACGCGCCGTCTTATCCTGCTTGAGGATAGCGTCGAGGACGGCATCGGAGATCTGGTCGCAAACCTTGTCCGGGTGACCTTCCGAAACCGACTCAGAGGTAAAAAGATAACTGACTGACATGACGACTCCACCGTAAAATTTTCGCAAGGCCGCGCAGTTTACCAATCCCCGTCGAAATTGACACGCCCATCCTATATTCCAGCTAGCACTGCTCCCACGGCAGGCCATGAAAACGCCACCCGGCCAGGGTGCTGCGATGATGTTTGTCATCCAGCTGTCCCTCAAATCCTTCGGCCACGTTGTAAACCTCCTTGACCCCCGCTTCGATCAGGACCTTACCGGCCTCGAGCGAACGCACGCCGCTGCGGCAGATCAAGACCACCGGCGCCGCCCCGGTGGCACCACCGAGCATGGCCTGGCGTACCAGCGTGACAAAATGCGGGTTCACTTTCCAGTCGGGCTCATCGATCCAGGGGATATGGATCGAACCCGCCGGGTGCCCAATGAATAGGTGCTCCATATGCGAACGCACGTCGATGAATATGGCGTTCGGATGCTGCTGAAGAAATTGGTAGGCCTCTTTGGGAGACAGAGTTTTGACTGGTTCGCTCATGATACCCTCGTGGTTCCGGGCCTGTGCCCAGATCCGTTTAGATTAGGCATACTACAGATTATGCTACCTGCCAGCGCGCTTCCCAAGCCGGTGACCAGCCTCAAGCCGCCGAAAACTCTACTCCGTGCGGCGGGCGCGGCGATTGCCGATTTCGCCATGATCCGCCCCGGCGACCGCGTCCTGCTGGGCCTATCCGGTGGCAAAGACAGCCTGTCGCTGCTGCATGTACTGTTGCATCTGCGTGACAAGTCCCCGGTTCGCTTCGAGCTCGGTGCGGCCACGGTCGACCCCAGCATTGAAGGTTTCGATCCGTCGTTCTTACAGAACTATTTGCCCGGTCTCGGCGTTCCCTATTTCTATCGGCGCCAGGACATCGTTGGTCGCGCCCTCAAAACCATGCGCGGCAATTCTTTCTGCGCCTATTGCTCGCGCATGCGCCGCGGGATTCTCTACGCCACCGCGCGCGAACACGGCTACAACGTACTGGCGTTGGCGCACCATCTGGACGATCTGGCGGAAACCTTCCTGATGAGCGCGTTTCACGGCGGCAGCCTGCGTACCATGAAAGCCCATTACGTGAACGACGCCGGTGATCTGCGCATCATCCGCCCATTTGTCTATGCGCGCGAGCGCCAGACCGCCGATTTCGCCAGACGCGCATCCCTCCCCGCGATTATGGATAACTGTCCTGCTTGCTTTCGAATGCCCGCTCAGCGCATGCACATGAAGGCTCTGCTGGCCGAGCAAGAAAAAACCCACAAGAAGCTATTTTCCAGTCTGCTTACGGCAATACGCCCACTGATGTCTGAATAAAATCCCAATATACAAACATTATTTCCCATCTAGCTATTAATACAATTATGTAAGTAATAATTATGTTAAAAGTGGAGAAAATTAACTATTTTACTGGTTTATATATTGCAATATGGGATTTTATGATCGATGAAAAACGGGCTTCTACCTTAGGTTGATTGACGTATTCATCGAATCGACCTTCCATGGAGTTTGAAACTAATTCCAGGCGCTTTTCAGAGTCCGGGTGGGTTTTAAACATTAACGAAACCGCATCATCCTTGGGATTAATGGAGGAAAGCGTCTGTAGTACTGCAGGCAGACCATAGGGATCGTAGCCGGCGCGGGTGGCGAGCACCACGCCCATGCGGTCGGCGGCGTACTCATCTTCTTTATCCAGACCGCGCGCAAAGATTTCGGTGCCGGCACTCACAAGCTTGGCGTATCCCGGCTGGTTGCGGCTCAGGGCATCGCTGGCCATGCCCGCGAGTGCACCCTTGCGCATGGTGGTCAACGCATGCTTTTCGACCACATGGCTGATCTCGTGCGCCAATACACCGGCTAGCTCGGCCTCATCCCGCATGCGCAGTAACATGCCGCGCGTGAGGAAGACATAGCCACCCGGTGTCGCGAAGGCGTTCACGCTACCCGTATCCAGCACACCGAAACGCCATGGCAGGCCGGGACGGTCGGTGTGTAGGGCAATCCACACGCCGATCTTGTTGACGTAGGTTTGGAGCGCCGGGTCGTTGACTAGGGGGGCGGCACCCAACAGATTGGCGGCCACGTCCTTGCCGAGTGTGATTTCATCTTGTTCCGATGTTGGCTGGAGCGGCTTCAGTTTTTCCTTAATCTCACGCAGCTTATCAAGATTAATAGCCATTACCGGCGATACCACCATCAGGGACAACAAGGCGGTCAGCAATGTGATTTTCAGGGTTTTCATTATGTTCTCCTTATTCCTTGCTCAGGAAAGGCACGTTTTGATCTTTCAGCCCGGCACTGCTCGCATAGGCGCGCGCCGTTGAGTCGCTGGCACGGCTGGCCTCCATGGATCCAACCGCATTGGGGTCGGGCTTGGCAGATTTGAGCTCCTCGGCACTCAGGCCGCGGATGCCGGTGGTGGCGACGATGCCCTGAGAACCGGACCGGCCGGTTTTGCGGACACTCTTCAGCATCGCCAACCCTTCACCGGATTTCTTGGCTTGCGGACCTGCACCGGCGCGCACCTGATGTAGCCGCACCCAACCGCTTTTGCCCTTGCCGTTAATCCGCAGCCAGCCGCCGCGGCGCTTGAGAATCTCCACGGTGGTGTTCGCGGGCAGTTGCCCGGCTTGTTTGGCGTCGCGATACGGCGTGGCCATCAGATCCACCGCCGCGCGCGTGGTACCGGATTCCTTGGCGTAGGCAACGTTGAGGGCCGCCAGCCCGATCGTGAATACCATGATCATTACTCTTTTCATGATGACTCCCATTGGGGTTCGTACAGATGAACCTGTTGTGCCTTGCCCTTGAGTTTGACGAGGCCGTGGTCGATGAAATTGTAATCGGAAATGCAGGCATTGCGCACGGCCGCGGACACCAGCACCCGGCTACGGCCGCGGGTGGCGCCCTCGATGCGGCTGGCGGTATTTACCGTATCGCCGATCACCGTGTAGTCCTGGCGATGTTCGGGCGAACCGATGAAGCCTACCACGGCTTCGCCGCTGTGGAGACCGATGCCAACATCAAAGTGCTCGCCATCGGCCCCGATTTCCTGTTTGAAACGCTTCAAGGTCTGTTCCATTTCGCGGGCACAGGCCAGTGCACGGCGGGCGTGATCCGGCTGATCGGTCGGCGCACCCCAGAAAGCCATGATCGCATCGCCGATGTATTTGTCCAGCGTGCCTTGGTGACGAAAGATCACTTCGACCTGCATACTGAAATATCGGTTGAGCAGATCGACGATTTCCTGCGCGGTTTTGCGTTCGGAGAGCGCGGTAAAACCCTGGATGTCGGAAAACATCACCGTGACATCCCGTTTCTGACCGGAAAAAGCGGCGTCAGTTTCGCCTTTTTCCACCAGCCCGGTCACCACGCGCGGATCCAGGAAACGCGAAAATAATTGCGTAACCCGCCGGCGGTCTTGGCGCTCCAGCCAATAAGAGCGGATCGCGGCCGGCAGAAAATACAGCCAGGCAAACAACAGCGGACTCACTACGGGCACAATGGCACGTCCGTAACCCATTGCGGCCCAGCCGCCACCCGCCAGCGCCGTAGAAAACACGAGCAGCCCGAGGCCCAGGGGCAGGGGGCTGATGGCGCGCGCAAAGCCGCCGGCGAGCGCCAGCAATACCAGCGCGGTGGTCGCGGGCATGGCCCAGTCGGGTGCGACCCTGAGCCGTTCACCGTTCTTGAGGTTGTCGATCATGGTGGCGAGCACCTCGGTGCCCGGATAATCGGGCCCCATGGGCGTGAGCTTGAGATCGTGCAGGCCTGAGGCGGTGGTGCCGATGATGACGATCTGGCCACGGAACTCATCGGCCGGCCGTTGCGGTTGGCGCCGTTCGAAGTCGGTGAAGACATGATGGAATGACACCACAGGATAGGACTTGGGAGGCCCGTGCCACGTGAGCATCAGGCTGTCGGCTTCCGGAATGGCGTAACCCAGGTCGCGCGCCACGCGCGCCGGCAATGAGGGAAGGCGCCAACCATAGGCGTCGAGATGCATGGGGTAGCGGCGAATGACGCCGTCGGCATCGGTGAAGACATTGATGCTGCCGATGCGTCCGGTCTGGGTCAGGCCGGGCATGGGCAGGAGCAGCGAGGCGCGCGCCTCGGGATCGGCCTGGGGCCCGGCAGCGGCGTTTTTGAGTTCCTTCAGCGGATAGCCGGTTTCACGTTCGATTTGCCGCGGCGCTGACAGGCGCACCATCGGAAAATAGACATTCGGCAGCGCGGCCGCGGTGCGGATGAAGTAAAGATCATCGGCCGCGTGCTCCTTTTGCGGGTCGATGAACAGGATGTCGAACACAACGGCGGCCGGTTGCTGGCGCGCCAGCCCTTCCAGCAACTGGCCGAACACCGCGCGCGACCAGGGATAACGGCCGTATTCCGGCACCATGGCCTCGAGCGTGGGCTCGTCGATGTCGATCATGACGATGCCGGGATCGGCGGGAAGCTGCGTGGCCAGGCGGCGCAGGTTCCAGTCGAGGTAGAGATTGTCCAGACGGCTGACGATGTCCCAGTGCGCCGCCGCGAGTGCCACCAGCCAGACGATGACGGCGAGCACAAACGGGGTGTGCCGCCGCGCCGTTTTTGTAATCGAAAATGAAGCCCTATTCGCTTCGCTCATTCGTCTTGTCGATAATGTAGCCCTACTCGCTACGCTCGTTCGTCTTGACGATAAGGTAGCCCTAGTCGCTTCGCTC
>JAUSDQ010000122.1 GCA_030650525.1 Sulfuricaulis sp.
CGAGGAAATCGAGGTAATCGAACCGGTGATACGGAAGCTTTCCATGCAGGGGATGCAGCTGCGCGGTCCGGTCCCGGCCGACACCGCGTTTATTCCAGCGCAGCTGGAAGGTGTGGATGCCGTGCTCGCCATGTACCATGACCAGGGCCTGCCGGTGCTGAAGCACCGTGACTTCGCCCATGCCATCAACATCACGCTCGGCCTGCCGTTCGTGCGCACCTCGGTCGATCACGGCACCGCCCTGGAACTCGCCGGCACCGGCCACGCCGATATATCGAGTCTGGTTGCCGCGGTCGAAATGGCTCTTACCCTAGTAAACAAAAAGCAATAGACAGGATTTACAGGATTAAGCAGGATTCACAGGATTTATTCAGAATTTTTTTGATTTAATCCTGTTAATCCTGCTTAATCCTGTAAATCCTGTGAAATTTTCGTTTGAATGAACTCTTCTCGCCCCAAAAAACGCTTCGGCCAGCATTTTCTGCACGACCGGAATATCATCGGCCGTATCGTCAGCGCGCTGGCTCCCAAATTAAACGACAAAATAGTCGAGATCGGTCCGGGCAAAGGTGCCTTGACGCGCGAGCTGCTCACACGCGTTACGCATCTCGATGCCGTGGAACTTGATCGCGATCTCATCGCCCATCTGCACTCGGAATTGCCCGCCGCTAAACTCACGCTGCACAACGCCGATGCGCTGCAATTCGATTTCTGCCGCCTGATCGGGGACGGCCACCAACTAAGGGTGATCGGCAATCTGCCCTACAACATCTCCACGCCATTGCTGTTTCACCTGCTGGATCAGGCCGGATGCATTACTGACATGGTTTTCATGCTGCAAAAAGAAGTGGTGCAACGAATGATCGCCGCGCCCGGCGGCAAGGACTACGGCAGGCTGTCGGTCATGATCCAGTACCGTTGCGCGGTGGAGAAATTATTTGACGTCGCCCCGGGCGCCTTCACGCCACCACCCAAGGTGGATTCCAGCGTCGTGCGCCTGGTCCCGCATGCTACGCCCCCGGTCGCGGTCGATGACCCCGGGCAATTTTCCCGCACCGTGCGCGCCGCTTTCGCCAGCCGCCGCAAGACCCTGCGCAATAACATGAAGGGTTTGCTGGGCGCCGAGCAGATGCTGGCCCTGGGAATCGACCCGACCCGGCGCGCCGAAACACTTTCACTCGCCGAGTTCGCCGCGCTGAGCAACAGCGTGGCAAACCCCTTAAGAGGATGATGACCCTTGCAGTTCGACCATGGTCGTTTCAATCCATGCTTCCGCGATTTGACGTATCTCCTCGGCGGTCTTGCCACGGCTGTCGATCACGGGACCGATGACAACGCGGATAGTGCCGGGGTGCTTGAGGAAGCCGCGCCGCGGCCAGAAGCTGCCGGCGTTGTGCGCGACCGGCACCACCGGGTAACCGGTCGCGGCGGCCAGCACGGCGCCGCCAATGCCATAGCGCCGCCGGGTGCCCGGCGCGACGCGCGTGCCTTCTGGAAACACCACCACCCAGATGCCGGATTGCAGGCGGTCACGCCCCTGCTCGATGACCTGTTCGATGGCCTTGCGGCCGGCACGGCGGTCGATGGCGATCGGCCGGAGCAAGGCCAGCGCCCAGCCGAACAGCGGGATCCACAGCAGCTCGCGTTTTAGCACCCAGGTCTGGGGCGGGAAAATCTCCTGAAAGGCGATGGTCTCCCACGCTGACTGATGCTTGGAAAGAATGACCGCGGCTCCGGGTGGCAGGTGCTCGCGACCTTCCACGCGGAAACCAAGCCCGCACAGCTTTATCAACATGATCATCTGCCACCGCGCCCACTGGCGAATGATGCGGTAGCGCCACGAAAAAGGCAGCACGATCGTGAGCAGCGAGAGCGGCGCGTATATCGCCACCGAACTCCACATGAGGAGATTGAACAGGACGGAACGGAACAGGGCCAAGTCAGTTCGCAGGCAATTTGCCGGATAACAGGTTGTCGGTGAACGCGGCAAAATCGTCGAATACCGGAACGTCCGCCAAGGCCTTGCTCTTCTTGAGGGTGCGCTTGCCCTTGCCGGTGCGCACCAGCACCGGGCGCGCCGCCACCAGGCGCGCCGTAATCACATCGCGTTCGGAATCGCCCACCGCGTAGACGCCGTTCAAGTTCACCTTGAGCCGCTCGGCGATTTCCAGGAACAGGCCCGGCTGCGGTTTGCGACAGCGACAATTATCTTCCGGTTTGTGAGGACAGAAGAAAATAGCATCGATCTCGCCGCCCTTGGCGCGCACCGCCTCGAGCATTTTAGCGTGGATGCGTGCCAGCCTATCCATGTCGAACAGCCCGCGGCCGACCCCGGACTGGTTGGTGGCGACCACGATCTTGTAACCCGCGCGGTGCAAACGCGCGATCGCCTCGAGGCTGCCGGGAATCGGCGCCCACTCCTCGGGCGACTTGATGTATTCGTCCGAGTCGTGGTTGATGACGCCGTCACGGTCGAGGATGACGAGCTTCATA
>JAUSDQ010000128.1 GCA_030650525.1 Sulfuricaulis sp.
TAAACTACGAAATAGATGCCACACAGGTTAATATTCGTCCATGAAACGTCTGGAAGATTTTATCGGCGATACGCCGCTGGTGCAGCTGCAACGCCTGCCAGGCAAGACGTCCAACATCATTTTTGCCAAACTCGAAGGCAACAACCCCGCCGGGTCAGTCAAGGACCGGCCGGCGCTGTCCATGATCAAACACGCCGAGGCACGCGGCGAGGTCAAGCCAGGCGACACACTGATTGAAGCCACCAGCGGCAATACCGGCATCGCACTGGCCATGGTGGCGGCCATGAAAGGCTACCGCCTGGTGCTCATCATGCCGGATCATCTGAGCGTGGAGCGGCGTGCCGTGATGAAGGCCTTTGGCGCCGAACTGGTGCTGGTGACCCAGAAGCAAGGCATGGAAGGGGCGCGCGACCTGGCGGATAAAATGGAACGCGAGGGCCGGGGGAAAGTGCTGAACCAGTTTTCCAATCCCGACAATTCACGCGCGCACTATGAAGGCACCGGACCCGAGATCTGGCGCGACACCCAGGAAAAAATCACCCACTTTGTCAGCTCCATGGGCACCACCGGCACCATCATGGGCGTGTCCCGCTTCTTGAAGGAAAAGAATCCGGCGGTTCAGATCGTTGGCGTGCAGCCGGCGGAAGGTTCGCAGATCCCCGGCATTCGCGCCTGGCCGAAGGAATACTTGCCGAAGATCTACGACGCCAAACGGGTCGATCGCATCATGGAAGTCACGCAAACGGAAGCCGAAGAAATGACACGCCGGCTGGCGCGCGAGGAGGGCATCTTCTCCGGCATTTCCTCCGGAGGCGCCACGCTGGCCGCGCTGAGATTATCCCAGGAAGTTAAAAACGCCGTGATTGTCACCATCATTTGTGACCGCGGCGACCGCTACCTTTCGACTGGAGTTTTTCCGGATTAACGATTGTGGACCGCAATTTTTCGGCATTACAGCAATCTGCTAAGTGAGTACGCTTTACCATTCGAAGTATTACGCCCATGAGCTTACGCGGCGCTACTCATCCGACAAGCTGGAAAAGCTATCACAATCGTTATTCAACGCCACCGTTGATCTGAATCCGCACCAGATCGAAGCCGCGCTGTTTGCCTTCCGCTCACCACTGTCGCGCGGAGCGATACTCGCCGATGAAGTAGGTCTCGGCAAAACCGTTGAAGCCGGATTAATCATCAGTCAGTTATGGGCCGAGAAAAAACGTCGGATATTGATCATTCTACCCGCGGCGCTACGGGAGCAATGGAGTCGGGAACTAATAGAAAAATTCTTCACTGATTCCATAATTCTTGAAGCTAAAAACTTTAATCAATTTATAAAAGCCGGTGTCGCCAACCCCTTCGAGCAGCACGATAAAATCGTTCTTTGCTCCTATCATTTCGCCAAGAGCAAACAATCGGAAATTCAAAAAGTACCTTGGGATTTGGTGGTCATCGACGAAGCCCACCGGCTGCGTAACGTCTACAAAAAGAGCAACAAAATCGCCAGGGTGATTCGCGATGCCATCGGGACACGCCCCAAGATTCTTCTTACGGCCACGCCACTACAGAATTCCCTGATGGAACTCTTTGGTCTGGTCAGCTTTGTCGATCCGCATATCTTCGGAAGCGAAGACTATTTCCGCTCGCAGTTCGCCAAGCGCGCCAGTGAGATGGGGAGCGGCGAATTCAATAAGCTGCGCGCGCGCATTCAGCCCATTTGCCAGCGCACTCTCAGGCGGCAGGTGCTGGAATACATCCGTTACACCAACCGCATCTCCATTACCCAGGATTTCACGCCCAGCGACGAGGAGGTCCGGCTTTACGAGGCCGTCTCGGCCTATTTGCAGCGGCAAAATTCCTATGCCCTGCCGTCGAGCCAGCGCTCGTTGATGACGCTGGTGTTACGCAAAATTCTGGCGTCTTCCTCCTTTGCCATCGGCAACACCCTCGGCCGTATTGCTGACCGCCTGGAGAAGGAGTACACGCAACAAAAGGCCGCAGCGCAGCCAGAGGATGTTGTGCGGACCTTAGAAGAAGACTACGAAGCCATCGAGGAAACACAGGAGGAGTGGGTTGACGAGGACGGAACGGGTAATGATGCCGCCAGCCAAAACCCACCATCGGATCAGCAGCAAGCGGCGCGCCAGCTTCAAGCCATCCGTGAGGAGGCGGACGAGCTTAAGAGCTATAAGTCGTTGGCCGAATCCATTACCCACAACGCCAAGGGAGATGCACTGCTTGTCGCCTTGAAAGCAGGCTTCCAGAAACTGGCGGAACTTGGCGCGCCGCGCAAGGCGCTGATATTCACCGAGTCACGGCGCACGCAACGCTATCTTAAAGAGCTGCTTCAAGCGAACGGCTACGCCGGGCAAATCGTCACCCTGAGCGGCACCATCAATGATCCCGACTCGTCACAAGTCTATCGCGAGTGGCTCACGCGCCATGAAGGCGAAGATGTCGTTACCGGTTCACAGAGCGTTGACATCCGCACCGCCCTGGTCGAGGAATTCAAGGAACGGGTGTCCATCATGATCGCCACCGAATCGGGAGCGGAAGGTATCAACCTGCAATTTTGCAGTCTCGTGGTGAATTACGACCTGCCTTGGAACCCGCAGCGCATCGAACAGCGCATCGGCCGTTGTCACCGCTATGGCCAGAAATACGATGTGGTGGTCATCAATTTCCTGAACCGCAAGAACGCCGCCGACCAGCGGGTCTTCGAGTTGCTGTCGGAGAAATTCCAGTTATTTAGCGGAGTGTTCGGCGCATCCGATGAAGTGCTCGGCGCCTTGGAATCCGGTGTGGATTTTGAGAAGCGTATCAATGTTATTTACCAATCCTGCCGTACCTCGGAAGAGATCAACGCGGCTTTCGATCAACTTCAAGGCGAGCTGGAAGAGCAGATTCGCATCCAGTACGAGGATACCCGCGCCAAGTTGCTGGAAAATTTCGATGAGGACGTTCATGTCCGCCTGCGTTTTAATCGCGATAAGACCGAACAGCAGATCGGCCGGTTCGAGGATTGGCTGTGGCGCTTGACGCAGCAGGAACTCGCCGGTTGCGCCGATTTTGGCCCCGACGCCTACACGTTTACCTTGCATCAACTGCCGGAGGGTATCGAACCCGCGGGCATCCCCCTTGGACGCTATCGTCTGGTGACGCACAAGAACGGAATCGAAGAGCATCACTACCGCCTGGGCCACCCCTTGGCCGAACGTCTGCTGGCCCGAGCCAAGGCCCGCTCATTACCACCGACGGAGGTCACCTTCCGGTATGGTCAGCATGGAAGCAAAGTCAGTCTGATCGAGAAGCTCAAGGGCCGTTCCGGCTGGCTGTGTCTGTCGTTGCTGTCCATCGAGGCATTAGAGCGCGAGGAACACCTTATCTTTACCGGCGTGACCGACGATGGTGAAATCCTGGACTCCGAAGGCTGCGCCAAACTCTTTAGCGTGGCCGGACAGGCAGATCAATATCTGGAGCCGCCCGCAACTATCCAGTCAACATTACAGACCGGCATCGAAGCATCCCAAGGTGCGATCGTGCAGGAAGTCGCTGAGCGTAATCACCACTACTTCGAGGCCGAAATGGAAAAACTCGAAACCTGGGCGGACGATCTCAAGCAAAGCCTTGAACGGGAACTGAAGGAACTGGACAGGGAAATAAAAGAAATCAAAAAACAGGCCCGACAATCGGCCGATCTCGATTCCAAGGTCGCGTTCCACAAAAAAGCAAAAGAATTGGAGAAAAATCGCAACGACAAACGGCGCGGCCTGTTTGAAGCGCAGGACGAGATTGATACCCGCAAGGAGACCTTGATCACAGACATCGAGGCACGGCTCAAGCAGCAGCTGAATAGGGCGGAGATATTTACGATTCGCTGGCGGGTTGTATGAGAGGGCGTTCGAAAGTTTACCCCGGCTCCCGAATAACCAGCTCTTATTGTTAAACCGGAGGGAAAGCAAACTCTCCGCTTGCGGCTGGTTTGATGTTCCTCTAATTTAGATATCTAGATATTGCACCACCCGTACAAGGAGGTTCACATGAGCAACAAATCAATGCCCGCCCTCGGTGGAAAATCTTTCGAGGGACTTAAGCTAACCAACGATCACGGCGCGGAATACTGGAGCGCCCGCGACCTGCAACCCCTGTTGGGGTACAGCCAGTGGCGGCGCTTTGAGCAGGCCGTCGAGCGCGCCATAGCCTCTTGTAAAGAATCGGGAAATAACCCGGATCATCACTTTGCCGGCGCCGGCAAACCGATCACCGGCGGCAAGGGGGCTGTTCAGGTGGTTGAGGATTACCACCTCTCCCGCTTCGCCTGCTATCTCATCGCCCAGAACGGTGACCCGCGCAAGCCCGAAATCGCCCAGGCCCAGAAATACTTCGCCATCCAGACCCGCCGCCAGGAACTCTCTGACCAGTTGGCTGCCGATCTGGAGCGGTTGGAGCTGCGCAAGCAGACTGGTGAGGAGTTCAAGGCCCTCTCCGGCGCGGCTCAAGATGCCGGTGTGCAAAACAAAATGTTTGGTGTATTCCACGATGCGGGGTACAAAGGTCTTTACGGTGGATTAGGGCGGGACGCCATCAAGACGAAGAAAGGCATTCCGGAAAAAGAGAACCTGATGGATCGCATGAACGCCACCGAACTAGCCGCCAATCAGTTCCGCATGACTCAGGCCCGAGACAAGCTCGCCCGCGAACGCATCCGCGATCAAAATCAGGCCATCCGTACCCATGAACAAGTGGGCAAGGAAGTCCGTGACGCAATCAAACGCATCGGCGGCGACCTGCCGGAACGTATTCCGCCCGCCGAGCATATCAAGGCAGTGGAGAAACGGGTCAAAACTTCAACACCCAAGCTGGAATTGGACGAGCGCGACGCTATCGGCCTACTGGGCAATACCGGCGATAAGAACAAGAATAAGTAAGGTTTGCCCATGACTGAACCCACCATCATTTGCCCCAACTGCAAAACGGAAATTAAACTTACCGAATCGCTGGCGGCACCGCTGATCGAAGCCACCCGCAAGCAGCTCGAGCAGCAACTGGCGCAGAAAGACAGCGAAGTCGCCCAGCGCGAACAAGCCATGCGCGACAAGGAAAAGCAACTTGTAGAGGACAAGCGCAAACTCGACGATCAGGTGGCAGACCAAGTTGCAGCGCAGTTGAAAGCAGAACGCGCCCGCGTTATTGCGGAGGAATCCAAGAAGGCCAAACTTGCCAGTGCCGCCGAGTTGGAAAGCAAAGCGCGTGAGCTGGCCGAATTACAAGAGGTGCTTAAAACTCGCGACGAAAAATTGGCTGAAGCGCAAAAAGCACAAGCCGAACTCATCAAGAAACAGCGCGAACTCGATGATGCCAAGCGTGAACTGGAGCTCACGGTGGAAAAGCGGGTACAGGTCGGATTGACCGAAGTCCGCACCCAAGCTAAAAAAGAAGCCGAGGATGAACAGAAACTCAAGGTGATGGAGAAGGAGCAAACCATTGCCGCGATGCAGAAACAGATCGAAGACCTCAAACGTCGGGCCGAACAGGGCTCACAACAATTGCAGGGTGAAGTCCAGGAACTGGAGCTTGAAAACCTGTTGCGTACAAAATTTCCTTTCGATGCGATCGAGCCAGTACCCAAGGGTGAATATGGCGGGGATGTGGTGCAGCGTGTTGTTGGTGCAGGCGGCCAGTCTGGCGGCATTATTTTGTGGGAGTTCAAGCGCACCAAGAACTGGAGCGACGCTTGGTTGGTAAAACTTCGCGATGACCAGCGCACTGCGAAGGCAGAGATCGCCGTGATCGTGAGCCAGAATTTGCCGAAGGGCATTGAAACCTTCGCAATGGTAGAGGGCGTCTGGGTAACGCATCCCCGTACTGCGTTGCCGGTGGCTATGATTCTTCGTCAGTCGTTGCTGGAAATTTCCATGGCGCGGCAGGCTTCCGAAGGTCAGCAAACCAAAACGGAAATGATTTACCAGTACCTCACCGGCCCACGTTTCCGCCAGCGCGTGGAAGCCATCGTCGAAGCATTTTCCACCATGCGCGAAGACCTCGACAAAGAGCGAAAAGCCATCATGAAGCAGTGGGCCAAGCGTGAAGAGCAGATTGAGCGCGTGATGGGGGCAACGGTAGGGATGTATGGTGATTTACAGGGTATAGCTGGTAAGTCGCTTCAAGAAATCGATGGTTTGGAACTTCAGGCGTTAGGGTCCGACAACGAGGCATCAAGAGCGTTGATCAATAAAAAGGAAACTTAGACTTCAATGGCTAACGTAAAACCTATTTTTCCGCGTGGCGCAGAATGGCGCCAATGGGATCTGCACATTCATACACCCGCCTCGTTTGAATGGAAAGGAAGTAAGCACTTCTTTCAGATGACGGCTGCCGAAAAAACAGCATCTATCGATCTAATGATCAATGCTCTGAATCAGGCCGAACCCGCAGTGTTTGTCCTGATGGACTACTGGACGTTTGACGGATGGTTCGCACTGAAAAAGAGATTGACGGAAGTGGGGGCACCTCAGTTACAGAAGACAGTTTTCCCGGGAATTGAGCTAAGACTTGTTTCGCCCACTAAATTTCGTCTTAACGCTCACGTCGTGTTTGCTGACGATATATCAGATCAGGATTTGAATAACTTCAAGTCGAAGCTCGAAGTCGCACTTATCAATCAACCCTTGTCAGACGAATGTTTGGTTCGACTAGCGCGGGAGAAAGTGGGAGATGACCTGATCAAAAAAATTGGTCTTGATCCTAAGGTTGTTGCGAAAGACGATGCAATAGCTCTCTTGGCCGGGTCGAAGACCGCAGAAATAAGCTCCGTGTCGTATCAAGATGCTATCAAAAGAGTTCCGCATGGCAAAGCGATCGGGTTTATGCCCTGGGACACGAACGACGGATTGGCCAAGGCCGATTGGAAAAAACACTATGCATATGTCATTGGTTTGATGAACTCGTCGCCAATTTTTGAAACCCGTCGTCAGGAGTTGTGGGCTGCGTTCACTGGCGTTAAGACCGCAGACAACAAGGAGTGGTTTGATGCGTTTCAGTCTGCACTCGACAATATACCGCGTCTCGCCGTATCTGGAAGCGATACACACTCCTATGCCGACTACGGAAAATTCCCGTTAGGGAAGACTACGTGGATCAAGGCGGATCCTACGTTTCTTGGCTTGCTACAGGCGATCAAAGAGCCTGCAAAACGCTCGTATATCGGAGAACGTCCAGAAAAGCTTGTTGAAGTCGCACAAAATAAAACGTATTTCATCGAATCATTAGTAGTCGAAAAGAATCAGGGATGCCCAATCACAGACCACTGGCTAACTGGTTGCAATCTAACTCTCAATCCTGACCTGGTTGCCATTATTGGCAATAAGGGTAGCGGGAAAAGTGCGCTTGCGGACATTATCGCGCTACTCGGAAACTCACGGCAAAAGGATCACTTCTCGTTTCTTTCGAGTACTCGATTTCGGAAGAAGCCAAGTGAACTTGCTAAACACTTTACGGGAACAATCAAATGGCTAGATGGGAGCACTAATAAGCGTCTGCTGTCCGACAACCCAGCCGCTGAAGCGGTTGAGCTTGTCCGCTACATACCGCAAGCTCACTTTGAAAAGCTCTGCAATGACCATGTATCCGGGCGGTCGGACGTATTCGAGAAGGAGCTGAGGGCGGTCATTTTTTCCCATACGAGTCCGTCCATTCGCCAGAAAGCGCTTGATTTCGATCAGCTCATTGAACAGCAGGAAAGTAGCTTTCGGGATCAATTAGGCGAATACCGGAAAGACCTCAAGAGGCTCAACCAGGAAATTGAAGGGATTGAGGCGCAATTACAGCCGGAGATTAAACGAGCGCTTGAGGAATTGCTAACGCTCAAGCAGAAGCAGATTGAAGAGCACAACAAGATTGTGTCTCAAATCGAGCCAAAGCCGTTGGAACAATTAACGCCGGAGCAGCAACAGGCATCTGCGGAACTAGAAAGAATTTCAGGTTTACTGAAGGCGATTGACGAAAAGTCGCAAACTTCTATCGCCAAAGAAGCGCAGTTAGCGGCCAAAGCAAAAGCGATACAAGCGGTTCGGGACCGTCTTCGTTTGCTGCAGAGACAGTACAAGCAGTTCGAAGATGAGACGGCGGAATATCTCAAGACCCTTGGTTTAGACATCTCAAAGGTGGCATCACTTACCACCAGCGAAGAAGCGCTAGACCAATTGGCAACGTCGGTTCCTCAAGAGCAGAAGGCTCTCGTAGATACATCTGTGCAGAACGAGCAGGAGAAACAGAAGCTCTTAACTGAACAATCAGTATTCAAATCAAAATTGAACGAACCGCAACAGCGATACGAGAAGAGTCTAAAGGCGCGTGAGGCTTGGGAAGTGAAACTTCGAGAACTGACCGGTACACCGGATGCGCCTGACACACTGGAGGGCATCAAGGCGAGAATCGCCCAACTTGATCAACTTCCCGTGCTATTGAATGAAAAGCAAGCAAAGCGACTTGCTCTCTCTTCTGAGATCTTCGACATCCTTGATGCTCAAAGAAAAGCGCGGGAAGAACTGTTTAAGCCAGTGCAAGACGTTATTCAAAGCAACAGCCTCATTCGAGACGGATACAAGCTTCAGTTCCAGGCGAGCTTGGGTGGGTCTCCGGATGCACTTGCATCGGCGCTATTCGAGCTTATTAAGCAGAATTCAGGCGAATTTAGGGGCGAGGATGAGAGTTATACCACGGTACGGAAAATCGCTGAACAGTTCGACCTAAACAAGAAGGAAGACGTCAAAAAATTTGCCTGTGAGCTTCATGAGAAGATCGTTGCCGCCGCCAAGGGCAGCAGCGAAAGTGCTATCGGCATAGCGTCGATTCTTCGGGTGAACAAAACATCAAGCGCTGTTTACGACCTGCTTTTTGGCCTACCGTTTATGGAGCCTCGTTACTCACTGCTATTTCAGGATACTCAGATTGAGCAGTTATCGCCCGGTCAAAGAGGTGCGCTTCTCCTTATTTTCTACTTATTGGTAGACAAATGGCGCAATCCAATCATCTTGGATCAGCCGGAAGAGAACCTAGACAACGAGACGGTTGTAAGCTTGCTCGTGCCGGTAGTGAACGAGGCAAAGAAAAAACGACAAATCATTATGGTTACCCATAATCCGAATCTCGCTGTCGTGTGCGACGCAGAGCAAGTCATCTATTCGTCGTTCGAGCGCAATAAGAAATGCAAGATTGAGTATGTATCTGGATCAATCGAGAATCCTAAAATCAATTTGCATGTCGTTAATGTGCTCGAAGGAACTAAACCTGCATTCGATAACCGTCGGATCAAGTATCACTGAAAAATATGGCAAAACAAAAGCTCGAACTCACCTGGATCGGCAAGGAAAACCGGCCGAAGCTGGAGCCGCGGATTCTGCTGGAAGACACGGAGAAATCGTACCACGCGACGCATCGGGTGACGGAGAACGATATCTTCGACAACCGGCTGATCTTCGGGGACAACCTGCTGGCATTGAAGGCGCTGGAGGCGGAGTTCACGGGCAAGGTGAAGTGCGTGTTCATCGACCCGCCGTACAACACCGGCAGCGCCTTCACGCATTACGACGACGGGCTGGAGCATTCTCTCTGGCTGTCGTTGATGCGTGACCGGCTGGAGATCATCCGGCGGCTGCTGTCGGAGAACGGTTCGCTGTGGATCACCATCGACGACAACGAGGGACATTACATTAAGGTGATGTGTGACGAACTATTTGGTCGCGAGAACTTCGTCACAACGATAGTATGGGAGAAGGCGGATTCGCCGCGAAATTCAGCGCGTCAGTTTTCGATCGACCATGACTATGTACTTGTCTATTCCAAGAATCCGAACTGGGTTCCGCAACGACTTCCACGTACAGAAGAAGCAAATTCAATTTACTCGAATCCTGATAATGATCCGCGTGGGCCGTGGTTGCCTGGCGACCCATATGCGAACAAACCGTACTCGAGAGGGCGATACACGATCACGGGTCCAACCGGCCGCGAGTTTTCTCCACCCCCAGGTCGCTATTGGCGCATATCCGAAGAAAGGCTTCGCGAACTGGATGCCGAGGGCCGTATTTGGTGGGGGCCGAAAGGAAGTGCAAGGCCAAGCATCAAGCGGTATCTAAGTGAGGTTTCGGACTTGGTGCCACGAACCTTGTGGTCGAAAGACGAGGTAGGAAGCAACCGCACGTCGAAAAATGAGATGCGTATTCTGTTTCCAGGCGATGAGTCATTTGGAACACCGAAACCGGAACGTTTGATCGAACGGGTGCTTATGCTTGCTACCGCGCTCAACGACCTTGTCCTCGACTCCTTCGCCGGCTCCGGCACCACCGGCGCGGTGGCCCATAAGATGGGTCGCCGCTGGATCATGGTGGAGCTGGGCGAGCACTGCCACACGCATATCATCCCGCGCCTGAAAAAAGTCATCGACGGTGAGGACAAGGGCGGCATCACAGAGGCTGTGGGCTGGAAAGGCGGTGGCGGTTTCCGCTACTACCGCCTTGCGCCGTCGCTGCTGGAAAAGGACAAGTGGGGTAACTGGGTCATCAATCAGGAATACAACGCCGCCATGCTGGCCGAGGCGATGTGCAAGCATGAAGGCTTTGTCTATGCGCCCAGCGATACTCTGTATTGGCAGCATGGTTATTCCACCGAGCGGGATTTTATTTACGTTACCACCCAAACGCTGACGCGCGAACAACTCGCCGCATTGAGCGAGGAAGTAGGCGAGAATCGGACGCTTCTGATTTGTTGCGGGGCGTTCCGGGCAAAGGCCGATGCTTTTCCGAATCTCACGCTCAAGAAGATTCCGAATGCGGTGCTCAATCGCTGCGAGTTCGGACGGGATGATTACAGCTTGGAGATTGCGGAATTGGCCCCTCAGCCGGAAGAAACTGCAGGTGATCTCCCAGAGGGAGGGGGGATAAGAACCAAGGGGCGAGGGAAAACCAAGATGAAAAATGGCGAAAGCGCCACCATGCCGTTGTTTGGTGAGGGGACCGAGGAGTGAATCAGAATGTTATTATCGTGGTAGGGTGCGCTATGCGCACCAAAAGTAATGGTGCGTGGGACGCACCCTACGGCTATTTTATCTGGAGAATCTAGGGCATGAATAAACAGCAAGCGTTGGCTCTTTTATCGCAGCGTCGCGATGAGATCGCAAAGAAATTTGCGGTCAAGCATCTGGCGTTGTTCGGTTCCACCGCGCGCGGCGAGGCGCGTGAGGACAGCGATGTGGATGTGCTGGTGGAGTTCGACGGCCCCGCGACCTTCGATGGTTACATGGGTCTAAAGTCATACCTCGAAGAATTGCTGGGCCGTAAGGTGGACTTGGTTACCGAATCGGGCCTGAAGCCCCGTGCGCGGCTGCATGTGGAAAAGGACTTGATCCGTGTCGCGTGACTGGTTGCTGTATTTAGACGATATCGCACAAGGTGCGGGAAAGATTCTTCGCTACATAAGCGACTTGTCATTCGAGGAGTTTTGCGCGAACGATGTAATTTTCGATGCCGTATTGTTCAATTTACAAGTAATTGGAGAAGCGGCCAAAAAACTCCCAGATGCGGTGAAAGTAGCTGTGCCAGGAATCGAGTGGTCCGATGCCGCAAAGTTTCGCGATATCATCGCGCATCATTACTTCGCACTGGACGCGCAGATTGTGTGGGATGTGGCGCGAAACCGCGTTCCAGAGATTCGTGACGCAGCCCAGGCTTTGCTTGCCCGCTTTGGTGAGGACGGAAACGAATGACCAGCGGGGTGACGTTCTCACGTCATGTCAACGCTATTGCTGGTCGCTTAAGTCTGCGCGCGCCACAACGCGAGTCACTGGAGATTCTCGCCCGTGTCGCCGATTTGATACCGCTCAAGAAGGGTCAGGATTTAGCCCAGGCATTGACGGCCATTCAGGCCGGATTTCCGACGGTCACGGATTTCGAGCGCGATTTCCCCTCCCTGTGTTTTGCCCTCGCGACCGGCGTCGGCAAGACGCGGCTGATGGGCGCCTTCATCAGCTATCTGCACCTGGCCCACGGCATCAACAACTTCTTCGTGCTGGCGCCCAACCTGACTATTTACAACAAGCTCATTACGGATTTCACGCCCAACCACCCTAAGTACGTGTTCCAGGGCATCGCCGAGTTTGCAGTGAACGGTCCGGCCGTTATCACCGGCGACAACTACGAGAAGCGGGATCCGACTAGCGGCCTGCTGTTTGGTGGGGTACGGATCAACATTTTCAACATCTCCCAGATCAACTCGGAAGTACGGGGCGGCAAGGTGCCACGCATCAAACGGCTATCGGAATACATCGGCCAGAGCTATTTCGATTATCTTTCAGGGCTCGATGACCTCGTGCTGCTGATGGACGAGTCGCACCGCTACCGGGCGTCGGCCGGCGTGCGCGCCATCAACGAACTCAAACCCATTCTCGGCCTGGAGCTGACGGCCACGCCGCAGATCGAAGCGGCGGGCGGTCCGGTGCCTTTCAAGAACGTCATCTATAGCTATCCCCTCGCCAGTGCCCTGGCCGATGGATTCGTGAAGGAGCCCGCCGTCGCCACACGGGAAAACTTTGACCCGGCCAACTACACCGAGCCGCAACTGGAGCGCCTGAAGCTGGAAGACGGCGTTCTCATCCATGAAAACGCCAAGGCGGATCTGGAGATCTATGCGCGGCAGAACAATCTGCCCTTGGTGAAACCCTTCATGCTGGTCGTGGCGCAGGATACCAAGCACGCCAATGAGATCGTGGCCACCATCAAGGACGACGCCTTCTTTAAAGGGCGTTACAAGGATCGCGTCATTACCGTCCATTCCAACCAGCGCGGTGAGGAGGCCGACGAAACCGTGGCCAGGTTGTTGGTGGTGGAGAGCCCGGCGGAGCCGACCGAGATCGTGGTGCACGTGAACATGCTCAAGGAAGGCTGGGATGTAACGAACCTCTACACCATCGTGCCGCTGCGCGCCGCGCGCTCGAAGACCTTGGTGGAACAATCCATCGGGCGCGGGCTGCGCCTGCCTTACGGCAAGCGCGTCGGCGTGCCCGCCGTGGACCGCCTGACCATCGTGGCGCATGACATGTTTCAGGCCATTATCGACCAGGCGAATAATCCCAATTCCATCATCCGCACCGGCGTCGTCATCGGGCGGGATATTCCTCTGGAGGGCAAACAGACTATTGTTGTGCAGCCGGAGATTGTGGAAAGAATCACCGCCAAGCCTGCTGAGAAGGCTGGAGGTCAGCAAAGCATTACGTTCGCCACGCCGGCGGAACAAGAGGTGGCAAAGACAACGCTGGAAGTGCTCAGAAAATTCGAGAGCTTGCCCCGGTCTTACGATCTGAAATCACCGGAAGTGCAGGCGCAGATTGCCCAAGAGGTGGCTGCGGTTTACGTACCGGTACAGGGCGTCCTGGAGGGGATTGTTGAACAGCCGAATATTCCTGAGATTGTCTCCAAAATGACGGACCTTTTCATCGAGCTAACCATAGATATCCCGCGCATTATTCTGGTGCCGAAGGGAGAGATGGTTTCCGGCTACAGGGACTTCGATCTGGATGTCAGCGGCATCCATCTTCAGCCCGTGGCGGACAATATTCTTATAGAACACCTGCGCACGCACGAGCGCGAACGAATCTCTGACGGCACTGGTATCGCCGTGGAGCCACGCCCGGAGAATTATCTGGTGCGCGCCCTGATAAACTATAACGATATTTCCTACGACGACCACGCCGATCTGTTGTATGAACTCGCCGGCCAAATGGTATCTCACCTGCGTTCGTATCTGCCGGACGAGCAGGCCGTGTTGAATGTCCTGCAATATCACCAACAGCGGCTGGCCGATTTAATCCATGTCCAGATGCAGGCCCATTATTGGGAGAAAGCCAATACTTATGAGGCGAAAATCAGCAGAGGCTTCACGACCCCGCCTTCAAACGCCTATTCCACGCTGTCTGGCGAGAACGCCCGTGATTTCCGCGCACCGGTGGAAGAGCGCCAATACATCCGGGGCATGGTGTTCAATGGATTCCGGCGTTGTCTGTATCGGTTGCAGAAATTCGATTCCGATTCCGAGCGCCGGTTTGCGATTATCCTGGAAGACGACGTGGACGTGATGAAGTGGTTCAAGCCGGCAAAAGGGCAGTTCCAGATTTATTATCACCACGACCAGTCCTACGAGCCGGATTTCGTCGTGGAAACAAAGACTGCCAAATATCTCTGTGAACCTAAACGTGCCACCGAGGTGGACGATCCGGAAGTTTTAGCCAAAGCCCGCGCTGCCGTTGAATGGTGTAAACACGCCACGGAACACGAACGCGTCAACGGCGGTAAGCCTTGGTCATATTTGTTGATTCCCCATGATGCTATTACCGCAAGCAAAACCCTGGGAGGGTTGACGGCGGCATACAAAAAGATATAAACAGGCGCACTAAACTATAAAGGCAATTCTACTGGTTTCCTTATGAACATACTTGCTTTCGACATCGAAACGATCCCGGATGTAGCCACCGGCCGCCGGCTGCACGGACTTGACGGGCTGAGCGACAAGGACGTGGCGCAGGTCATGTTTGCCAAGCGCCGTGAGCAGACCGGTGAGTCCGATTTTCTGCGCCATCACCTGCATCGCGTGGTGGCGATTTCAGCCGTGCTGCGCGCCGACGAGAGCCTGCGCGTTTGGTCGCTGGGCGAACCGGATTCCACCGAGGCGGAATTGATCCGGCGCTTTTATGACGGTATCGCGCGTTACACGCCGACGCTGGTTTCATGGAACGGCGGCGGCTTTGACCTACCGGTGCTGCATTATCGCGCGCTGCTGCACGGCGTCTCGGCCCCGCGTTACTGGGACACCGGAGAAGACGACCGGGATTTCAAATGGAACAACTACCTCAGCCGTTTCCACGCGCGTCACACCGACCTCATGGACGTGCTGTCCGGTTATCAACCGCGCGCGGTCGCGCCGCTGGATGAAATCGCGCAGATGATCGGCTTGCCGGGCAAACTGGGCATGCACGGCAGCGAAGTTTGGAATCAGTATCAGGCCGGAAAAATCGGCGAAATCCGCGATTATTGCGAGACCGATGCGCTCAACACCTACCTTATATATCTGCGTTTTGAACTGATACGCGGCAATCTCGACGAGGCCGGCTGGAAGCGCGAATCCGATCTGGTGCGCAAGACCCTGCGCGACGCCGCCAAACCCCATCTGAATACTTTCCTCGATGCCTGGAAGTGAATTACTTTTCTTCATGGCAACTCCGATGATGAAAGCTTCCCGCGCGCGCCACAACCCGTCAGCTTCGGGCGACCCAACCGCCACGGCCACGGTTGATTCGCTGAGCTACGATGGCCGGGGCGTGGCCCGTCTCGAAGGCAAGACGGTGTTTATCGAAGGTGCCTTGCCGGGCGAACGGGTCCGGTTCCGTTATCTCAACCGGCGCAAGAGCTACGACAATGGCATGCTGGTCGAGATTCTGGAGGCCAGTCCTGACCGGGTTACGCCTCCCTGTCCGCATTTCGGTAGCTGCGGTGGCTGCGGATTGCAGCATCTTCGATCGGAAGTCCAGATTCACTCCAAGCAGCAAATTCTGGCCGAGCAGCTGACGCACATCGGCCGGGTGCAACCGCAGACCTGGCTCGATCCGGTCACCGGCCCCGCCCTGGGCTACCGCCGGCGGGCGCGTCTGGGTGTATGGCAGGTGCCGGAAACGGGCAAGGTGTCGATAGGATTCCGCGCGCGGCGTGAGAATTACCTCGTCGACTTAAATACCTGTGTGGTGCTGGAACCGAAAATTGCCGGATTGCTGCCCGAGCTGCACTGGCTGGTGGACGATTTATCCTGTCCCAACCGTATCCCTCAGATCGAAACCGCCACGGGTGATAATATTTCGGCGCTGATCTTTCGGCATCTGGTCCCGCTGGTGGAGCGCGATCGTGAAATCCTGCGTGCCTTCGGTGAACGGCACGCTATCCAGATTTACCTTCAAGGCGGCGGGCCGGATACCATCACCGCCCTGTGGCCGGCTGAACCTGAAGAATTGCTTTACCGGCTTCCCGAATTCGACGTGGAAATTCGTTTCCGGCCCACGGACTTCGTGCAAGTCAACAGCGCGATCAATCGCCAAATGGTCAGCCAGGCCATCCAGCTGCTCGATCTCAAAGACGACGATCAGGTGCTGGACCTGTTCTGTGGGCTTGGCAACTTTACGCTAGCGCTCGCGCGGCGCGCGAAAAAAGTGCTGGGACTGGAGGCGGATGTCACGCTTATTGAGGGCGCCCGGTGCAATGCCCGACGGAATGCTATCGATAATGTCGAATTCAGGGTCGCCGATCTCTACCGCGAAAATAGTCTGGCCACTTGCAAGGATTATGCGGCCAATAAGTGGCTGCTCGATCCGCCGCGCGGCGGTGCGATGGAGGTCATCAAGCAGCTTACCGCGCCACTGCCATCACGGATTGTTTACGTGTCCTGCTATCCCGCGACCCTGGCGCGCGACAGTGACTATCTGGTGCACACCCTGGGTTACCGTCTGGCGGCCGCCGGCGTGATGGATATGTTCCCGCAAACCAGCCATGTCGAATCCATGGCGCTTTTTGACAGGCCCTGACCGATGGCGGTAGCGCCCAACACGATTGAAGTGGATGTTCCGACCCAGACCCTGACGCTGAAAGATTCACAGGGCCGGATTCTCATGCAAACCAAAGTCTCGACCGCGCGTAATGGCGTGGGCGAGCAGGCCGGAAGCGAAAAAACTCCGCGCGGGGCCCATTACATCCGCGCCAAAATCGGCGCTGGCCTGCCACCTAATAGTGTATTGATCTCGCGCCGTCCCACGAACGAGATTTATTCGCCGCAACTGCGCACCGCCTTTCCCAACCGCGACTGGATTCTGACGCGCATCCTCTGGCTGTGCGGCCTCGAACACGGCAAAAATCGACTGGGAAAAGTCGACACCATGCAAAGATATATCTATATCCACGGCTGCCCGGACGAAGATCCCATGGGCGTCCCGAGCTCACGCGGTTGCGTCAAAATGCGCAACCGCGAACTCATCGAGCTCTTCGACCGCGTCGCTCCGGGCACACGCGTGACTATCAAGGGCTGACCGTGTCGCTCGGCCCCGTGATGTTGGACCTGGCGGGTCCGGAGCTAAGCCCGGCGGATCGGGAGCGGTTGCGCCATCCGCTGGTCGGCGGTGTTATCCTGTTTTCGCGCAATTATCGGTCGCCGGAGCAGGTCGAAGCCCTGGTGCGGGAAATTCACAGTCTGCGGCAGCCGCAATTGCTGGTGGCGGTGGATCACGAAGGCGGTAGAGTGCAGCGCTTTCGGGACGGATTCACCGAGCTGCCCGCGACCCGGCGCCTGGGCTATATCTATGACGAGAATCCCAAGCGCGCGCGCCGGCTGGCCGAGACCAGTGGCTGGCTGATGGCCACCGAATTACGCGCCGTGGGGGTGGATTTCAGTTTCGCGCCGGTGCTCGACCTCGACCGCGGCGTGAGCCAGATTATCGGCGACCGGGCGTTTCACTCGCGCCCGGAGGCCGTGGCCGATATCGCCCATGCCTACATGCGCGGCATGCACCACGCCGGCATGGCCGCCACCGGCAAGCACTTCCCGGGCCATGGCGGTGTCGCGGCCGACTCCCATATCGCCCTGCCGGTGGATGAACGACCGCTCGTCGATATTCTGGCCGAAGACGCCGTTCCGTTCGAGCGCATGATCCACTACGGCCTCGAGGGCATCATGCCGGCACACATAATATTCCCGCGCGTGGACGCGCAACCGGCCGGATTTTCACGCAAATGGCTCAAGGATATTCTCCGCGGGCAGCTTGGCTTCCAGGGGGTGATCTTCAGCGATGACCTCTCCATGGAGGGCGCGAAAGGGGCGGGCGACGTTGTGGCACGGGCGAAAACAGCGCTTTCCGCCGGCTGCGACATGGTGCTGGTGTGCAACGACACGGCGGCGGCGGATCGGTTGCTCGCCGGCTTGGGCCATTACGACGATCCGGTCTCGCATTTGCGCCTGGTGCGCATGCATGGACGCGAAAATCCAACGCGCCAACAACTCGCGCAGGATCAGGCGTATCGCGACGCGGTGCGCGCCGTCTCGGGCATCGCCTAAGGGGAAAAAAATATTGATTCGCGCCGAAGATGTCCGATAATAAGCAGTAAGCAACATGTGATGACCTGCAGGAGGTACTGGGAATTGGATTTTTTACGGCCGCTCAAGAAGCTGAGGCTCGAAAGCTTCAACAACCTCACCAAGACGTTGAGCTTCAATATTTACGACATCTGCTATGCCCCCAGCGAACAGGCGCAAAGAGAGTATCTCACCTATATTGACGAGGCCTACAACGCCGAGCGCTTGACCGCCATTCTGACGGAAGTGTCGAGCATTATTGGCGCCAATATCCTCAATATCGCCCACCAGGACTACGATCCTCAGGGCGCCAGTGTCACCATGCTCATCTCCGAGCTGCCCATTCAGGAAGAACCGCTCAATCCCGAGACGCCCGGGCCATTGCCCGACGCGGCGCATAACCGCCAAAGCCGCAGCGCACAGACCAGCCTGCCGCTCGAGCCCGAAAAACCGACCAAGGAATCGGTGGTCGCGCATCTGGATAAAAGCCATATCACCGTGCATACCTATCCGGAGTCGCATCCGGATAACGGCATCGCCACGTTCCGCGCCGATATAGACGTCTCCACTTGCGGAAAGATTTCTCCGCTGCGGGCGTTGAACTACCTGATCCACAGCTTTGAATCGGATATCGTCATCATCGACTTCCGCGTGCGCGGTTTTACCCGCGACGTCAAGGGCACCAAGCACTACATCGACCACAAAATCAACTCGGTCCAGAATTTCGTGGATAAAAATACGCTCGCCCGTTACCAGGCCATGGATGTCAACGTTTATCAGGAAAACATCTTTCATACCAAGATGATGCTGAAGGATTCCAATCTCGACAACTATCTTTTTGGCGTGCGTGAAACCGATCTCGCCCCGCAGGATACAAAGGTTGTGAACCAGCGCCTGCGGCACGAGATGGCGGAGATCTTCTACGGTACGAATATGGTACGGATGAACTGACGGCACGCCAGCCGGAATAATAAAGATGTAGGTTGGGTTGAACGCAGTGAAACCCAACACACGCGCAGATGTTACTTGTTGGGTTTCGCTATCGCTCAACCCAACCTACATAAACTCTAAAGAAATTAGCACCGCAGAAACTTAAACGTCTGTCGCTTGTGCCAGAAGTCCGCTAGGATGGCGGTTGTATTGTCAGTCGGTTAACTCCCATGCCCAAATTTAACCACGACTGCCTGGCTTGTCCGCGGTTGGCGAGTCATCTGTCTAACGTTCGCGACATGTATCCACGGTATTACGCGCGCCCGGTGCCGCCGTTCGGCGACCCGAAGGCGCGCCTGTTGGTCGTCGGACTGGCGCCCGGCATGCACGGCGCCAACCGTACCGGGCGGCCGTTTACCGGCGACCATGCCGGAATCCTGTTGTACGAAACATTGCACCGGCACGGATTCGCCGACCGGCCCGTTTCCGTGTCCGCCAACGACGGACTCGCGCTGATAAACTGCCGCATAACCAATGCGGTCAAGTGCTTGCCGCCGGGCAACAAACCCTTGCCGGCGGAAATCGCCACCTGCAATCTCTACCTTCAGACTGAACTTCAAGGACTCAAGCCAGGCAATGTCGTGCTGGCGCTCGGGACCGTCGCCCACGAAGCCGTGCTCCGGTCTTTCAAATTGAAGCGTAAAGAATATTCTTTCGCGCACGGCGCTCATCATCGACTCCCGGAGGGCATGCATTTACTGGATTCGTATCATTGCAGCCGCTACAACACCCAGACAAAACGCCTGACCGCGGCGATGTTCGATAATGTTATGCGCCAGGCCAAAGACTTGCTGGCGAATTGAGTCATGCCGGTACCGGATACCAAGAATCTGATCGGGAGTCTGCCCACCCAACCCGGCATCTATCGCATGCTGGGAAGTAAAAACGAAGTGCTGTATGTCGGCAAGGCGCGCAATCTGCGCAAGCGCGTGCAGAGTTATTTTCGCGCCAACGGATTGTCGGCGCGGATTGTATCGCTGATGCAGCAGGTCGCGAATGTCGAAACCACGGTGACACACACCGAAAACGAAGCGCTGCTGCTCGAAAATAATCTCATCAAGTCGCTGCACCCGCGTTACAACATTCTGCTGCGCGACGACAAGAGTTATCCTTATATCTTCGTATCCGACGGCCAGGAATTTCCCCGCATCGGATTTCACCGTGGCGCCAAGCGCGAGAAGGGCCGTTATTTCGGTCCCTATCCGTCGTCTTTTGCCGTGCGCGAAACGATCAACCTGTTGCAGAAAATATTCCGTGTGCGCCAGTGTCAGGACAGTTTTTTCCGCAACCGTTCGCGCCCCTGCCTGCAATACCAGATCAAGCGCTGCTCGGCCCCGTGCGTGGGTTTGATTGACAGCGGACGCTACCATCAGGACCTGCAGCAGGCGGTGATGTTCATGGAGGGCCGCAGCCAGACTATTGTCCGTGCAAGCATCAAGGAAATGGAACAGGCCTCGGAAAAGCTCGACTATGAGACGGCGGCACTATTACGCGATCGAATTGCCATGCTCAAACGCATTCAGGAGCGACAATATATCAGCGGCCGGGGAGGGGACGCCGATGTGCTGGCGGTCGCCGCGACTCCGGAAGCGGCCTGTATCGTGGCCACTTTTATTCGCGGCGGGCAAAACCTCGGCAACAAGTCTTTTTTTCCGCGCCTGGGTGCGGAGTCGGAGTCACGGGATATTTTAGCGGCCTTTCTGTCGCAATATTATCTGTCCACGTCCGGCGCGGGCGGCCGCAGCATTCCGGCGCGCATTTATCTGAGCGAACCCATAACGGACCGGGCGCTGCTGGAGCGCGCGTTCTCCCAACAGGCCGGTAAAAAGATTGCCATTTCCGTCAGCAACCGCGGCGCGCCGCGCCGGTGGATCCAGATGGCCAAGGTCAATGCGGCCGAAGCGCTGCGGCGCGAGCTGGCCGGCAAAATAAACATGCGCGCCCGTTTCGAAGCCCTGCGCGATGCGCTGGCGCTCGACGCGGTACCCGAGCGCATCGAATGCTTCGATATCAGCCATACCATGGGCGAAGCCACGGTGGCCTCCTGCGTGGTGTTCGATGCGAACGGACCGGTCAAATCGGATTACCGCCGGTTCAATATCGAAGGCATCGAGCCGGGCGACGATTACGCTGCCATGACCCAAGCGCTGACACGGCGCTACCGGCGCGTGAAAGCGGGAGAAGGAAAACTTCCCGACCTGCTGCTCATTGACGGCGGCAAAGGGCAACGGTCCAGCGCGGAAGCGGTTTTGCAGGAACTTCAGATGGAGGGCGTTAAACTCGTGGCCGTGGCCAAAGGACGCGCGCGCCAACCCGGAAAGGAGCAGCTTTTCTTGTCGGGTTCACAGCGAGCCACTATACTGCCGTCCGCATCCAGCGGGCTGCATTTGATCCAGCAAATCCGCGACGAAGCCCATCGTTTCGCCATTGCCGGACACCGCTTGCGACGCGGGCGGGCACGCACCGCGTCGCCGATAGAGCGGATTCCGGGCATCGGCGGCAAACGCCGCCAGGCGCTGCTCAAGAATTTCGGCGGTCTGCGCGAGGTCGCCCGCGCGGGTGTCGACGACCTGGCGCGTGTGCCGGGCATCAACCAAGGATTAGCGCAGAAAATATATGATGCCTTTCATGGCGAGGAACGATAAGTCATGCTGCTGAATGCGCCCAATGTGTTGACGCTGCTGCGCATCGCGCTGATACCGGCCTTTATCTTCGCCTATCACCTCAACCGTCCCTGGGCGCACATGCTCGCCACCGGGCTGTTCATTCTGGCCGCGCTCACCGACTGGCTGGACGGCTACCTGGCGCGCAAGCTGGAGCAGACCTCGCCCTTCGGCGCCTTCCTGGACCCGGTGGCCGACAAGCTGATGATTGCCGCAGCCCTGGTCTTGCTGGTGGCCGACCCCGGCGTGCAACAGCATGTTATCGATCTACGCCTGTTCGCCGTGGTGGTCCTGGTCATTCTTGGCCGCGAAATCACCGTTTCGGCCCTGCGCGAATGGATGTCGGAGGTGGGCAAACGCTCGCACGTGGCGGTGTCCTTCGTTGGCAAGATCAAGACCATCTCCCAGATGGTCGCCATCCCGTTCCTGCTGTGGCAGAAGCCATTCTGGGGTCTACCGATATTCCGCATCGGC
>JAUSDQ010000132.1 GCA_030650525.1 Sulfuricaulis sp.
CATGAAGAAACGCGTCCTGATTATTTCGGCGAGCGCGGGCACGGGGCACCTGCGCTGCGGAGAGGCTTTGGAAAAGGCGTTCGCGGCCGATCCGCGCACGGCGGAAGTCATCCACGAAGACGCGCTGAAATACACGAACAAGCTCTTCCGCGACTTCTACTCGACCCTTTACGCGAAGCTCGTCCGCAGCGCCCCGCAACTCCTCGGCTTTGCTTATCGGGCCACCGATGAGCCGTGGAAGAACGAAGCCGTGCGGCTGCAATTCGACCGGCTCAACACGCGGCCGCTCGTGAAATTCATCCAGAATTTTGACCCGCAAATTACTGTCTGCACTCATTTCCTTCCGGCGGGGATCATTTCGCATCTGATCGAAAAGGAGGAACTACGCGCGCACCTGTCGATCGTGGTGACTGATATGGATTGCCACGCGATGTGGCTCTCGCGCTCGTTCCACCGTTACTTCGTGGCGATCGACGAAACGAAGGCGCACCTCGAGGCGCTCGGCTTGCCGAGCGAACGAATCAGCGTGACCGGCATTCCGATCGATCCGGTCTTCGCGCAGCCAATCGACCGCGCGCGAACGCGGATGGCCTTCGGACTCGATCCGGAAAAGAGCACGCTGCTGCTCTCCGCGGGCGCGCTCGGAGTCGGGCCGACGGAGGTGGTGGTGCGGCGGCTGACGGAGCTGCATCACGCGACGCAGACGGTCGTGATTTGCGGGAAGAGCGAGGAATTGCGCGTGCGGATCACATCCATCGTCGGGGAGAATAATCCCGCGTTTCGCATTCTCGGCTACACCACGCGGATGCACGAGCTGATGCGCATCAGCGATCTTTTCATCGGCAAGCCTGGCGGACTCACCACGAGCGAAGCAATGGCGTGCGGGTTGCCGATGGCGATCGTGTCGCCGATTCCCGGCCAAGAGGAGCGCAACAGCGATCATCTGCTGGAGGAAGGGGCGGCGATCAAGTGCAACGAGATGACGACGATTCCGTTCAAGATCGACCGGCTCCTCGACGACCCGCAGCGTCTTGCGCGAATGGCAGCGCAGGCGCTCGCGCTCGGCCGGCCGCATGCGGCGCACGAGGTCGTCCAGACGCTGCTCGAAGACGATCTTCCGCCGCTCATTCTCCGCGAGGAACAGCGCGAGGCGATGGCGCAAGCCGCCGCCCGCGAATGAGTTCGGAGGCGAATGCGCGACCACGGAGGCTCCTCCGTCGCCCGTCATTTACCCCAGCGTGGATTTCGAAATTCGAGAACCGGTCTAAGCCGGAACAGAACCAGAGCAGAACCAGAGGGTCAGACTCGATTGAAAATGGCCAGACTGCCGTTCTGTCACGGATCGTGACACCGCACAAGCTGGAAAGATTTACCCATCCGTGATCGTACATATCGCTGCCTACTTGGATGAGCAACCTATCTATCGTCTCCCTGGCTTGCTGTTCTGATTGCGATAGTTCGATGGTCTCCCGAAGTGCCGGGAGGAGTTCTTTTTCTATGTTGTCGAAGATTCTTGGCATTCTTCCCCTTCAACAGCTATCTTTAATCAACGCAGCCCCCGGACAAATCCTCTCCCGGCCCCGGCCCCGTGCCGGTGACGATCCCGGGGTTTTTTCTTTGCCCGCCGTGCCTCGCACCTCGTGGTTTCCGTAGCATTCTGTTCTGGAAAGCCTCGCTGAACAAGGGTTTATGCTGTTTGCATGGTGGCGAGAGAAGCGAGCCACGATGCGCTTTAACCCGAAAGGGAGTCTGCCGAAGCGAAGCGCAGGCAGTCTCCCGGTGTGTTTTTGAATCGGGAGCACCGCGACCACGCTGAGGGGAACGGCTAGCTCACCAAGGGCGCAGCGGAAAACCCGAAGGGGTTGAAGCCGCCCGACTGAGACAGCCGGGCGGGCGGGGCCTCTAAAACCCCGGCTCGCGGCTGCGAAGCAGCCGCACCGCGCCGCCCTGAAGCCACCCCACCACCCCACCGAAAAGACTTGCGCGCCCGAGAGAAGAAAAAAACGCTTCAGGGCGAAGCGGGATAGGCCCCGACGTTCAGTCGGGGCCGAGCCGGGGTTAGGGCCGAGCGGCCCAGCGAGGCGCGGCCCGGCCCAGGGCCGCACCACTCCGCGACCGACGTTCAGGAGGGAGCGGGGTTTTGACTGCAAGCCGCATGACAGCCGCGCCTTTCGGCTGGCGGGCGGGTTGCGGGGTGTGTCGGCTGGCGCGTCCGCGTCCGCGTCCGGATCACGGCTCGCGCTGTTCAAAAAAGGTTCGGGCTTCGGTTAAGATGGTCCACCATATTTTATCTTCGTGAAATGGCTGGCGAGGAATACAAGCAAGGTGCAGACCAACTTTGACGAGACAGCCACCGCCACATGCCACGCACGCTAATCCTCTACGCAACCACTGAGGGTCACACCGCGTGGATCGTGGAGCGGATTGCGCAAAGGCTCCGTGGCCAGGGCCATACCGCCGAAACACATCGCGCTGACAATCTCCCGACAGGTCTGAATCCGGCGGCCTTTGACGGAGTGATTGTCGGGTCCTCCATTCACTACGGCCATCATCCGCGCTATCTGTGCGCGTTGGTGCGTCGCTACCGCGAGGTATTGGCGCTGCGTCCCTCCGCGTTCTTTTCGGTAAGCCTGAGCGCCGGCGGGCCGGGCGCTAAACCCGAGGCGGCGCAACGCTATCTGGATACTTTCCTGCGCCAGGTCAACTGGCAACCCGCGCAAACCACGAGCTTCGCCGGGGCCTTGCAATACAGTAAGTACGGCAGGTTCAAGCGCTGGCTGATGCGCATGATCGTCGGCATCGCCGGCGGCGACATCGACCCCACGCGGGATTACGAGTACACCGACTGGGACGCCGTTGAACGCTTCGCCGATACGTTTGCTCAGCGTCTCAAGCAAGCGTAAGCGCCGCCTTTTGTAGCAGTCGATGAAACTGACCCCGCAAGACCTGGAGAAAATCTCCGACCTCACGCTGGAACACTACAACCGCAACGCCGCGGATTTTCACGCCGGCACGCACCATCACGACGTCAGCCAGAACATCGCGGCGCTGCTGCAATACATTGAGAGTGAGGCGCCGTTCACGATCCTCGATCTCGGCTGCGGGCCGGGGCGTGATCTCCAGGTGTTCGCCGAGCTCGGTCACATCGCCGTCGGTCTGGACGGCGCCGCGCGCTTCGCTGACATGGCGCGCGCCCACGGCCGCGGCGAGGTCTGGCAGCAGGATTTCCTCAAGCTCGATCTGCCGGAGCAGCGCTTCGACGGCGTGTTCGCCAACGCCGCGCTGTTTCATGTCCCGAGCCAGGAGTTGCCGCGCGTGTTGCGGGAATTGCACGCGACGCTGAAACCGCGCGGCGTGCTGTTCAGTTCGAACCCGCACGGCCACAACGAAGAAGGCTGGAACCGCGGGCGCTATGGCGCGTTTTACGATCTGGAAACTTGGCGCCGCTACCTGTCGGCGGCGGGCTTCGAGGAACTGACTCACTACTACCGCCCCACCGGCCTGGCGCGCGCGCAGCAGCCGTGGCTGGCGAGCGTGTGGCGCCGTATGGGCTAAGCGGTCATGTCCCCGCGCAAGCAGAAAATATTTATTTAGGGGCGTAGCCCGGATGAAACGAAGTGGAATCCGGGGTCGTCCTTCCCGAATTTCGCTGCGCTCCATCCGGGCTACTCGTTCATCCTCGCCTTCTCTCTCAACGGGAATGTAAACGACTTCTTCATTGCCATGTCACGCAAACGCGGTCTTTTGCTTGTCATACACGCACTGCACGGCCGCATTGGATTTCGCGGTCTGTTCGAGACCGTGGCACAAACCTGCCACCGCTTCGCCCGGCACGACCAACAGCATGAAACCGTCGGGAATCTCGGTGAAGGTGCGCATGCCGGCACAGCCGAATGACAGCACCGCCTCGGCGTGCTGGTAAGCGAGCGCCAGCGCGCCGCAGGCCGGCCGGCCGGTGGTGCGCAAGCCTTTGCCGGATTTCCAATGCGCGCTGCCCATGGCCTCCTGAATCAGCATTACCTGCCGGCCGTCGATCCAGATCAGCACCAGTTCCGGCGTTGCCAACGCCGCGCTGAGCGGCGTGTAATGCCAGGCCTGGTGCTCGGGCAGGCGCGGCAGCGCCGGCACTTCCTCGGGCAGGATGTAAGCAACGCCGGTCATGGTTTGCACCAGCGCGCCCAGCGCTTGCATATCCTGTTCGCCCAGCGAAAAACCCATGACATGTGCGCCCACTTTGCAGTTAATGTGCGACGCGGCATCGGCGGTAAAGCGCGTTGTTTCGGCACGCCGCCAGAAACGGCACGCCGAGGGGGCGGGCGCGAGACCGGCGGTGATCGGGTCGGAATCGCTTGCGCCCGAGACACCCACGGGATCGTAGGCGAGCTGCAACCGGGTTTTGAGTTGGTGGTGTTGTTCTGCCGGGGTCATGGTCTGTTCCTGGTGTGGGTCGGTCGCGGCGCGATCGTTGAAATCCACGCCAAGCTAACCGCCGGCGGTGGAAAATTCAACGCCACACTCGCTACGTGTTTCCGCTCCCATATCCGACCATGGGAGGATTTGGGCGTGCCCCGCACTGATGCAGGTTCCTTTGACTATCTATGCAGTATCTTGCAGAAACTTACGCTGTGGTAAGAGCTAGAACCTATCTCGAAATATTGGTAGGGTGGGCGATGCCCACCCTACGAAGATAAATAAAGCGGTAGCCTAGAGATTGACGCTGCGGTAAGAACTGGACACTATCTTCACTTCACCTCATATCAGGAAACCCGACAGCCGTCACATGGACGACCAACCCCTGAAGATTCTGCACAGCGTCTTCGGCTACGAACGCTTCCGCGCGCCGCAAGCAGAAGTGATCGGCACGCTCATGGCCGGCGGCGATGCGCTGGTGCTCATGCCCACCGGCGGCGGCAAGTCGCTGTGCTTCCAGATCCCGGCCATCGCCCGCGCCGGCACCGGCATCGTGGTCTCGCCGCTGATCGCGCTCATGCAGGACCAGGTAGCGGCGTTGAAGCAGGCCGGGGTACACGCGGAGTTTCTTAACTCCACGCTCGATGCAGCGCAGGCGCGTGCCATCGAGGGCCAACTGCTGCGCGGCGAGCTCGATCTGCTCTATGTCGCCCCCGAGCGCCTCATGCTCGAGCGCACGCTCGATCTGCTGGCGCGCACAAAACTTGCGCTGTTCGCCATCGACGAGGTGCATTGTGTCTCGCAATGGGGCCACGACTTCCGCCCCGAATATATCCAGCTGTCGGTGCTGCACCGGCGTTTCCCGGACGTTCCCAGGATCGCGCTTACCGCCACCGCCGACGAACCGACGCGGCGCGAAATCATCGCGCGCCTCGGGCTCGAAAACGCGCGCGTGTTCATCAGCAGTTTCGACCGCCCCAACATCCGCTATCGTATCAACCAGTCGGGTAACGGCCCCAGCGCCCGCGACCAACTGCTGCGCTTCATCCGCGACGAGCACGCCAACGACGCCGGTATCGTCTATTGCCTGTCGCGCAAGCGCGTGGACGAAATCGCCGCCTGGCTCGCCGCGCAGGGTCTGAGCGCGCTGCCGTATCACGCCGGCCTCGGATCGGAGGTGCGCGCCGCCAACCAGTCGCGTTTCTTGAACGAGGAGGGCGTCATAATAGTTGCCACCATCGCCTTCGGCATGGGCATCGACAAACCGAACGTGCGCTTCGTCGCGCATCTCAACCTGCCGAAGAGTGTCGAAGCCTACTACCAGGAGACCGGCCGCGCCGGACGCGACGGGCTGCCGGCCGACGCGTGGATGATCTATGGCCTGCAGGATGTCATTACCCTGCGCCAGATGCTCGAAGCCAGCGATTCCGGCGACGCCCACAAGCGCGTTGAGCGCCACAAGCTCGACGCCATGCTCGGCCTGTGCGAACTCACCACTTGCCGCCGCCAGGCGTTGCTCACCTATTTCAGCGAGACGCTGTCCAAACCTTGCGGCAACTGCGACACCTGCCTCGCACCGCCCGAAGCCTGGGACGCCACCGTCCCCGCGCAAAAGGCGCTGTCGTGCGTGCACCGCACCGGACAAAGATTCGGCGTGAATTATTTGATTGATGTGCTCCTCGGCAAGGACGACGATCGCATCAAGCGTTTCGGCCACGACCGGCTCACCACCTTCGGTATCGGCAAGGAGCTTGGCCAACAGGAATGGCGTGGTGTCTTCCGCCAGCTCATCAGTCGCGGCCTGCTGGCCGTGGACCTTGAAGGCCACGGCGGCCTGCGCCTCACCGACTTGAGCCGCCCGGTGCTGCGCGGCGAAGAATCCCTGATGCTGCGCCGCGACGCCAAACCCGAAAAGGCGAAAAAGACCAAGACCCCGCGCGCCGCGCGCCGCCCCTTCACCCAAGAATCCGATCAACGCCTGTGGGAAGCCCTGCGCGCCCGCCGCCTCGAACTCGCGCGGAAACAGGCTGTCCCGCCCTATGTTGTATTCCATGACGCCACGCTGGCGGAAATGGTCGAACGTCGCCCCCAGACCTTGAGCGATCTGGCCCACATCTCCGGCGTCGGCGAGCGCAAGCTCGCGGCCTACGGGGCCGACTTCATCGCGATTGTCCGGGCACATTGCGCAAGCGTCGGGGAAGCCGAAGCCGTCAACAGCGCCAACTAACGCGAGACGACGGGATCAGGTTTTGCATTCTGCTTGAGGCCATTGCGAAAGGTCGCGTCGTGAAGGTAGTGGCACCACGCGGAGAGGTTGTCAGCCTCGATCAGTGGCGGCGCAATCCGCTCTTGGCCTAGATTTACCACACTGGCGTTCTGGCAATGTAAATCCGACGGGCCTTGCCAATTGTAATGCCACGCATTACACTTGATTCGTGATCGTTCGCTTCCGGCACAAGGGCCTGCAACGCTTCTTCGAAGACCGGAGATCATCGGGGCATTGACCCCAAGCACGCGGCGCGTATCCGCCGCCTGCTCGACCGGTTGGATGTTGTTTCCGGTCCCCAAGACATGAACCTGCCGGGTTTTGGATTTCACCCGCTCAAGGGCGACCGGAAAGGCGTTTATGCAATCGACGTGTCGGGAAACTGGCGCATCACCTTCCGGTATGGACCGGATGGAGCCTACGACGTGAACCTGGAGGATTATCACTGATGAAGACACTGCGCGATCCTAAGCGT
>JAUSDQ010000133.1 GCA_030650525.1 Sulfuricaulis sp.
GGCCATCGGTCTTGAACGTGACCGTCACGATGGCCGGTCGGATTTCGTGCGCCATCGAACCGACCGGCCACCACAACGCCACCAGCGCCAGCAGGACAAACCAGAAATGATTTTTCATCATGGTGCGACAACAAATAGTTACGCGTAGGGGTGCTCAGCGGCATCGTGTTATGCTTGAGCTGTTTCCGGTTTAACCGTTTGCCCGTCCGCACACCGCCATGTTGTCCCAAAAACGCCGTCAGTCTACTGTAAAAAAAGCGTGCCGGCTCGTGGCACTGTGGTATTTTGTTTTCTTCCTCCCGGCAGTTCAGGCCCATGATTTCTGGATCGAGCCCGAGAGCTTCCGTCCGGCCATCGGCCAGAAAGTTCCCGTGCATCTTTACGTCGGCATGGATTTCAAGGGCGATCCGGCGCCGTATATCCCCGAATGGTTCGAACGCTACGTTTACGTCAACGCCCAGGGAGAAAAACCCGTCCCTGGTCTGCCGGGCGACGACCCGGCCGGCACGGTGCCGATCACGGCGGCCGGGTTGACGGTCATCGGTTACCGCAGCACGAAATTCTCCGTGACCTTCGATACCACGGCAGAGTTTGAAAAGTATCTGGTAAAGGAAGGGCTGGAGCGAAACCTGGCGCTGCTGAACCAGGGCCGGCCGTCGCAAGGGAAAATCACGGAAAACTATTCGCGCTGCGCCAAGGCCTTGGTCATGAACGGCACGGCCGCGACACCGGCGGATCGGGTGCTGGGCTTGCGCATCGAGCTGATCGCGGAAAGAAGTCCCTATGCCGGCGGCGGGCCGGTTCCGTTCCGCCTGCTGTATGAGAACCGGCCGCTCACCGGCGCGCTGGTGGTCGCCTTCAACAAGGCCGCACCGCTCGACAAGCTCAAGGCGCGCACCGACCCGGACGGACGCGTGATCTTCGATATCAAGCGCCGCGGCATCTGGCTCGTGACCGCCGTGCATATGATCCCGGCGCCGCGCCGCGCCGATGCGCAATGGGAAAGTATTTGGGCCTCGCTCAGCTTCGAGCGACCGGAAGGAAAACCATGAGCAAACCAAAGCTGCTGTTGTCGTGGTCGAGCGGCAAGGACAGCGCTTGGGCGCTGCACGTCCTGCGCGTGCAGGACCGGTACGAAATCGTCGGTCTCGTCACCACCATTAATGAAAATTTCGCGCGGGTGGCGATGCACGGTGTGCGCGAGCAGTTGCTTGTGGCGCAGGCCGCGGCCGCCGGCGTGCCGCTGTGGCGCGTACCGCTCCCGCATCCCTGCCCGAACGCCGAATACGAACAACGCATGCGCGTCTTGATCGAACGCGCGGTCGCGGCCGGCGTCACGCACATGGCCTTCGGCGATCTGTTTCTCGAGGACATCCGCGCCTATCGCGTCAAACAGCTCGCCGACACCGGCATCACGCCGGTATTTCCGGTCTGGGGCCTGGACACGGCGTGGCTGGCGCGTGACATGATACGCCATGGCTTGCGTGCGAAGCTGAGCTGCGTGGATCCCCGGCACCTGGCCCGTGAATTTGCCGGGCGTACGTTTGACAATACGCTGCTCGACGAGCTGCCGCGCGGCATAGACCCCTGCGGCGAGAACGGCGAGTTTCACAGCTTCTGCTACGCCGGGCCGATGTTCGCCCGACGTATCGCGGTGCAGACGGGCGAGGTGGTGGAGCGCGACGGATTCGTGTTCGCCGACCTCCTGCCGGAATGAACGTTTTGTTGCCCCAGGAGACGTCATGAGAAAAATTGTCTTGAAGGACCGCATTCTGGTCGAGGACAAACCCTGACGACCGGCGGCTCTATAGCGCGCGTTGCATCTCCGCGCGCCAGCGCTGATAGCGTTGCCTGATTCCGGTATTTTGTTGCGGCGCGAACGGCGTGCCCGGTTTTTCCTCCGGCCACTCACCGGGAAATCCCGCCAGCAGATACGCCGTGCCGCGCGCGGTGGCTTCATGCTCCGCCGGGCGGTACACCGGCAACCCGCTCAGGTCCGCCAGCCGCTGGCATAACCCGTCGAGGCGTGCCAATCCACCAGTGGCGACAATGTGCCCAAGCGCCGGCGAAATTTTCTGCATTGCTTCAAGATTCACTTGCAGTAAAAACACTACCGACTCCGCGACAGCAGCGGCTTTCTGCCACGGCTCTCCTTCTCCGATCAGCCGCGAGGGAAACTCCGCCCTCCAGAACGGCGCGCCCAGACCGCCGACGCCATTGAGGAAAAGCGGAATATCGCCGGCGCGGGCCAGCCACCCTGGCAAGTATGCGGCGAGATTTTCCAATCCCCATTCCCGTGACGCCCAATCAAGTGCCGCGCCAGCGCCGTTGACGGTGCCTTCCAGTACGAGGACGGCCCGGTCCGCGTCACGGTAAATCATGCCGGTGAGCAGACCGGCGACCTCCGGCGCCTGGTTGAAGGCGCGCTGGATGAAGGCCCCGGTACCCATGTTGATATAAGCGGCATCCGGTTGCGGAGCGCCGAGCGCAAACAGCGCCGCCGACTGGTCGCCCGTGGCGGCAGTCAATGGTATGCGGCGTTCCTTCACAAGCAGGGTGCCGAAGGGATGACGCGTGGGCACGCAGCGCGGGAGCGTCTCCGACGAAACGCCGAAAAGCTCAAGCAGTTCAGGGTCCCAATCCATCGTGCGGATATTCCACAACAAGGTCCGCGCGGCATTGGCCGGATCGGCCAACAGCGGGGTTTCCGCCAGCAGCCGGAACAACAGAAAACTGGCGAGCGGCCCCATGGCCAGACGTCCCGCGCGTTCGGCCATGGCGACCGCCGGCAGATGATCCAAACACCAGCGCAACTTGGAAGCGCCATAATGCGCCGAGAGCCTGAGGCCGGTGCGCTGATGGATATCACCCGCCCGCGCGGAGAACCGTCCCAGCCATGCATGCGCGCGCCGGTCCTGCCAGCTGATCACGGGCGATAGGGCCTGGCCCGTGTGCCGGTCCCAGCAGACGATGCTCGCGCGCTGGGTGGCGATGCCCGCGCTGGCGATGTCATCGGCTCGATGGCCGAGCGCCTCGACCGCTTCAGCTATTACCGCTTTGAGTGAGGCGACCAACTCCTCCGGATCCTGCTCCACCCAATCCGGCTGCGGCGAGTGCACAGCAACTTCCCGCAGGGAACCCGCCAGGATCGCGCCGTGGCCATCGAACACCAGCGCGCGACTCGCATGTCCGCCCTGGTCAATGCAGAGGTAAAGATGTGCTGGCGCAGTGACCGGGGAACGCGTCATTCACGCGCGGGAAGATACTGGTACCAGTCGTGATCACCGGCGCCGCTTACCATGAACCAGGGATTCAGCAAAGACGGCTTGTTATAGACCAGCGGCCGGCGATTAAGATCGGTCACGCGTCCGCCGGCGGCCTCGACCACGCACTGGGCCGCCGCCGTATCCCATTCCATCGTGGGGCCAAGACGTGGATACACATCGGCCGTGCCCTGGGCGACCAGACACAGCTTGAGTGCGCTGCCCATGCTCACGACATCGTGTGCACCGATGTTTTTCAGAAACGCCTCGGTCTCCGGCCCGGCGTGCGAGCGGCTGGCGACGATCATCGGCTTGCCGCCCGCATAACGGCGCGCGTGGATCGCCTCGATGGCGCATTCCCCTTTCTGTTTGGATGCGCCCTGTCCGGCACAGGCAAAATAGGTCAGGGCCGGTACCGGCACATACACCACGCCCAAAACCGGACGCTGTCCGTCAATCAAGGCAATGTTCACGGTAAATTCACCGTTGCGGTTGATGAATTCCTTGGTGCCATCGAGCGGGTCCACCAGCCAGAATCGTTTCCAGCCGGCACGCTGTTCGTAAGACGCCGTGGCCGATTCCTCCGACAACACCGGAATCTCGGGCGTGAGCCGCTGAAGCTGCTGGGTGATAATTTCGTGGGCGACGCGGTCGGCCTCGGTCAGCGGCGAGCGGTCGTCTTTTTGTTCCACCTCGAAGTCGCGCTCGTATACATCCAGGATGCGGCGCCCCGCGGCATGCGCGATTTCACGCACCGCCTCGAGATATTCGTGGGGATTGAAATCCGTCATCTTGCTCCAAGCTTTCCGGCCAACTGGTCGCGCACCAGAAACAGCGCCGCGATGGAACGCGCCTCGGTGCATTCCTCGCGCGCGCACAGCTCGGTCAGGCGATCGAGCGGCCACGGTACCACTTCTATCGCCTCGGGCTCATCGCCTTCCAGACGTTCGGGGTAAAGTTCCTGGGCCAAGACCAGATGGGTCGCGTGACTGAAATAGCCCGGCGCCAGCGTCACCGACTTGAGATGCGTCAGCCGTCGCGCCCCGTAGCCGATCTCTTCCATGATCTCGCGGTTGGCGGCCTCGATGAGCGATTCGCCTTCCTCAATGCGCCCCTTGGGCAGCGCCAGTTCGTAACGCTCCACCCCGGCGGCGTATTCGCGGATCAGCAGCACCGTCGTGTCGTCCAGCATCGGCACCACCAGCACCGCCCCGCTCGGTGAACTGCGCAGGCGTTCGTAACTCACTTCGCGCCCGTTGGCAAAACGCAGCCCCACCTGCTCGACCCGAAACAGGCGCGTGCGGGCGATGGTCTCGGTGCTGGTGACAATCGGCTTTTTGTTCATGCTGGGGTTGTGGGTCATGCCGGCAAGGTTAATCCTTTTTCCGCGCGGGGCAAAATCAAGCAATTTCCTCCGTGACCGGATCGGGTATATTCTAGCCATGGAGTGAGATTTTCGCTTCGCAAGGGAGGCTGGCATGATTGTGGTGGAGGAAGATAAGGACCTGCTTAAGGTATCGGTCTATTCCGAGCTGTCGCTCGCCGATTTCCGGGAATTCGAGGCGGCGGTGAGCAATGAACTCAAGCGTGCGCCCAAGATCAAATTGCTGCTCAATCTGACCAAGATGTCCGGCTATACCGTGGACGTCATGTGGGCAGACATCAAATTTACCCACAGCCATGCCCACGATTTCAAGCGCATCGCCGTGGTCACGGGCAACATGTGGGTCACGTGGCTCGGCTGGCTGCCGACCGCCTTTACCGACGCCGAGATCAAACATTTTGAAGATGCGGCGGTAGCCACTACCTGGCTGCACGGCCGCTGAATATCCGTTCTTCCACGTTGCCCCCGATGATTGCCTGGAACCAGCTCGATACCCTGTTGCTCGATCTCGACGGCACGCTGCTCGATCTGCATTACGACAACCACTTCTGGCTCGAACATGTGCCGCGCCGCTACGCCGAACTGCACGGGCTCGCTCCCGAGGCGGCCAAGGCCGAGGTGCTCGCGCGCTACCAACGCGCGGAAGGCACGCTCGACTGGTACTGCGTGGACTACTGGAGCCGTGAGCTCCGGCTCGATATCCCGCAGCTCAAGGAAGAGGTCGACCACTTGATCGCCGTGCACCCGTACGTGCTCGAATTTCTGGAGGCGGTAAAGGCGCTCAAGAAACGCATCGTGCTGGTCACCAACGCGCACGGCAAGACGCTGGTCATCAAGTTCCGGCGCACCGCGCTGGGTGGGCATTTTGACGCCGTGGTGTGCTCGCACGATATCGGACTGCCCAAAGAGCACGTGGATTTCTGGGACCGGATGCAAAAGGTGCAACCGTTTGATAAACAATCCGCGCTGCTCATCGACGACAGCCTGCCGGTGCTGCGTTCGGCGCAAGCCCACGGCATCGGTCAGTTGCTCGCCGTCTACCAACCGGACTCGAAACTCCCGGAAAAAGACGTCGGTGAATTCCGCGCGATCCGCAGCTTCCGGGAAATCATGCCCGGGTCCTGATGCGCGCGTTTTTTCTCAAGCTGTCGTTTCATCTGTTCGCCGCGCTGCCGCTGCCGGTGGCGCACGCGATCGGGGCCCTGCTCGGACGGCTGTTCCTGGTTATTCCCAACACGCGCCGCCGCACGGCGGAAATCAATCTGCGGCTTTGTTTTCCCGAAATGAGCCGGGGAGCGCGTCAGCGGCTGCTGCGACGAAACATGATCGAACTCGGCAAATCCTTCACCGAGATTGGCCCGTTGTGGACGCGCGGCGAAAAAAACATTCGCCGGCTGGTACGGCATGTCAGCGGCGAAGACAAATTGAAAAAAGCGATGCAGCGCGGTCAGGGACTGTTGCTCGCCATACCGCACCTCGGTGCCTGGGAGATGGTCAACTTGTACTGCTCGTTACGCTATCCCTTCACCGCCTTGTACCGCGCCCCACCGATGTCGCAGATGGGAATGCTGATGCGCAAGGCGCGCGAGCGTTTCAGCGCGCGCCTGGTGTCGACCGACAATACCGGCATTCGCGCGTTGTACAAGGCGCTCGAGCGCGGCGAGGTGGTGGCCATTCTGCCCGACCAGGTGCCGGCGTCACGCAGCGGGAGCGTGTTCGCGCCATTCTTCAACATCCCCGCCAGCACCATGGTGCTGCTATCGCGCCTGGCCATCAAATCGGAGGCGCCGGTGGTATTCGGCTATGCCGAACGCCTGACACGCGGGCGCGGCTATCACCTGCACTTTCTTCCCGCGCCAGCGGCGATCAATCATGGGAACATTGAATCATCCGCGGCCGCGGTCAACGCCATGGTGGAAAAGTGTGTCCGGTCGACGCCGGAGCAGTATCAGTGGGTGTACAAACGCTTCCGCAACCGGCCGGGGAATGAAAAACCTTTCTATTGATGAATAGCCGTACCGACCGGTGAGAGGTAGATATGTTTTTAATCGGCGCGCTGCGGGAAACCTACAGATCTTTTTTGCGTCGTGCCCGTTTTTTCTTGCTGTTCGATAACTTGCGGAGGTGCGCTTCCCAGCTGTTAAATTTCTTGCGGCAGTAAACCAGCAGCGAATCGTAGTCGCGGAAAAACAGGTCGAAATCCTCCTCGCCACTCGGCCCCTCAAATTCGCAGTCATCATTCGAATGCTCGCGGCAAATCTGCGGGCGGGTCTGGTAGATCCCGCAGCGCCCGCCGGGTTGCAGATGCTGGCAGGGATTGTTAATCAGCAAAAACCAGCCGTCGCTGTCCCGGTACAGCTGCGTGTTCCGGTGCGAGATCTGCCACAGCAGCAGATCGAAGTCCGCCATCGAACGCGGGCTGTCGATGGCCTGGGTAAAGTAAGTACAACAAGTCGCGCCCTTGCAGAAGCTGCACTTGTTCTCGGGGGTGATTTTCACCTCACCCTCAAGTTTGATCGATATAGCGGTGGTCATGATTTTCCGTCGGGCCGGTATCGAAAAGGCTGGCCATTATAGCGATGACTCCCGGGGATGACGAGACGACCGGGCAGGATGAAGCGACCCCCCTGACAGGCACAGGCGATTCGGCCGATCCTGTCATACAATAGGCGGACCGTCGGCGAACCACACCAACATGAAATTAAGCGCCAAGGATTTCAGGGCCTGGGACAACAAGTGCGTCACACTTCTCGGCATGTCCGGGGTCGGCAAGACACGCCTGGCGGCGCGCCTGCGCAAGCGCAACTGGTTCCATTATTCCGGCGACTACCGCATCGGCACGCGCTATCTCGACGAGCCGATCCTCGACCATATCAAGCAGCAGGCGATGCAGGTGCCGTTCCTGCGCGAGCTATTGCGTTCGGATTCGATCTATATCCGTAACAACATCACCGTGGACAATCTCCAGCCGGTATCGAGCTTCCTCGGCAAGCTGGGCAACCCGGAAAAGGGCGGTCTCGCGCTCAAGGAATTCAAGCACCGTCAGGAACTACACCGGGGCGCGGAGATCGCGGCCATGCGCGACGTGCCGGAGTTCATCCGCAAGGCCGGAGAGATTTACGGCTACCGCCACTTTGTCAACGACGCCGGCGGCTCGTTGTGCGAGCTCGACGATCCGGCCACGCTCAAAACGCTGGCCGAGCACACGCTGATCCTGTACCTCAAGGCCAACGAAAAGGACGAACAGGAGCTGATCCGCCGCGCCGAGGACGACCCAAAGCCGCTCTACTACCGCGAGGCATTCCTCGACGAGCAGCTCGATCTCTATCTGCGCGAAAAGGCTTGTGCCTACGTGGCGCAGATCGATCCGGATGATTTCGTGCGCTGGATGTTCCCGCGCCTGTTCCATTCGCGCGTGCCGCGTTATCAGGCCATTGCCGATCGGTATGGCTACACGATCGCCACGGAAGAACTCAAGGAAGTCCGCGACGAGGCCGGCTTCCTGCGGCTCGTGGAAAAAGTTCTGGAAAGGCAAGTGTAGATCCCGCCATGCCACTGGTTGCCAACTCCCAACTGCCCACTTTTGACCGCCTCAAGCAGGAAGGCGAGAACGTCGTGGCACGCGATGTCGCGCTGCATCAGGATATCCGTGAGCTGCACATCGGCCTGCTGAACATGATGCCGGACGCGGCCCTGGCCGCGACCGAGCGCCAGTTCTTCCGGCTCGTGGGCGAGGCCAACCAGATCGCGCAGTTCTACATGCACCCGTTCACACTGAAAGAACTCAAGCGTAGCCCCGAGGCGGAAGCTTACGTTGGCCAATACTACGAGAGCTTCGAGCAGATCAAGGAGCAGGGTCTGGACGCGCTGATCATCACCGGCGCGAACGTGACCCAACCGGATCTGGCGCTTGAGCCCTTCTGGAAGCCGCTCAACAAGGTGATCGACTGGGCCTACGACAACGTCACGTCCACGCTGTGCTCGTGCCTCGCGACCCATGCGGTGCTGCAGTTCCGCTATGGCAAGAAACGCCGGCACCTGGGCTTCAAACGCTGGGGGGTTTATTCCCATAGCGTGGTGGATCGCAAGCATCCGCTGGTGGCCGACGTGAACACGCGCTTCGACGTGCCACATTCGCGCTTCAACCAGATCGACCGCGAGCAGTTCGAGGCCGCAGGGCTGCATATTCTGGTCGAAAGCGACGAGGCCGGGGTGCATCTGGCAGCGAGCGCGGACCGCTTCCGCATCATCTTTTTCCAGGGGCATCCGGAGTACGACACCATCAGCCTTTACAAGGAGTACAAGCGCGAGGTCGCGCGCTTCATCAAGGGCGAGCGCGCGGATTATCCGCCGTGCCCGCAAAATTACTTCAGCCTCATTACCGAAGCGATTCTGGAAGAACACCGGGACTGGCTCTTGGTGGCCCAGGCCAGAGGCGCCCCGCTTCCGGATCTGCCGGAATCCATCGTCGTCCCGAGTCTCGACAACACCTGGCACGACACCGCCGAGGCGGTGATCAACAATTGGATCGGCAAGGTTTATCAGGTCACCAATAACGACCG
>JAUSDQ010000134.1 GCA_030650525.1 Sulfuricaulis sp.
AACAGTGCGTGACATCGCCGAACCGTCCGTTGTCAGAGGTCGGCGGCAATTCGTTTACGGTTGCATCCCCGCGCGGCGCGCGGGAGCCCTGCGCCCTGCTCATGCCCGCCGCCTCCGTAAGGCCGAACCAGACCAAGGCGACATGCCGTCGGCGGCCGGCGGCATTCGCGGCCGGTCGCCTCCCCACAGCGGGGGGCCCCTGCTCCCTGCTCATGCCGCTACGACCTCCTGCTCACGGCGCAGCATTTCGCCCGCCAGGGCCAGATAGGCCTGGGCACCTTTCGATTGCATGTCATAGGCGATCACGGGTTTGCCGTGCGATGGCGCCTCGGCGAGCCGGATATTGCGCGGGATGACGGTACGGTAAAGCTTGTCGCCGAAGTGCTGCTTCAGTTGTGCCGAGACCTCATTGTCGAGGTTGTTGCGCGGGTCGAACATGGTGCGCAACAAGCCTTCGATCTCGAGCGGCGGGTTCAGCGTTTCGCGGATCTTGCGGATGGTGTTGAGCAAGGCGGTGAGTCCCTCGAGCGCATAGTATTCACACTGCATCGGGATCAGCACCGACTGCGCCGCGACCAGCGCGTTGATCGTGAGCAGGTTCAGCGCCGGCGGACAATCGATAAAAATGTAATCGTACTGCGCGCGCATGTTATCGAGCGCGCCGCGCAGACGCCGTTCGCGCCGCTCGAGTTCAATCAGTTCCACCTCGGCACCGGACAGCCGGCTGTTCGCGGGTATCAGGTCATAACCGCCTTCAACCGACACCATGGCGGACTCGATCGACTCGAGGCCGAGCAGGACTTCGTAAGTGGTGATGGGATGCGCTTCCTTGTTGATGCCGCTGCCCATGGTAGCGTTTCCTTGCGGATCGATGTCGATCAGCAGCACCCGCCGCCGCGTTCGGGCCAGCGACGCCGCCAGATTAATGCTGGTCGTGGTCTTGCCGACCCCGCCTTTCTGATTGGTGATTGCTACGACCTTGCCCATCGGGCGGATGCTCCTTTCCGGTCAATTCGTCGGCGCCAGGATGACCACATGCCGCGCGGCATCGAGACCCGGTATGTGCAGTGCCTTCACCTCCGCGCGGTAGCCGTCCGTGACCGCCGCCAGCTCTTCCTGCGGGAACACGCCCTTCATGACCAGGAACCGGCCGCGCGGCGCGCACAGGTGGCGACTCGCGGCCAGCATATCAGGAATGGACGCGAACGCGCGAGCGATCAGCGTATCGAATTTTTTCTCCGGATGGAATTTCTCCACGCGCTCCTGCACCACCACGACGTTTTTCAGGCCCAGTTCGTGCACGGCCTGGGTGACAAAGCGCGTCTTCTTGGCATTGCTGTCGAGCAGGGTAAATTCAAGATCCGGGCGGGCCAGCGCGAGCGGGATGCCAGGCAGTCCGGCGCCGGTGCCGATATCCAGCACCTGCGGCCCCTGCAAGTACGGCAGCACGGTCAGGCTGTCGAGCAGATGCCGCGGCACCATCTGCTCCGGGTCGCGCACCGCCGTGAGATTGTAGGTCCGGTTCCACTTCTCCAGAAGCCCCAGGAAGTTCAGCAGCTGTTCCCGCGCCGGGACGGTGAGATCGAGCCCCAGGTCGCGCAGGCCCTGCTGCAACCGTTTTTCGAGTTTCATGCGATTCCTGTTCTTGTTTCAGCGCTGTTTTTCCACCCGGATCGCGCAATTTAGGCCCTTCCTCTCGTTGGCGCTATCCGTAGCCCGGACGCTGGACTAAGCTCGCATAAGACCGGCCCTGCATGAGCACATCCATGAAATCGAAGTTCCTGGCCCTCATTTTTAGTGTCCTGGGGGTGGCTTTTACCAACGCCGCCGCGGAAACCGAACCCGCCATGGCGCGCGCACCGGTGATGATTGCCGGCCAGGTCACGCGCGCGCTGTTCACCCGCCAGGTAAAAGACCTCGAGCCGGTGGATACCATCTCGGTCCTTACCAGCGACAAAACCCGTATCACCTATTTCACCGAAATCCACGGCATGGCCGGACAGATTATCACGCATCGGTGGGAATTTAACGGCAAGACATTGCTCGAAATACGCCTCGAGGTGGGGTCCTCGCGCTGGCGCGCCTATTCGAGCAAGACGCTCGATCCCGCGTGGCTCGGCGAATGGAAGGCTTCCGTGGTAGATGCCGCCGGCGGCACGCTCAGCGTGAATACCTTCACGTATATGAAAAAATCCGGTGCCGGCGCCGCACCCGTTTCGACGGCGCCGAACTGACCCGAAGGGTTCGCGGACGAGGCGGCTCAGGCACCGAGCACAAACCACCACAGCACCAGGCTGGAGAACAGCGCCACGGCGCTAATCACGCCGCCCCAGAGGCGGGGCTTGGCCTGCACCAACTGGTCCAAATGATAATGCGGGATGTCGAGCGGCTTGCTCAGTTGACGCGTCGACACCCAGCGATTGGCGGAATCGGCCCAGTGCCTGAGTTTGCCGAGCGTGAACAGTGACATCACGCCCACGGCGATGGCCAGGATCGCGCCGAGGAAGATTATCGTAAGTAGGACCAGCCACGTGACCTCCCAGGCACCGGCCGACAGATCGACACCGCGGTAGAGGCGCGCCAGCAACCGACCGCCGTCCGCAATGCTCACCCCGGAAATGAAGATCATGCCTTTAATCAGGATCAGCGTGGCGCTCGCCAGCATGATCGCGCCAAGCACGCGTGGATAGCGCAGCATGGCGCGGTCAGCCTGGCGCGGCATCGCGAGCGGCTTGGTCATTCGGCGCGTGGAAATCCAGCGGTTGGATATCCTGAACAGATTATTCAACCGTGCTGGTGCCGTGACCATCAGCACGCCGATAAAAAATGCCAAGAGATTACCGAAAATAAGCAACAAGATCAGGTAGTACAGCGCGCTGCCCGGGGTGATCGACACGTGTTGCCTCCTGTGCGTTTCGCCGGTGGCCGACGCCACCGTTTCTCCATTTTAGCCGCTGGAAAAGGCCGCGGAGGAATTAGCGACCGCTGTCCGAGTCGGAACCCGACGGCTAGGCGCGTTGACGGCGCAGATGGACGAGTAGCAGCGAAATGGCCGCGGGCGTGACCCCCGCGAGGCGCCCGGCCAGACCCACGGTCGCGGGCCGATGCCCGGCCAGCTTCTGGCGGACCTCGACCGAAAGCCCGTGTACCTGGTGATAGTCGAAATCCTGCGGCAGCGCGGTTGCTTCATGGCGCCGGTGCAACTCGATTTCGTCGCGCTGGCGTTCAATATAGCCGGCGTACTTGGCCTGGATCTCGATCTGACCGGCGACCTCGGCGTCGTTGATCGCCGCCCCGGCCCCGGGCAGGGACATGAGGGCCGCATAGGACACCTCCGACCGACGCAGCAGCTCCATCAGGCTGGCGGCGTGTGCCAGCGGCTGACCGAACACACGCAGGGTGTCATCCTCCGTCAGCGATTCCGGACGCAAAGAGGTGGTTTTGAGACGTGCCTGCTCACGCGCCAGCGCCTCGGACTTTTCGCTGAAACGGACCCAACGCGCGGCATCCACCAACCCGAGTTGGTGGCCGATTTCGGTCAGGCGTATGTCGGCGTTATCCTCGCGCAGCGTCAGCCGGTACTCGGCGCGCGAGGTGAACATGCGATAGGGCTCGGTCACGCCGCGGGTGATGAGGTCGTCGATCATCACGCCGAGATAGGCCTGGTCGCGCCGCGGCCACCACGATGCTTGCTCCTGCGCCTGGCGCGCGGCGTTGATACCGGCGATCAATCCTTGCGCCGCGGCCTCTTCGTAGCCGGTGGTGCCGTTGATCTGGCCGGCGAAGTACAGCCCCGGCAGGCACTTCGTCTCGAGCGTCGGCAGCAAGTCACGCGGATCGAAATAATCGTACTCGATGGCATAGCCCGGGCGCGTGATGACGGCGTTTTCAAATCCCTTGATCGTGCGCACCAGTTCCCATTGCACATCGAATGGCAGGCTGGTGGAAATTCCGTTGGGATAGACTTCGTGCGTGCTGAGCCCCTCGGGTTCGACAAAAATCTGGTGCCGGTCCTTGTCGGCGAAGCGCATGATCTTGTCTTCGACCGAAGGACAGTAGCGCGGCCCCACGCCTTCGATCACGCCGGTGTACATCGGCGAGCGGTCGAGCCCGGCGCGGATGATTTCGTGCGTGCGCTCATTGGTGTAAGTGATGTGGCAACTTACCTGGCGCGGATGTTCCTCGCGCGAGCCCATGAAGGAAAACACCGGCGTCGGTTCATCGCCCGGCTGCGGCGGCAGCGCCGAATAATCAATCGTGCGGCCGTCAATACGCGGCGGCGTGCCGGTCTTCAAACGCCCGACCCGGAACGGCAGCTCGCGCAGGCGTGCCGCCAGTGCGTTCGACGGCGGATCGCCGGCGCGTCCGCCCTGATAATTAGAAAGACCGATGTGAATCTTGCCGCCCAGAAACGTGCCGGTCGTCAGCACCACGGCGCACGCACGGAATTTTACGCCCATGGCCGTCACCACCCCGGTGACGCGTTCACCCTCGACGATCAGGTCTTCGACCGTCTGTTGGAACAGCGTGAGATTGTGCTGGTTCTCCAGGCGCGCGCGCACCGCGGCCTTATACATCTGGCGGTCGGCCTGGGCGCGGGTGGCGCGCACCGCCGGCCCCTTGCGCGCGTTGAGCATCCGGAACTGGATGCCGGCGCGGTCGGTGGCGCACGCCATCACACCGCCGAGCGCGTCGATCTCCTTCACCAAGTGACCCTTGCCGATGCCGCCGATGGCCGGGTTGCACGACATCTGGCCGATGGTCTCGATGTTCTGCGTCAGCAGCAGGGTCTTGGCACCGAGGCGCGCGGCGGCCGCGGCGGCCTCGGTGCCGGCATGACCGCCGCCAATGACGATGACATCGTAAGATTCGGGATACAGCATCTAAGCCTCTGGACGGACGGGGTAAATTTACCGGCACAGGATCATAAGCCAGGCGCGGACGAATTTCACCTTGCGGCCGCCCTCGGCTATAACATTGAGAGGACCATCCGGTCTAGATGAAAACCCTGGCCTGACACCATGTCCCTCGCCCCAGAAAGACAGAATCACACCACACATATTCTGGATACGGTGATCAACCGTATCGGCCAGATCGTGCTCGGCAAGGAGCGCCAAGCGCGACTGTCGCTCGCCTGCCTGCTGGCGCGCGGCCACCTGCTGATCGAAGACCTCCCGGGGGTGGGCAAAACCACGCTGGCACACGTGCTGGCCAAGGTCCTGGGACTGCAGTTCAAGCGTATCCAGTTCACCGCCGACCTGCTCCCGGCCGATATTCTCGGCGTATCCATTTACCAACCGGAGCACAAGAATTTCGTGTTTCATCCCGGACCGTTATTCGCCCAGCTGGTGCTCGCGGATGAAATCAACCGCGCCACGCCCAAGACCCAGAGCGCGCTGTTAGAGGCCATGGAAGAACACCAGGTCACGGCCGATGGCGTGACGCACAAGCTGCCCGAGCCGTTCTTCGTCATCGCCACGCAGAATCCGCATCACCTGATCGGCACCTTCCCGTTGCCCGAGTCGCAGCTCGACCGTTTCCTCATGCGCATCGAGATGGGTTATCCGGACCGCGCCGCCGAGCGCGCGCTGCTGAAAGGCCGTGACCGGCGCGAGCTGGTCGCGTCGCTCCAGCCGGTCATCAGCGCCGACAAGCTCGCCAGCCTGCAGCAGTTGGTCGCGCGCGTGCACGTCGCCGAGCCGCTGCTCGATTACGTGCAGAACCTGCTCGATGCCACGCGTCGCGCCGGTGAATTCGCCGAAGGACTGTCGCCGCGCGCGGGTCTTTCACTACTCGCCGCGGCCCGTGCCTGGGCCATGCTCCATGGCCGCGACCTGGTATTGCCGGAAGATGTCCAAGCCGTGGCGCCGAGTGTGATTGGCCATCGCCTGCGGCCCGCGGGTGGCGGACGCACGGTCTCTATCACGCGGCTGCTCGAGTCCGTCCCGATTCCATGAAAATCGAATAGACAGGATTAACAGGATTTCTCAGGATTTACAGGACTAATTATTTCTAAAAAGTTTTAATCATGTTAATCCTATTTTTAATCCTGTAAATCCTGTCCATTAATTATTTACGATGTCCTCCACGCCAAACATGGGTGATACCGTCATCCTTGGGCGCCGGCAGCTGTTCATGCTGCCGACCCGCTTCGGGCTGCTGTTTGCCTTGTTACTCTTGGTGCAATTACTGGCCGCCATCAATTACGGCAACGGCCTGGCCTATGCGCTGACCTTCCTGCTCGGGTCGCTCGCGGTGGTGTCAATGCTTTACACCCATCGCAATCTTTTTCGCCTGCGCCTTGCCGCCGGGATTAGCGCGCCGGTATTCGCGGGCGAAACCGCCGTATTCAGAATTCATTTGGCCAACGACACCGCCACGCCGCGTTTCGGCGTGGCGGTGCTGCACGATAAAAACGAAATCGCCTCGGTCGACATTCGCGCGCACGGTTCCGCCGATATCGAAGTGTCCGTCGCTGCCAGGAAGCGCGGTCAGCTCGCGTTACCTCCGGTGACGATCACCACGCGCTTCCCGCTGGGCCTGCTCTATTCCTGGTCACGCCGCATTGAGCTGAAACAAACCTGCCTGGTTTATCCACGACCGGCCGACCCGACACCATGGCGAACCCGCGAGGAGCAAACGCTTGAGCCGGCGCAGGGGCTGAAAATCGGGGGCGATGATTACATCGGCACGCGCGAGTTCCGCCCCGGCGACTCGCCGCACCACGTCGACTGGAAGGCAGTGGCGCGCGGTGAAGGCTGGCACATCAAACAGTTCGGCGGCGGCTATCGGGAGACGCTGTGGCTCGACTGGGACACGCTCGCCGGTCTCGACACCGAGGCGCGCCTTTCCATCCTCACCCGCTGGGTGTTGGATGCCGAGCACGACGGGACGCTTTACGGTCTGCGCCTACCGGAAAAAACCTTGGCGCCGGCCACCGGCGAACTCCATGAACACGCGTGCCTGCGGGCGCTCGCCTTGTTTGGTCTGCCGCCATGAGCGCGACGATTACCGATCGGCGCGTGTTGCACAGCCTGCTGGTGGCCGGGATCTGCGCGGTGGCGCCGCACGCCCTGGAACTGCCGCCGTGGGTCATCGCAGTATTCGCCATCGGGGCCGCCTGGCGTTATGCCTGCGAGGCCTTTCAATGGTACCGGCCGGGACGTTTTGTGCGTTTCGGGATGTTGCTGGTCATTATCGCGGGGGTGTACCGGCAATTCGGGACACTGTTGGGGCGCGATCCGGGCGTCGCCTTGCTGATTACCTTGCTCGGACTCAAGTTTCTTGAACTCAAAACCCAGCGCGATTTCGTGGTCAGCCTGTTTGTGTTCTACCTCGTCATCCTCGGCGGCTTTCTGTATTCGCAATCGCTCTGGCTCGGCGCCTGGGCGCTGCTCGCGGTGACCGCCAGCACCGCGGCGCTGCTGCACCTGACGCAACCCACGGGCCTGAACCTGCCACAGCGCCTGCGTCTGTCCGGCGTCATGCTCGCCAAGGCGCTGCCGCTGATGGTTATTGTGTATATGCTGTTCCCGCGCATCAGCGGTACGCTCTGGGGCCTGCCGGCGGATGCCCACGGTGGGCTCACCGGCATGCCGGACATGATGCAGCCGGGCAGCATCCGCAGCCTGAGCGAATCGTCCGAGATCGCCTTTCGCGTCGCGTTCGACGATACGCCACCACCCGCGCGCGATCTTTATTGGCGTGGGTTGGTGCTTACGATTTCGGATGGACGTGGCTGGAGTCGCGCGCAGCCGCGCGCGATGGAGGAAGTGTCGTTCGTTCCGCTGAATGAATCGGTGCGTTATCACGTCACCCTGGAACCCAACAACAAGCCGTGGATGCCGGCGCTCGACCTGCCGGCGGTACGGCCCCCAGGCGCGCGTTACCAGACAGACTTTACCTTGGAGCATCGCGCGCCGATTCGCGAGCGGATCAACTACACGCTGACGTCTTACACCCGCTACCGCACCGGTGCGCTGGATAGCACGGAAAGAATGGGTGCCTTACAGGTTCCGGGAAATTTGAGCGCCCGTACCCGGGCGCTGGCCGAACAGTGGCGCCAAAAAACCAGCGATCCTCAGCAAGTGGCGCAGGCGGCGCTCGCTTACTTCCGCCGGGAAAATTTTGTTTACACCCTGAGTCCGCCGCTGCTGGGCAACGACCCAGTAGATGAATTTCTGTTCGGCACGCGCCGCGGTTTCTGTGAGCACTACGCCTCGGCTTTCGTCACACTCATGCGCGCCGCGGGCATCCCCAGCCGCGTGGTCGTCGGTTATCTCGGCGGCGAGTTCAACACCGCTGGCAATTATTTGATCGTGCGCCAATCCGACGCCCATGCCTGGGCGGAGATCTGGTTGCCGGATCGCGGCTGGATGCGCGTGGACCCGACCGGCGCCGTCGCCCCCGAGCGCATCGAACTGGGACTCGACGCCGTGCGCCGCCTGGAGCAGCAGGGGCTGGCGCTTGGCGGTCTGCCCGCGGATGTATTGGCGCGCGCGCTGGAATTGGGCTGGATCGAGTATGTGGCGCGCCATGCACGCTGGTACTGGGACCTGACGAATATGACGTGGTACCGCTGGGTCGTGGACTATGGCAAGGAACGCCAGGAGCGTTTCCTGGCGTCACTCGGTCTGGATGATATTTCCTGGAACGGGATGATCGGTTTATTGTTCTTTGCTGTGCTGCTGGTGTCGCTGGTCTACGCATGGCTGTTGTGGCGTCCGAAAAAATCCGTCGATGCGGCGCTGACGCTGTATCTGCGCTTCTGCCACAAACTCGCGCGCACGGGTATGGTGCGTGCGCCGCATGAGGGTGCGCTTGATTTCGCACGCCGTTGTGCGCAGCGACGGCCGGATCTCAAACATCGCATCGATGCCATTACCGGGCGTTACGTGCGGGCGCGCTATGCCAAAAATGCCGCTGAGCATGAGCTGCGTGCCTTCAAGCGAGCCGTGTCGGCGTTCAAGGCATGACCGGAAACCACCGGCGACATTTCATTTACCGATGCAAAAACTGGAAAAAATTCTGCCCAGCAAGTCGTTGGGTGTGACCTCGCCGGTGATTTCACCGAGCGCCTGTTGACTCAGGCGTAATTCCTCCGCCAGCAATTCACCCGCGCGCGATTGCTTGAGCCGCGCTCGTCCCTGAACCAAATGTTCCTGCGCGCGGCGGATGGCGTCGAGATGCCGACGGCGCGCGATAAAGCTGCCTTCGCCCACGGGCTGGAACCCCATGCATTCTTGCAGATGCCGGCGCAGCGCATCGAGCCCGTTACCCGTCTTGGCCGACAGCGCGATTTCAACGCTGCCGGATTTGTTGGCGACGCCAGGCACGCGTCCGGTCAGATCAATCTTGTTGCGAATTATTGTGCGCGGAAGATTGGGTGGCAGATGTTTCATAACTTCCGGCGGGATATTTTCATCAGCGGCATCATCCATCACCAGCAGCACGCGGTCGGCACGCTCCATCTGCTCGCGCGCGCGGCGGATGCCTTCGGATTCAATCTCGTCGCGCGACTCGCGCAGGCCGGCGGTGTCGACGATGTGCAACGGCATGCCATCGAGATGAATCCGCTCGCGCAACACGTCGCGCGTAGTGCCGGGAATGGGACTGACGATGGCAGTTTCGGTCTGTGCCAGCGCATTCAGCAGGCTCGATTTTCCGGCATTCGGCGGACCGGCCAGCACCACCGTCATGCCGTCGTGCAGCAATACACCTTGCTGCGTGGATGCCAGGAGTTTTCCGATGTCCTGCGTGAGCACATCGAGTTCCTGCGTCACGCGTTCGTCCGCCAGAAAATCGATTTCCTCTTCCGGAAAATCAATCGCGGCTTCGACGTACATGCGCAGATGCGTCAGGCCCTCGACGAGCGTGTGCACGCGCTGGGAAAATTCACCCGCGAGCGAACGCAGCGCCGAACGCGCGGCTGTCTCCGAGCCGGCCTCGAT
>JAUSDQ010000195.1 GCA_030650525.1 Sulfuricaulis sp.
CGCGGTACTGCGTCGCTACGAGCGCTGGCGCAAGGGCGATAATCTAGCCATGATTTCCATCACCGGGGGATTCCGGTATCTGTTCGGCAATGATCTTCCGCTAGTCAGTCAACTGCGGAATCTCGGGCTCGATCTCACCAATGCCGCCACACCGGTGAAGAATTTTATCATGCGCAGGGCGAGTGGATTGGAGGGAGATTTGCCAAGGCTCGCGCGGCGAGCTTTGCGTTGATTATTTGAGCCGGCATGTAATGCCCGAAATAGCGGCATGAAAGACTACAAATACCTCGCTGCTCGTGATAAAGAACAACCTTGGGGGAAATCCCCGGAGAAGGAAGCCATGAACTATATTGCGCGGCCGGCGTGGCTGAACCAGTGGTGGCAGATCGGCATCCTGTTCCTAATGCCCGTGGTTTTCGTTCTGGCCTATCTGAAAGGCCATCAGTATTTTTCTTCCGAGAACCTGCGGGTGGTTTACGTGGTGATCGTGGCGGTGTTCGTCTATTTGACCGCGGTGGTGATTTACCGGCGGTATTCGTGGGCCTACACGATCGATGGCGGGACCATCGAGAGTCGCGAAGGGCTGATTGCGCGCAAGGTGAAATCCATCCGCGTCCAGGACCTGCGCAACATCAACGTGAACCAGTCGCTGTGGCAACGCATTGTTGGCGTGGGCGATGTCGAATTTTCCAGCGCTGGCGGCAGCGGGATCGAGGTCGTGTTTTGCGGCGTGGACAAACCCTTGCAGGTCAAGCAACTGGTGCAGCGCGTACAAGGTAAAAACCTGGGCACCTGATGTCTCCGGTGTGACCTACGACTTCTGGAATTCCCGCTTCTCCACCGCGGACATGCTGCGTCAGGAATTCCGGGAGGGCGAAATTTTATTGCTGCAAGAAGCGCTGACGGACTTGAGTGAAGGACCTTACCACCGGGTCACGGCCTCGGTGGTAAGGTTGATTTTGAAGCGCCATCCCGCGCTTCAGCGCGAGTAACCCCAAGTATCCTTCAGGTATACATCGAGCCCGGCATAGTCTTCCTTGCTGGCGTAGGTCAATCCCATGTCCGAGCCATAGGCGGCCAACAGCCGGGCGGTGACGGACGCCCCGTCCAGGGACATCAGTGCGGCGGCAATCCTGGCCTGGTCCTGTACCGAGATGCGCGGCCCGGCGGACAACGCCTGGTTCGGCAGCGCCTTCGTTTTGTACACGACGCGCACGAAATTTTCGTTGTTGGCGAATTTTTTCAGATTGGCCACCGGCACAATAGCGGCCGTGCATTTCTTCTCGAACGCCACGCCTTCATAGGCCTTGGTCCAGCCCAGGGTGTTCATGATGAGCGGTTGGCGTGCCGGATTGTCGAACTGGCTGAGCACGGCGAGCGTCCCCAAATTGGGCGGGTCCATGCCGCATACTCTCTGCCCCGCGAGCTGTTTGAGGTCGGTAATGCGATTGTCGTCCTTGCGTACCACGACCGCGAAGGTATGCTCGTCGGCGATTTTCACCAGCGTGCTGTGTTGCAGGTTGGAAATGCGCCAGCTGTTGAAGTGCGGGCCGTCGAAGACGAGGTCATAACTGCCGCGCTGCATTTCCGTTTGATAGGTGAGCCAGTCGCTCGGATGTTTGTACACGATGGTTTTGCCGGTTATGCGCGACAGGTACTCGGCAATCGGCTGATAGGTGCGGATGCCATCCGCTTCGGTCTCACGTGGCGGTGCGCTGAACACCAGCACGTTTTCACTGCCGGCGGGCGTCCCGCGGGCAACTCCTTCAAGCGCGGGTCGGCCGGACCCTGCGTTCGGCGGTATGAAGGCGGCCTTGCGCGCCGCCACTTTTTCCTGCACGGTCTCGGCGGCGTTACTGGCTATGGCGGTCGCGATGAAAATCGCTGCGCCGATGGCTATCATGCTAGCCGTGGCACCGGTAATTGTTGTTTTGAATCTGAGCACAAAACCTCCTTGTTTCGGGTTGCGATGTATATTCTGAAAGCGCTTGGCAATCACGAGGCTTTAGTAGTAGCCCCATTCGTTGCGCAGAAACTCGGCCAGGCCCCGGTACTCCTGGTTGTTGGCCAGGGCAAAGCTGTCGCCCACCTTGTAGGCAGCGCGCAGTTTCGCGGTCGGGCCGGCGGCATCCGGCGATAACAGTGCTTGCGCGATCTTGGTCTGATCTTCTGCTGAAAGGCGCGGACCGGCGGAAAACGCCTGGTTCGGCATGGCCTGGGTTTTGAGGACCACCTTCATGTTGCCAGCGCGGTCGTATTTCTTCAGATTGGCGACGGGTACCACGCCACCCAGGCATTTACCCGACGCCACGCCGGCGTAGATATTATCCCAGCCGTTGGTGCTGATAATGACGGGCTGACGCGACGGATTGTCAAATTGGGACAGCAACACCAGGGTGCCGAGATTAGGCGGAGCATGGGCACAGAACGTGCGGCCCGCCATCTGTGCAACGGTCGAGATTTTCTGTTCCTTGAGCACGATCACCGCGAACTCAAAACGCTCGGGCATCTTGACTAGGATGTTATGACTGAGCTTCTCCATGCGGTAGCTGTTGAAGTGGGGGCCATCGAAGACGATGTCGTAGCCGCCCTTGAGCATTTCCGTACGGTATACACCCCATGTCCCCGGGTGTTTGTACACGACCCGCTCGCCGATAGTCTTGCTGAGAAATTCAGCGACCGGTTTGTAAATTTCCATGCCTTGTTCCGGCGTCTCGCGCGGTGGCGCGGTGAAAACGATCGCCTCCTGCTGTTCCGCGATGTGTTCTTTCAGATCGTTCTTAGCGGGAGTAGACGACGAGGGGGAGAAAGCGACTTTCTTGATGGCGGCGGCGATGGCTTGCATCGGCGGCATGCTGGTCCCGGAGGAATCCGCCGCGAGCGACGGCGCAAAAGGAATGAAGAACAGCAGCGTTAGGAATACCACCCAAGTAGATTTGATGTTCATGATAACTCTCCTTGTTGCACCCACTTCCCCGAACTGCTTTTTTGTGCCCCGGAAGAAGCACAGAGACCGGGAGGAACATGTCACCAACCGCACGAACTGCGGTGTTCTTAATTAGTTAAGTGGAAAGCCTAGCCGAGGTTTACTCCAAATCTAGTGACCATTTTTGGCGTGCGGATTAAACCGATAAGCGGCCAGTTTGTTTGTGTGAACGGTAATGCAACCAGGATGACCGGGGCTTTACTTAGTTCTTGCCGCGTCTGGAACACCATGGTCCACGTTAGTACAATTACCGACGTGGTAGATACGCCGCACATGACGGGATTGACGTTTATACGGAAGTAAATGAAAGCCACGCATCGCCATTCCATGACCGCCCCGCCCGCCGTTTCATTGCCCTCACTTTTCTGGATGTTCTTCCGCATTGCCGGCACCAGTTTTGGTGGATTCATGGCCATGATCTCGGTGGTTGAGAACGTGGTCGTGGAGCGTAGAAAACTGCTGACACATCAGGAGCTGCTCGATGGCATTTCGCTGGCCTCCATGCTGCCCGGTCCGGTCGCGGTCAATGTCTGCACCTACGTGGGGTACCGGTTGTGCGGCAACGCGGGAGCGCTGGTGGCCGCCGTCGCGGCGATTCTGCCGGCCTTTGTGCTCATCGTGGTGCTGTCGGCGGCGTATTTTCGCTGGGGCCAGCTGCCGGCTGTGAACAAGTTGTTCATGGGGTTTATCCCGGCGGTCACGGCTGTCATCGTGGCGGCGGCGTGGAACATGAGCCGTAAATCGCTCCGCGGGTTGCGTGAAGGCGCCATCGCCAGCGCGGCTTTCGCCGCGCTGCTTGGCATCGGTGGCTTCTACAGCACGCTGCTGATCATTGTGGGTGCCGGTGTCCTCGGTTGGCTGTTATTCCGGAAGGAGCCTGGCGCCCCCTCGAGACCGGATAATAAGCAGACCGAGTCGAAACCGGGATTCAACGTCAACGCCTTGCTGCTGAGCACGACGCCGCTGGCCGGCGTGCCTTGGTGGAGTTTCGATCCCGCCCTGATCACGAAACTGTTCGCCGTGTTTGCCGGCATGAGCGTCATGCTTTTCGGTGGCGGTTACGTATTCATTCCGCTGATTCAGGAAATCGTGGTCAGTGAGCACCAGTGGGTGACATCGCAGGAGTTTATCGACGGCATTGCCTTGGGCCAGATCACACCCGGTCCGATACTCGTTAGCGCGGCGTTTATCGGGCTTAAGGTTGCCGGACTGGCCGGTGCCGTGGTCGCCACCGTGGCCATATTCGCGCCGCCGGCCATGCTCATGGTGGCGGCCTCCGGAGCGTTCGAGCGACTCCAGCACTCGAGCGTCCTGCAAGCCGCTTTACATGGCGTACGTCCGGCGGTCATCGGGATGATTTTCGCGGCCGCCGTGGTCGTGGGCCGGACCTCGGTTGCGGTGTGGTATACAGCAGCGATTTTCGCCATTGCGCTATATGCGCTGGTGCGTTTTCGCGTGGAAGCCGTCTGGATCATTCCGGCGGCGGGTCTTGCCGGCATGCTGATCTATTGAGGCCGGGAAGGGCAAAAACTTCCGTGAGTCACTTGTCACGGCGGAGATATTCTTAATCAAGATAAAGGGAGAGCAAACCATGTCAGCACATGAAACCGGCAAAACCAGCGTGTCACTGTCGCGCCCGACACCCATCCTCATGATTCCACTGCGCCGCTGCGGCAGCCATGCCTTGCGACTGCGGCTGAATTTCAGCCCGCAGTTTTATTCACCCTATCCGTTGCATATCGTCGATTTCATGCCGCTGGTGCCGTGGTATGGCGATCTGGCCGATGACCGAAGATACTTCCAGATGGTGGTTGACATCATCGGTCTGCAAACCGCCAGCATGGTGAAATGGTCCGATATGGTTTTCGATCCCGCGGTCGTTTTCGAGGCCGTAAAGAACGAACCCCGAAGCGTGCATCGTATCGTCTGGGAACTTTTGTTCCAGGCCGGCGTGAAAAACCACGCCGAGGTAATCATGGATAAATCCCTGGACAGCGTGCACTACGCCGAGGAGCTGATAACGCTTTTCGAGGACATGCGTTTTCTAAACGTGGTGCGCGATCCACGCGCCCAGATCAGCAGCATGAACCGCGCGATTATCCACGATTTCGATACCCTGCTTAATGCCATGACGTGGGTCGCCGCGCACACGGCGGCGAGAAATCTGATGACACGATATCCTGACCGCGTGCTCACCATACGCTATGAAGATTTTCTATCCAACCAAGAGCAAGTATTGCGGCGGATCTGCGCTTTTTTTGGGATCGAATTTTTACCCGCCATGCTGGATGTGTCTCAGTCGCCGGAGGCGCAGCGCATCTCCGGGCTGTCCGCCTTGTGGGAATCGAATTGCCATGCCCCGATTGCGGCCAATCTCGATAAGTTCAAGCAATCCATGTCGCTGCAGGAAATCGAGTTGATCGAGACCCTGACGGGAGCGCACATGGATTATTATGGCTATGAACGAATGACGCGCGGCCAGGCGGTCATTTCGCCGCAGAGGGTTCACGCGGCAAGAAAAGCAAGCGAGGCGCTGAAGAAAACCGCGTGGTCGGATTTGGCGGCTAATGATTATCGCGATTATCTGCTGCGAAAGTTCCGTGCCGATTATCTGCAGATGATGAAAACCAGACTGCCGCGAAGCACGGCGCGCGGCGGGGCGGATGCCGCTCTTTGGACGGTGGCCGCGCCCAACGGCGCGCGCCACCGTCCGGGGATCGGGACGCGGTAAATTTTTCTTTACTGAGCTACAGACAGCGCGGCGGCTCGTGTTAGTCGCCGAGTCCCAGGTCCTTGATCTTGCGCGTCAGGGTGTTGCGCCCCCAACCCAGTTTTTTCGCCGCATCCAGCTTGCGGCCACTCGTATGCTTGAGCGCGGCTTCGATCAGGATACGTTCAAAACTGTCGTTGATTTTTTTAAAGATTTCATCCTCGCCACGGGCCAATTGCTGTTCGACAATGTTCTTAAGCCGGGCCTCCCAGTCGGCCCCGCGGTGGTTGTCATCGTCGGTGGCCAGCAGCTCCGGGGGTAAATCCTCGACGCGGATTTGCTGGCCGGGCGCCATCACCGTCAGCCAGCGGCAGGTGTTCTCCAATTGTCTTACGTTGCCGGGCCAGGACAGGCGGCTGAGGTATTCCTCCGCCTGAGGCGTCAGCTGCTTCGCCTCCACACCGAGTTCCACGGCGGATTTTTTCATGAAGTGGCGCGCCAGCACCGGAATGTCCTCACGCCGCTCCCGCAACGGGGGCAGATGAATGCGTATCACGTTCAGGCGGTGGAACAGGTCCTCGCGGAAGCGCTCCTCCTTCACGCGATTTTCCAGATTCTGGTTGGTGGCGGCAACGATACGCACATTGGTTTCCACCTGTTCGTGTCCGCCGACGCGGTAGAACTTTCCGTCCTGCAACACGCGCAGCAACCGCGTCTGCAGGGCGGGCGGCATGTCGCCGATCTCATCGAGGAACAAGGTGCCGCCGTTGGCCTGTTCAAACCGTCCCTGACGCTGCTGGGTGGCGCCGGTGAACGCGCCCTTTTCGTGGCCGAAAAGCTCGGATTCGAGCAGCTCGCTCGGGATCGCGGCGATGTTGATAGCGATGAAGGGTTTGTCGGCGCGCGGGCTGTGATTGTGCAAGGCGCTGGCCACCAGTTCCTTACCGGTGCCGGATTCGCCGTTGATGAGCACGCTGAGATGCGAGCCCGACAGGCGCCCGATGGCGCGGAAGACTTCCTGCATGGAGGCCGCCGAGCCGATGATTTCCGGCGTGCGGTCGTTGCTCGGGGTTTCGACTTTCTGCCGGCGGCGATGTTCGATGGCACGGCGGGTCAGGCGCACCGCTTCGTCGACGTCAAACGGCTTGGGCAGGTATTCGAAGGCGCCGCCGCGATAGGACGCGACCGCGCTTTCCAGGTCGGTGTACGCCGTGATGATAATCACCGGAATTTCCGGCGCCTTGGCGTGGATGGTCTGAAGCAGCTCGAGGCCGCTCACGCCCGGCATGCGGATGTCGGAGATGACCACGTCGGGCCGCTGCCGGTCGAGCAGGTCGGCGATTTCGTTGGCGGAGTCGAAGCATTTCACGCTCATGTCCGCCTGGCTGAGCGCCTTTTCCAGCACCCAGCGGATGGAACGGTCATCGTCGATGACCCACACGATGTCCTGTCTAGCCATGGCCATTCTCCAGCGGTAAGTAAATACTGAACACGGTTTGCCCCGGTCGGCTGCGGCACTCGATCAACCCGCCATGTTTGGCGATGATGTCCTGCGCGATGGATAACCCGAGACCCGTACCCCCGGCCTTGGCCGTCACCATCGGGTAGAAAATATGTTCCTGGATTTCTTCGGGGACGCCGGGCCCGTTGTCTTCGATGTCGGCGCGCAGCACGAGGCGATGGCGCTTGTGGCCGACGGTGAAGCTGCGCTCGATACCGGTGCGCAAATAAATGCGACCTTTTTGCTCCAAGACCTCGACCGCATTGCGCACGATGTTAAGCACCGCCTGGATGAGCTGCTCCGGTTCGCCGGCGAATTCCGGCAGGCTCGGGTCGTATTCACGTTCGATGGTGAGACCGACGGGCACTTCCACCAGTATCAACCGGCGCACGTGCTCCAGGATTTCGTGGATGTTGACCGGTTGCTTTTTCAGCGGCTGATGCGGGCCCATCATGCGGTCCACGAGGTTACGCAGACGGTCGGCTTCGTGAATAATGATGCCGGTGTATTCCCGCAGCGACTTGTCGGGCAACTCGCGCTCCAGGAGCTGGGCCGCGCCGCGTAAACCGCCGAGTGGATTTTTGATTTCGTGCGCCAGGCCGCGCATCACGGCGCGGTTGGCCGCCTGACGGTCGAGCATGCTTTCATCGCGCGCCAGACGCAGCAGCCGGTCAACTTGCGTGAGCTCGAGCAGCAGGGCGGTTTCCGGGTTGTCATCGATGAGTGGCGATACGGTGCAGTCCACGGTGATGGTTCTCGCTCCCGGTAGCTTCAGCGCGACACCGCGCGCGGTGAAGGGATGGCGACTTTCCAGGATGTGGTGCAGGGTTGTTGCTATTCGCCGTGACTCCGGCAACAGCTCGGTAAGTTTTCGACCGACAATTTTTTTGGCGCTGACCTCGAACAGCATTTCCCCCGCCGGATTGATGCTGGTCAGGCGCAGGTCGGCGTCGAACGTCAGTACCGCCGTCGCCAGATTTTCGAGTATCCGTTGAGCAGATCCTGTGAGCATGGGCCACCTGCCAGGGGTTCTCAGGCTTGGGAAAGCATGATTCACGCCGGCCAGAATTCCTTAAAAATAATGATGTTGACTGCCTTTATTTCCGTAGATTCCATCATGCACCGTTTTGGTGCATGAAGCGATATTATTCTGCCGCTGTTAAAAAACAAACGCCCCGACTTGGGGGCGTTTGTGGTTGCTATGGGTGTGCGCCCCTTAAACGCTGTAATACATATCGAATTCGACCGGATGCGTGGTCATGCGCAGGCGCGTGACCTCCTGCATCTTGAGATCGATGTAAGCGTCGATGACATCATCGGTGAAAACGCCACCCGCCTTGAGGAAGGCACGGTCCTTGTCGAGTGCCTCAAGCGCCATATCGAGCGAGTGACACACGGTCGGGATCTTCTTGGCCTCTTCCGCCGGCAAATCGTACAGGTCCTTGTCCATCGCTTCGCCCGGATGAATCTTGTTCATAATGCCATCGAGGCCCGCCATCATCATGGCGGCAAAGGCGAGGTAGGGATTGCTGCCGGCATCCGGGAAGCGCACCTCAATGCGCCGGCCCTTCGGGTTCGGCACGTACGGAATGCGGATCGAGGCCGAGCGGTTGCGCGCCGAGTAGGCGAGCATGACCGGTGCTTCGAAACCCGGTACCAGACGTTTGTAGGAGTTGGTGAGCGAGTTGGTGACGGCATTCAGCGCGCGCGCGTGTTTGATAATGCCGCCAATGTAGAACAGCGCGGTCTGCGACAGCCCGCCGTACTCGTTGCCGCTGAAAAGATTCTTACCGTCCTTGGCGAGCGACTGATGCACGTGCATGCCGGAGCCGTTATCTCCGACGATGGGTTTGGGCATGAACGTCGAGGTCTTGCCATAGCTGTGCGCCACGTTATGTACGCAGTATTTGTAGATTTGCAGCTCATCGGCCTTCTTCACCAGGGTACCGAACAGCATGCCGATCTCGTTCTGGCCGGCGGTCGCGACTTCGTGGTGATGGGTTTCAATCTTGAGCCCCATCTCTTCCATGGCGAGGCACATGGCCGAGCGGATGTCCTGTTGCGAGTCCACCGGCGGCACCGGGAAATAACCGCCTTTGATGCCGGGACGGTGGCCGAGGTTGCCGCCCTCATACACCTTCTCGGTATTCCAGGAGGCCTCTTCTGAATCGATCTTCACAAAGCAGCCGCTCATGTCGGCGCCCCAGCGCACGTCGTCGAGAATGAAAAATTCGGCCTCGGGACCGAAGAACGCCGTGTCGGCGATGCCGGTGCTCTTCAGGTAGGCTTCGCCGCGCTTGGCGAGCGAACGCGGGCAACGGTCGTAGCCCTGCATGGTATTGGGCTCAATGACATCGCAGCGCAGGATCAGCGTGGGTTCCTCCATGAACGGGTCCATGACCGCGGTCGCGGCTTCCGGCATCAGGATCATGTCGGATTCCTGGATGCCCTTCCAGCCGGCGATCGACGAGCCATCGAACATCTTGCCGTGTTCGAAGAGGTCAGTATCAACGGTGCTGGCCGGGACGGAAACGTGCTGTTCCTTGCCTTTGGTGTCGGTAAAGCGAAAGTCAACAAACTTGACCTTCTTGTCACTGAGCATTTTGATAACATCGGTACCGGACGACATCGGGATTCCTCCTCGGGAATTTTAGGTATGCTGCGCGCGCAGCGGTAAATTGGGTGTGTATTTTTGCACGAAATATGCCAGACAAAAAATATAAATAAATCAATTGCTTATAAAATTACTGATTCGAATATCACGTCTATTTGCTCTAATTTAGTGCATAAATTTCTAGAAGTGCACTAAATAAGTGCATTAGTGGAAATGCACATCCACCTCACCAAAGATCTGATCGGCTTTGACGGCCTTGGCAAAAGTTTGCGCCAATTGCGACGCGGCGGCGGCGTCGGCGACAGCGCTAAGGGGCAGCATCAGCTCGATATCGATACGCCCATTCAGATAATGCAGCGTGGTGTGCTCAATCTGACGCGCCTCGGGTATGGCACGAAAATAGTTGTCCAACCGTTTCTGGACTTCATCGCGTAGCGGCAATTCGGCGCAGCTCGGCCTGCTGACGTCTTCTTCGGTGTCGATGTGCACCATCACATCGGCCAATGGCGCAATTTCTTTAATGAGCCTGGCGCGCACCGTTTCGCTGATCTGATGCCCTTCGGAGACGCTCAGGCGATCATCCACGATGATGTGCACATCGGCAAGCGCCTGCGCGCCCACGCGTCGTGTGCGCAGCAGATGCAGCGCTTTTACCCCGCTGGTCGAAAGAATGACCTTACGGATGGACTCGAGGTCATCGGTGGCCAGCCCCGTGTCGATTAGTTCCCGCAGCGATTGCCAGGCGAGATCAACGCCGACTTTGGTGACCATAAGCGCGACGATGATGGCGGCGACCGAATCCAGATATCCGAATCCCAGCAGGCTGCCGCCGATACCGGCCGCCACGATAAGCGAGGACAGGGCATCGGAGCGATGGTGCCAGGCATTGGCCCGCAACATGTTCGAGTCGTAGCGATTGGCGGTGATCATCGTGTAGCGGTAGAGCACCTCCTTGGCGATGAGCGTGACGATCGCGATCCACAAGGTCATGGCGGAGGGGATGACGAAGGCCGTGGCCGTGGAAAGGCGTATGCCGGCGTTTACCGCGATACCTACGCCGACAGCGAACAGGACGATACCGAGAATCATGGTCACAGCAGTCTCGATACGTGCGTGACCGTAGGGATGTTCCTCATCCGCGCCTTTTCTCCCGTGCTTGAGCGCAAACAGCACCATAAAATCGGTGACGAAATCGGAAAGCGTGTGCATGCCGTCGGCGACCAGCGCCTGGGAATGGCCCACAAGGCCGATAACGACCTGCACAACGGTGAGCACCAGGTTCCAGATCACGCTGACCAGCGTGACGCGGCGGCTCGCCTCATAGCGCGCGGCGTTCGTGGTGTCGATATTGTTATGCTCGTGGGCGGTGCTCATGCCGCCCCCACGCGCACGGTCACCGAAACCTCGCCGTTCTCGCGCGTGACGGTGAGGACCTCGTGGCCGTGGATACGGCACCACGCGGGAATATCGTGTAGCGCTCCTGGGTCGGTGGCGTGCACTTCAAGTGTGTCGCCAGGGGCGAGCTCAGCGATCCGGTTTTGGGCGCGGATGACGGGCATCGGGCACAGCAGATAGCGCGCATCCAGTACAAAATGGCTCATCAATGTATCCCTGCTCGCTGCGCTCGCTCGTCCTGACATATGACTGGTAGTCCTACTCCGCTTCGCTCCGTTCGTCTTGTCATAAGATTTCAGCCATGCTCGCTGCGCTCGCTCGTCCTGTCATTCATAAATACCACTCCGGCGGGATCTCGTTGGCCGGCAACGGAGCGACGCGGAGTTCGCGGCTGTCCCCCTGCATGTCGGTCACGGTCAGGGTCACCGACTCGGCGTCGCGCCCCTGGCCGAAGCGTGCGGTCAGGCGCGCGGCGAGTTCGAGATCTCCCGCGCTCACGCTGCCGTCGATAAGCACCAGCGGTCCCTCGTGACTGGTGGCATAGAGATGCGTGAAGCGCTTGCGGTAGCCGTTGAGAAAGTTGTTCTCGCCGTCGTCGCGCCCGACGATCAATTTGAAATTCGGTCGCGGACGCAGGTGCCGGCCGACCTTGAGCAGCATGATGTCGTCGAGATCGTACTGCTTGGTGCCGCGCGTGGTCCACAGGTCTGCCAGCTTGTGCGAGTACTGCTCGTTGGTGAGAAAGCAGCAGCCCCCGGCCGGTTGGGCATAATCCTTGAAGCCGTACTGTGCCGCCAGCGCCATCTGCGGTTTACGGCTGCGGCCGTTGAAGTCGAGCAATTTGTTCCGATCGACCCAACCCTCGCGCTCGGGCAGGGTCTCGGGCAGGAGCTTGGCGCACAGTGGCCGCAGCAGCCGGTCGAAGGCGCCGGACTCGCGCGCCACCACCGGCAGGGTGTCGCGCCGCTGGCTCATCGGACGCTGGCCCAGCACCTCGCCGGTGATGATGAAATCGAAGCCGTGTTTTTCCATCCACTCGCGCGCCTTGCGCACCATGAAGCCCTTGCAGTCGAGGCAGGGGTTGAGATTGGCGCCGTAGCCGTGCTTGGGATTGATGACGACGTCCTTGTATTCCTCGATGACCTCGATGATGTGCAGCTTGATACCGAGCTGTTCCGCGGTCCACAGGGCGTTGTTGCGCTTCGGCTTGGCGTGCTCGTGGTTGCGAATGGCGTGCGTGTGTCCCTCGACGCAGAAGCCGGTGTAGAAGTTGATACCTTCGACGTGAATGCCCTGTTCGAGCATGACCTTGGCGGCGAGCATGGAATCCAGTCCGCCCGAAATCAGCGCCACCGCTTTTCGCGGTGTGCCGGAAGCCGGTGCCACGCTGGCGGTGGCGATGGAAGCGGCCGTGAGTGGCGGCTGGGTTGGCATGGGGAACGTCATCAATAATAAATCAGGGGGAGCAAATACTAGCCCAAACGGCGACTTCCGGCACGTGCCGCGAAATGGGTGCCGGTGGCAGCGAGCGGAAGGACCAAGCATAAACGGGCCCTTGCGGGCCCGTTTATGTTACACCGGCCTTCAATGGACCGGCATTTTCCTCCGTGGCGATTCAGGCGATACCCGAAGCACGGCGCCGACATTAACGAAAACCAATGTGGCTGTCTATCCCTATTGTTGCATACCGATCTACTGGCACAGCGTGGCGCCGGCTCCCCTCGGCCCGAATAGATGTTGCCGTGACGAGCGCGGCGCGGCAAAGGGTGTACGGTCCGGTCGTGCGCGGGTGGCGTGCTAAAATATGCGCCACGGCCGTGATCGGTAGGCATAAAACGGATATCAATGTTCAATTTATTCCTGAAACGGCGCCGCGGTAACCGCGGCTTCAAGGGAGTACTGCTGCGGTCCGGACGCTTTTTGCGTTGGACGTTTCGTTTGCTGTTGTTGTTTTTAATTACCGACCTGTTCTACCTCGGACTGACATGGCCGGACTGGAAGAAGTTGGCCACCGGGCCGGTGCCCAAGTCCGCCTTCATGGTGGCATACGAAAAACAGCAGGCCGGTCACAAGGAATGGCCACGGCTTCGCTGGCAGCCGGTGCCCCTGTCCGTGGTCCCCAAGCACTTCATCCGCGCGGTGATCCTGGCCGAGGACAGCCGTTTCTACGAGCACAGCGGATTCGATCTGATCGCCTTCAAGGAGGCGATGGACTACAACCTCAACGAAGGCCGTTTTGTTCTCGGGGCCAGCACGATTTCGCAGCAGACGGTGAAGAACCTGTTTCTGAGTCCGTCACGCAACCCGCTGCGCAAGTGGCATGAGCTGATCCTGACCTGGGGCATGGAGCGCAATCTGACCAAGCGCCGCATTCTCGAGCTTTATCTTAACGTCGCCCAATTTGGCCAGGGCATATACGGCGTCCGGGCCGCGGCCCAGTCATACTGGGGACTGGCACCCGACCAGTTGTCGGTGGCGCAGGCCGCGGATCTGGCGGCCACGCTTCCCAGTCCGGTGAAAAACAATCCGGCCACCCGTACCCGGTATTTTGAAAAACGCTCGAAAAAACTTGTCAGCCTGTTCGAACGTTACCCCGGCGATGCCGCCGACACGGTCAGAGAACGGCCTTACGAACTGATCGCACCGCCGCCGGACAACGGGAACGAAATCAGCGAACCCGCGCCGATGGCTGAGCAAGCCGCGCCTGCGGTCGAACCGCCGCCCGTGGAAGAAAGTCATGAACCACCACCGGTGGAAGACGCGAGCCAGGCGCCGGTGGAAGACCGTTCGATTCGGGCCAATCCGCTCTGAATCGCGCGGTGTACCCGTGCACTGGGCGGGGTATAATCGCGGCTAAACAAGCAGGCCGCCCCGCATAAACTACTCGTGACCTTCCAGAACCTTATCTTCGAGCTGTCCCGCTACTGGGCCCATCAGGGCTGCGTCATTCTGCAACCCTATGACATGGAGATGGGCGCGGGCACGTTCCATACCGCGACATTTCTGCGCGCCCTCGGGCCCGAGCCGTGGCAGGCGGCCTATGTGCAGCCCTCGCGCCGACCGAAGGACGGGCGCTACGGCGAAAACCCGAATCGTCTGCAGCATTACTACCAATTTCAAGTCGTCCTCAAGCCGTCACCCGATGACATCCAGGACCTGTATCTCAATTCGCTGCGCGCCATCGGCATCGATACGAAAAAACACGATATCCGGTTCGTCGAAGACGACTGGGAATCGCCCACCCTCGGCGCCTGGGGGCTGGGTTGGGAGGTGTGGCTGGACGGCATGGAGGTCACGCAGTTCACCTATTTCCAGGAGGTCGGCAGCCTGCCCTGCAAGCCGGTGCTGGGTGAGATTACCTATGGCCTGGAGCGCCTGGCGATGTACCTGCAAGGCGTCGAGAATGTCTTCGATCTGGTATGGACCCCGGGCGTGAACTACGGCGATGTGTATCACCAGAACGAGGTCGAGCAGTCGAAATACAACTTCGAACAGTCGAATGTGAACTGGCTGTTTCAGCAGTTCAACGACTACGAATCCGAGGCCAAGCGCCTGATGGAGGCAAACCTGCCGTTGCCGGGTTTCGAGATGGTCATGAAGTGTTCGCACACCTTCAACCTGCTCGATGCGCGCGGCGCCATCTCCACCACCGAGCGCGCGGCCTACATCGGGCGCGTGCGCCAGCTGGCGCGTTTGGTGGCGCAAAGATATTACGAATCGCGCGAGCGTCTGGGGTTCCCCCTGCTCAAACAGAAAAAGGCAAAGTGATCATGGCCGAGCCATTGCTGGTCGAGCTGCTGACCGAAGAACTGCCACCCAAGGCGTTGTCACGGCTGATGGAGGTATTCTGCCGTAGTCTCTATGAGGGGCTTAAGGAAAAGAATTTTCTGGCGGCTGACGCCGAGTCGCGGCCGTATGCCACGCCACGGCGATTGGCGGTCGTGATCTCCAGCGTCCTTGAAAAGCAGCCGGATCGCCTGGTCGAACGCAAAGGCCCGGCGGTGGCGGCCGGGTTGGATGCCGCCGGCAAGCCGACGGCGGCGCTGCTGGGTTTCGCCAAATCCTGCGGGGTGGATATCAAAAAACTGGAAAAACGCGCCGGCGAGAAGGGCGAGTATTTTGTTTATTGCACCAAACAGAAAGGCGAGCTGTTGAAGCGGCACCTCGCGGCGATTGTCGAAGCGGCGCTGAAGAAATTGCCGGTGCCGAAACTCATGCGCTGGGGCAGTGGCGAGGCGCAGTTCGTGCGTCCGGTGCACGGCGTGGTGCTGCTGCATGGACGCAATATCATACCGGGGACGGTGCTGGGGCTGAAAAGCAGCAACAAGACCCGCGGCCACCGTTTCCTGAGCGGCGGCGTTATCACCATCGGTCATGCCAAGGATTACGAAAAAATTCTGAAACAGCAAGGCCAGGTGTACGCCTGCTTCGAGACGCGACGTAACGCCATCACTAAGGCCTTGGACGCGGCGGCAAAAAAGCAGGCCCCGGGCGCGCGTTGGAATTTGGGCAAGACCGCCGAGCTGGTCGACGAGGTGACCAGCCTCGTGGAACATCCGGTGGTGCTGGCGGGCAGCTTCGACAAGGCCTTCCTCGAGGTGCCGATGGAATGTCTGATCATCAGCATGCAACAGCACCAGAAATATTTCCCGCTCGTGGACGCGCAGGGAACGCTGTTACCCCGCTTTCTGTTTGTCAGCAACATGCAGGCGTCCAGTTCCAAGGAGATCGTTCACGGTAATGAACGGGTGCTGCGCGCACGGCTGGCGGACGCCAAGTTTTTCTACGATCAGGACCGCAAGACAAAACTTGCCGAACGCGTGGAGCGGCTGGCGAACGTGGTGTACCACAACAAACTGGGTAGCCAGCTTGAACGCGTGCAGCGCTTGGGAAAAACCGCCGGCAAGATCGCCCAGCTGATCAAGGCCGACATGGCCTATGCCGAGCGCGCCGCGCGCTTATGCAAAGCGGATCTGCTTACCGAAATGGTGGGCGAGTTCCCGGAACTTCAGGGCACCATGGGGCGCTACTATGCGCGTCATGATTATGAGCCCTCCGAGGTGGCCGATGCGATCGAGCAGCATTATTTTCCGCGCACTGCGGGCGGGGAACTGCCGAAGAGCCCGATCGCGCTATGCGTGGCGTTGGCGGACAAGCTGGACACGCTGGTGGGTATTTACGGCATCGGTCTGGTACCGACGGGGGAAAAAGACCCGTTCGGCCTGCGGCGCGCGGCCCTGGGGATCGTGCGTATCCTCGTGGAAAAATCCTTACCGCTCGACGTGGTCGATCTGCTGTCGCGGGCCCGCAGCCAGTTTCCGAACGGTGTCATCGCCGAGGGCGTGGCCCAGGATCTGCATGGCTTCATGCTTGAGCGCCTGAAACCTTATCTCAAGGAAAAAGGTTTTGAGCCGGACGAGATCGATGCCGTGGTGTCGCTGGCGCCCACGCGTCTGGACCAGGTGCTGCCGCGTCTGAAGGCGATCAGGGAATTTCGGGCCTTGCCCGCGGCCCAGGCGCTGGCCGTGGCCAACAAGCGCATTCGCAACATTCTGCGTCAGGCCGGTGGCACGCCAGCGGCGGCCGTCGATGCCGCCCTGCTGATTGAAGCGGCGGAACGCCAACTCTCCGAGGCGGTGCAGGTGCTGGAGGGACAAGTGGCGCCGCTGTTGAAATCGGGTAATTATACCGAGACGCTCAAGCGCCTGGCCGGGCTGCGCCCGGCGGTGGATGAGTTTTTCGACAAGGTGATGGTGATGGCGGACGACAATATGTTGCGCAATAATCGGCTCGCGCTGCTCAACCGTCTGAGCAAGCTGTTTCTGAATGTCGCGGATATCTCGCGGTTACAAAATTAAGAATTCACAGGATTAACAGGATTTTTCAGGATTAACAGGATTAAAATAAAAGAATAATTTAGGATTCAATCCTGTTAATCCTGTCTATTCTTCGAGGTCGCCTATGAATCCGGATTCCTATCAGGACATGCTCGCGGCGGTGCAGGCGTTTCACGACAAGCACCGCTTTCGCGAAACCGGCGGCGAAGAGTTGACCTATCGCGTGGCGCTCATGACCGAGGAACTGGGCGAGATCTCGGCCTGCGTGACCAAGGGCAAGAACCGGGAACGGCTCGCCGAGGAATGCGCCGATCTGTACATTCTGCTGCTCGGCACCGCCATCGCGGCGGACTTCGATCTGCGGCAGGCGTTCTGGGACAAGCTGAAGAAGGTGGAGAGCCGCGAGTCGCGTATGATCAACGGCCGCATCCGCGTCTCGGAATTCAAGGA
>JAUSDQ010000144.1 GCA_030650525.1 Sulfuricaulis sp.
GCGCTTCGGCGCTGGCCGAGGCGGTGCTGATGGCGGTGCGCGCGCACAAAAAAGCACGCAAGATCCTGATGCCGAGCACGGTGCATCCGATTTACCGGCGCGTGGTGCGCGCGATTGTCACGAACCAGAACATCGAACTCGTGGAGATTCCGCATTGCACGGAAGGTGGACACACCATTCCGGAATCGCTCAAAATGTACGAAGGCGGCGAGTTCGCCGCGCTCGTGATACCGCAGCCCAATTTCTTCGGCGTGCTGGAAGAGGTGGACGCGCTGACCGACTGGGCGCATGCGCACGGCATGCTCGCCATCGGGCTCGTGAACCCCACGGCGCTGGCGCTGCTGACGCCGCCGGGCGAATGGGGCGCGAAGGGCGCGGACATCGCGGTGGGCGAAGGCCAGCCGCTGGGCGCGCCGCTGTCTTCCGGCGGACCTTACTATGGCTTCATGTGCTGCAAACAGGCGCTGGTGCGGCAGATGCCGGGACGCATCATCGGGCGCACGGTCGATAAGGACGGCAAGCCGGGATTTACGCTGACGCTGCAGGCACGCGAGCAGCATATCCGCCGCTCCAAGGCGACCTCGAACATCTGCACCAACCAGGGTCTGGTGGTGACGGCCTCCACGATTTATATGGCGCTGCTGGGGCCGGAGGGATTGGAGCGCGTCGCGCGGGCTTGCCATGCCAACACCCTGGCACTGATCGAAAAACTCACAGCCATCAAGGGCGTGACGCGCGTGTTCAACCATCCAGTGTTCCACGAGGTAGTGCTGTGTCTCGATGTGCCGGTGTCGGAGACGCTGCGTGCACTCGAGGCCCAGGGCATACTCGGCGGCTACGATCTGACCGAACATTACCCGCATCTTGGGCAATCGCTGCTGGTGTGCGCCACGGAAACACGCACGCAGCAAGACATCGAGCAATATGCGTTCCATCTGGAACGCATCGTGAGCAAGCGCCGGCTGGACCCGCCGTGCGCCGTCAAAACAAACCCCAACGTTTAATTCTGAGGAGACACGACCATGGCCAAGATCACACTCGCCGGCAATCCCATCAACACCAATGGCGACCTGCCCAAGGTCGGCAGCCCCGCGCCGGATTTCAAACTCACGGACGCCGACCTCAAGGACCTGTCACTCGCCGATTTCAAGGGCAAGAAGAAGCTGTTGAACATTGTGCCGAGCCTCGACACGCCGACTTGCGCGCTCTCGACCAAGAAATTCAACGAACAGGCCGCCAAGCACCCGAACACGGTGATGCTGATCGTCTCCGCCGATCTGCCGTTTGCGATGAAGCGCTTCTGCGCCGCCGAGAACACCGACAAGGTGAAGTCGCTGTCGATGATGCGCGACCGGCATTTCGCCAAGGATTACGGCGTGCTGATCACCGATGGCCCGCTCGCCGGCATCACCGCGCGCGCCATCGTCGTGATCGATGAGAACAACAAGGTGGTGCATACCGAGTTGGTGCCGGAGATCAAGCAGGAACCGAATTATGACGCTGCGCTGGCGGCGTTGAAGTAGTTTTTTTATCCCTTCTCCCCTTGCGGGAGAAGGTTAGGATGAGGGGTGAATGGCTGAGTCTTTAATGCCGTCATTCCCGCGAAGGCGGGAATCCAGGGTTTTGAATGGTATCGCGCGCCTTGCGCGCGATCTCAACAGCTACTTGTGGGTGGCTGACCCACAGCAGGTAACTTTTCTTTGCTTGTCCAAAGAAAAGTTACCAAAAGAAAGGACACCCCGGAGCGCGCGAAACCCCCTTGCGTTCCTCGCCCCACCGGGCGCTCGCCAACTCGCCGG
>JAUSDQ010000147.1 GCA_030650525.1 Sulfuricaulis sp.
GCGCATGTCGTTCACCGATACAGTTTGATTTCGGACGTTGGCACCGGCGTAATCAGCCCGGCAAACTCGAGGTCCAGACGTTTAGGGCTTGAAGTAAAGTCGGCTTTCGTCTGCATGAAGAATTTACCGACGCCGACCGCATCCATCAGACCGCAAGAGGCCGACCCGACCGCAGGTGTGCGGCAATCTACCAGGACGAGATTGAGGATGCGGCGATTGCGCACGCCCGGCGGATGAGTTGGTGGGGCCCGAAAGTAATTGCCGCTGGTCTGGTTGTAAGGCGCAGCTGGCGTGCCGGCCGGAAAGCCGCTACCTGCCGTCGCCGGATAGTTGGCCGTATCAAAGTTGTTAATCGCGGTCGTGTTGTACATCGGGTTCAGGTTCGCCTGTTGCGGTGTGAACGCCGTGCCGGCATTCGGGGGTGCACTGCCATCCGCCTGGTACGCCGGGCCATAGGACCACAGGACGCCATAACCCGCTAACTGAGCATATGCAGTGGTCGGTGCGGGAATCAGGCCGACTGTGGGCAATTGATAGTTCGGTTGTTTGAGGGGGATAGCCGGGTTATTGGGGTTGAGTGGGTCTTCGCCAGGTGCCTTGCTTATCTGCACGTACTGCCGGCTAGGAAGGCTATCTGTGCCGCCCGGCTCCATCCAGCTTCTGGGTAGTGCAAGGGGAACAGTGGGTGGGACGGTGTTGTCAGTGACGCATCGCGGGTCGCTGCTAGGACCCTTGCAGGGGTATTCCTTGATGTTCGTATCCGGTGGAGCAGATGCGGCGATGCACTTGCCAGAGGGTTGATAGGAGTCGAAACGTGAATTGAGCGATTCTGCCAAAGCGGCCGTCAAACCGGTGTTGGTATACACCTGACCTACGCCGCTAGTAATGACGGCGCTGTTTCCGCCGCACAGGAAGGGCGCGGTAAAGTTGGCGCTTGAATGCGCGGGATTGCAGCCAGTGGGCGGGGTGTCAGTTGGGTTAATCAGATACGGATCGGAAGGGCCGCCGCCCAGCGGATTCAA